>DASPGI010000114.1:0-20921 GCA_035620695.1 Alphaproteobacteria bacterium
CGATCGATATCCCGAACTGGACGTTGAAGAGATAAAGCAGCACCAGCGCAAAGAGAAAGCTGGGCGTTGCGAGGCCCAGAAAGCCGATCAGGGTCAGAACATAGTCGCCGAGGCTATACTGGTTCGTGGCCGAGTAAACGCCGATGGGAAAGGCGACGACATAAGTGAACAAAATGGTCGCCACCGAAACCAGCACCGTGAGCGAAAGACGGTCGCCGACGACTTCCGACACCGGCAGTCCGTATTCGAATGAATAGCCGAGATCGCCGCGCATCATCCCCCATACCCAAGTCAGGTACTGAACCCAGATCGGTTGATCCAAACCATATTGGCGGCGTAGGAATTCGATTTTCTCGGAATCCACCGACTCGCCCTGACTTTGCAGCTCCGCGATATAGGTGGAGAGATAGTCGCCCGGTGGAAGCTGGATGATGACGAAGACGATGATGCTGATAGCGATCAGCGTCGGGATCATGAGAATTAGGCGGTGGATCGCGAAGCGCAGCATGATCGAGTTCTATCGTCCCTGGCTAATTCGCCGCCGCCGTTTCTGCACCTTCGGCGAACCAGAGACAGTCCGGCCGGTAGATGCCAAGATGCGCGCCCGGTTCCCAGGCATAGAGCGCCTCCTTCGGCAGATTTCGAAGCCGCTGCGACACCACGACCGGCTGCGGGACCGCCGCCACGGTTCCGAGGGAGAAGATCTGATCGGCATGGATCGCCAGCATCGCGTGCCAGAGCCGCTCTTTCTCTTCACGATCAACCGCATGCCGCCAGTTAAGATTGAGCACCATCAACTCCTTGGCCTCCGGCAGGTCGATCGGCTCGCCTGCCCTACCGAGAGTCTCGGCATACTGGCCCCATTTCGGCCATTGCAGCTGCTGCTGCGAGGTCGGCGCCAACTCGGCCGGCAGCGATAGCGCGTTCGGCACGCCGTTTTCCAGCCCGGTCCAGACCGACATCAGGGTTTCACCGGCGAAGATGCGGTTGCGGAACACTTCGCGCTGCTCGACCTTGATGAAGAGCGAGATCCCGAGTTGCGACCAGCTGTCCGCGATCAGCCTCAGAACATCGCTCTCCTCCGTCCCCTCTCCGGCGCTTTCGACGATGATTTCCATCCGCCGACCGTCGGGCAGCAGCCGCAGGCCATCCTCATCGACACGCCTGAGGCCGATTTCATCGAGCATATTGTTGGCCCGATCCAGGTCGAACTCAGCCCAGGCGCGACGATACTCCTCGCGATAGAGCGGGCTTTGGGGCAGTGTCGTATTCTGCCCTTCCAAAGCGAGTCCGTAGTAGATCACCTGATTGATCTCATGGCGGTTGATGCCGAGCGAAAGGGCGCGCCGGAACCTGGCGTCGCGGAACAGCTCGCGCCAGACCGGATCGTTGGCGTTGAGATTGGGATAGAGTGCGAGCTGCGAGCCGGTGCCGCTGCGCCATAGCCGGACCTCGTATTTGCCCCGTCGCTCGCCGGCCTTCAGGAACGTGTAGTGGTCGAACCTCAGATAGCGCGACTGCAGATCCGCTTCGCCGGCGCCGACCTTGGCCGGAATGATCTTGCCGTCGGCGATGGTCATCAGCACGCGATCGATATAAGGGAGCTGCCGCCCATTCTCGTCGACCCGGTGGTAGAAAGGATTGCGCACGAACACAAAGCGTTCGGCCGGACCTTTGGTCGTATTGATCCAGGGATCGAGTGTCGGAAGCTTCGGATTGTCGTTCTTGTATTGGTTGTCCTTGCGCCCGTGCAGCGCCGCCCAGTTCCGCTGGCCGGCTTCCTGCACCATATTCTCCAGCTCCTGCGCATCGGCATAACGCGCGTGATACTTCTTCAGATAATGCGCGGGCCGGTAGATGTACAAAGGCGAAGCTCCCGCCAGCGCCGGCAGGAAGCTTGGATTGGGGTTCGACCAGGAATAGCGGATCGTAGCCGGATCGATGACCTCGAATTGAGGCGGCTCGCCCTCGACCATGAGCTCGGAGGAGATGCCGCCCGGAGAGAGTTCGGGATTGTTGGCGACATCCTCCCAGAAGTAGCGGAAATCCTCCGCCGTGAACGGCTCGCCGTCGGACCAACGATGGCCGGGGCGCAGATGGAAGGTGAAGATGCGCCCCTCCTCCACATCGAACCGCTCAACGATGTCCGGGACAATCGCGTAATCGCGGTTGTAGCCGACCAGCCGGGCATAGCCGTAGACGACCATCATCCGCACATCCTTCGCCCCACTCATGAGGGTGCGAAGGTCGCCGCCATACTCGCCCGGCTCCAGCCCCTGGGCGGAGAGCGGCACCAGCAAGGGCGTCTGTGGCAGCCGCTCCTCTATGGGGGGCAGCTTTCCAGCAGCCACGTCGTTCTGAAGCGCTGGAGGCTCGAGATAGGCGCCGGCGCCGGTCGGGACGAGCAGCAGCAACGAGGCAAGCAGAAGGGACAGCGGCCTGATCATGACGCAAGCTCCAGCGTGGCCTTCTCGGGATCGGCCCGCACAAAATGTCCATCGGCGACAGCAACCATGCGCGGCTCGCGCCCCGGGCTTACGCGAAATGGCTCCGGCCAGGCGGTCGGGTCCGAGGCGCGGCCTTCCATGAGCTGGCGCAGATCGAGCTTCTTGGACAGGTCGGGCTCGGGCACGGCGGCTAGAAGCGCACGGGTATAAGGGTGAACCGGCGTGTTGAACAGCCGCTCGGTCGCAGCCAACTCGACGATGCGCCCACGGCACATCACTGCGATTTGATCGGCGACATAGCGTACCACTGCGAGATTGTGCGAGACGAACAGGTAGGTAAGGCCCAATGCCCCTTGAAGATCCTTCAGCAGATTGAGGATCTGCGCCTGTATCGAGACATCCAGCGCCGAAACCGGCTCGTCGCACACCAGAAGCTCCGGGTGCAGCGCAAGCGCGCGCGCGATGCCGATGCGCTGGCGCTGGCCGCCGGAGAAGCTGTGCGGGTAGCGCTTGAGCGTGCGCGAATCCAACCCGACGAGGCGCATCAGCTCCTGCACCATTTCTGAGCGCTCGGCCTCGGTTCCGATGCCGTGGATGACCAGGGGCTCGGCCACGATGTCGAATACGGTCATCCGCGGGTTGAGGGCGCTGAACGGGTCCTGGAAGACAAGCTGGATCTTACGGCGGAAGCGTAAGAGCTCCTCGCCTTCCAGCTTCAGCACATCGATGATCCGGCCGCGATCGTTGAAGCGGACGGTTCCGGTATCGGGCTTGACCGCGCGCATGATGATCTTGCTGACCGTCGTCTTGCCGCAACCGCTTTCACCGACCAGGCCGAGGCATTCGCCACGCTTGATTTCGAAACTGGCGTCGGCGACCGCTTCGATCACGCCATGGGGCTTGGCGCCGAACCAGACATCGCCGCGGATGCGGTAGCGCTTGGCCAAGTTCTCGACTGCAATCAGCGGTCCCGCTTCCGCCGCGCCCTCCGGCCAGGGATCGCGGTGTGCGATCAAGGGGCCGGTCGCGGGCGCGATCTCGCGCAAGGGCTGCAGTCGCTCGCCCGAGGTCATGGCGATCCGCGGAACCGCTCGCAGCAGCGCCCTCAGATAGGGATGCTTTGGCTGGCTCAGGATGCGCTCAATGCCGCCACGCTCCATGATCTGGCCGTGATACATCACCACCACTTCCTCAGCGAGGTTTGCCACCACGCCAAGGTCGTGGGTGATGACCAGAAGCGCCATGCCGAGCTCCGCCTGAAGGTCCTTGATGAGCTTCAGGATCTGCGCCTGGATGGTGACGTCGAGCGCGGTGGTCGGCTCGTCGGCGATCAGCAGCGCGGGGCGGCAGATCAGCGCCATGGCGATCATCGCGCGCTGGCGCAGACCGCCGGAAAGCTCGAAGGGATAGGCGGCGAGCGCGCGGTCCGGATCGGGGAAATCGACAAGGCGTAGCATGTCGCGCGTGCGCGCCCGGGTTTCCTCGCGCCCGGTGCGGTGATGCAAGCGCAGCGCTTCGCCGACCTGGTTGCCGATGGTGTGCAGTGGCGAGAGCGCCGTCATCGGCTCCTGGAAAATGATGGAAATGCGCCCGCCGCGAATCTGCCGGTACTGTTCGCTCTCCCGCGGCAGCCGGGCCAAGTCCACCTGCTCGCCCGGCCGGTTCGGATCGCTGAACAGGATCTCCCCGCCGGTGATGCGGCCGGCGTTTGGGAGGATCCCCAGCACCGCCTGGCTGACTACTGTCTTTCCAGAGCCCGATTCGCCCACCAGCGCTACAGTCCCGCCGGCCGGAACGCTGAAGGTAATCCCCCTGACCGCCTCGATCACCGCGTCATGAAGGTGGAACGATATCCGGAGATCGCGGATAGCAAGCAGGTCCGTCATGACCTCTCCGCCACCGGCGGCGGCAGATCCAAGGCTGCCAGATTGCCTACGGTGATCTCGTCCAACTCAAGGCTGTTGCGCCGGGCAGCCGCGAGTGCGAGGGCGGCTACCTGCTCGAATTCGGGCAAGGTTGAATCAAGTGAAAGACGCCGGCGGCCGGCGCGCAGCGACAGCGCCATCCAGCCTTTAGTGCGTTTGCGGCGTGGCGCGTAATACCGCACTTTGACACCGTCCAGCTTGCTCCAATCCAATACCACGGTCCGCCAGCCCAACTCGGCGATGCCGGTCGTCGACAGCTCGTAGCGGGTAATCTGCCGCGCGGCCGTGCGCAAGGCAAAGACGCCGAAGAGCGTCGCCAGCCCCGCCGCCGCCACAGTCACCGCAGGAGTGGTCGGAGCCGCAAGGACCGCGCCCGATAGTCCTGTCCCGAGCGCAGCCCTTCCGTAGTCGAACAGAAGGTCGGAGCGGCGGTAGCGCAAGGCGGCGGTCACGATTGGTTCTCTCCAACACCGATCCTGGCCCGGCCATCATGTCGGCTCAAGCGCCTCCGCGCCACTGCCTCTAAGAGGAAGGCCGCGGTCTGGGCAGCCCCGTCAAGTCGCAGTCCCCCTCCCGGCGCCGGGGGCGGCAACGCCAGCGCCCGGTCGATCGCCCCGGCAAGAGCGGCTGCTCCCAAGGAGTGTTCTTCGAGAATCATCAGCAATCCTCGATCCGCGAACAGGCGGGCTCGCGCCCCCTGCTCGCTCTCGGCTCCTGCCGAAAACGGCACCACGATGGCCCGCGTACCGGCCGCGACCAGCTCAAGAACCGTATTGTAGCCGGCCTGCGAGATGGACAGTGCGCATGTCGTGAACAGCGCTGCGAGATCGGGGCGGCTGCGCTCCACCGTCACGCCCGCTCCCGCGCCGGCGAGAAGAGCGGTCGATTCCGCTTCGGGATAGTGCGGCCCGAGCACGACCCGCCATGGCCGGTCGCGCGCGGCCGAGAGCGGTCGGGCGGCCAACGCCGCCTCCACCAGCGGTCGACCGGCCGCGCCCCCACCAGCTGAGACCAGCACCTCTCCCGCCGCCGACGCTTGGCCGTTGCCTGCGTGGGCCGGGCCCACGACATAACCGGTGTAGTGAAGCTTGTCCGAGATCCGCTCGGCCGCGGGGAAGCTTGCAGAGAAAGATGCGACGGCGGGATCCCCGTGAACCAGAACGCCGTCGAAATACCGCTCGATCAGCGCGGCGGCCTCCTCCGCGCGGCCCGAGGCTTTTTTCTCCACCAAGATATCGCGGACCGAGCAGAAGATTTGCGGCCGTCTCCGTCGGGCCGTGGCCGCTTCCAACAGCGGCTGCAGTTCGAACCGAAACGCACGCCGACCGAAAGGGTAAAGCTCGATGACGAGGATCGCAGGATCGGATGCGGCGAACGCATCGAGGAGAGCTGCGCGTCGCCGCGATCGCCAAGTCTCGTCGATCGGCCGTCCTTCTTCATCCAGTAGGACCGAAAACCGTTCGTCAGCCGACCGCGCCGGCGGGAGCTGAACCAGTGTCGCCCCGCCGAAATCCAGCCCCCGAACGGGAGGGCCGCCGGCAACGAAATCCACCTCGAGCCCCGCCTCGACCATGGCCCCGGCGAGAATCGCGGCCCGACGCAGATGGCCGATGCCAAGCAAATTCTGCACATAGAGGAAGACCTTGCTCATGCCAGCATCAGATTGGTCCGAATGAGGCTGAGCGAGCCGTCCTCGCGCGCCAGGAACAGTTGGGCCGCGCCATCGAGGAGATCGTCGGGAGGAGCCTCGATCATGTCCCATCCCGTCGCCTCGGCGTAGAGCGCCCGGATCACGCCGCGGTGTGTCACCGCCGTGGTCGCGCCGCAACGCGCCCGTTCGGCGATCCAGGGCTTCACGCGCAGGGCAGCCTCACGCGGAGTTTCGCCTCCCGGCGGTCGGAAGTCCCGCCCCAACGGATTGCGGTCCACGACGCCGGTCCCCGCCTTCGCCAGCAACTCCTCGCGGGTGAGGCCCTCCCATGCGCCCCAATTCATCTCGATGAGCCGATCATCGACCGTAGCATCAAGATGACCCAGCAACGCCGCCGTCTCCCGGGCGCGCGCGAGCGGGCTGGTCGTCCAGGCCGCGTGTTCCAGAAGCGCCGGCAGGCGCCAGCGGCAAAGGCTTGCCCGTCCCGCGTCACTGAGCGGACGGTCCGAGCGCCCTTGGAGCCGGCGCGCGGCGTTCCAGTCGGTCGGGGCATGCCGGATCAGAGCAACCAGGCTCATGCCGCCGCCTGCTTCAGAATGGCATCCAGCCGTTGCACCGCGGTGGCAAAGCCATGACGCTCGGCGGCGAGGCGGGCCGCATCTTGGCCTAGACGCAGGCGCAACCCCCGATCCTCGATCAGCCGCGCCATTGCTTCGGAAAAGTCGGCGGCATCGCCGCTCGGGACCAGGAGCCCGCTTCGGCTGTCGGTCACGATCTCGGGCACGGCCCCCACCCTGCCGGCGACCACCGGCAGACCCGCGGCCTGCGCCTCCAGCATCGCCATGCCCAAGGCCTCGTTGACTGCCGGCCAGGCAAAGAGATCGGCCGCGGCGTGAAAGCGGACGATGTCCCGAGGCTCCCGCAAGCCGGCGAATGCAATCCGATCTCCGAGCGGAGCGAAGGCCGTCTCTACCGCCCCGCGCTCCGGTCCGTCGCCGATGAGGATCAGCCTCCAGCGCAGATGGCGCAAGCGCTCAGCGGCCTCGGCGAGAAGAAGGTAGGACGCAAGCTTGTCCGGCGCGCGCATCATCGCCACCGCCAGTATCCAGACCTCATCCTCGGGAAGGTCCAGCTCTCGAGCCAGGGCCGCGCGCGCTTTGCCCCGCTCAGGAGGGTTCGGAGCCTCGGGACCAAGGAAGGGAAGCAAGCGATGGCAACGCATCGGATCGACGAGGCGCGCCAGCCCCTCGGCGTCGGCGCCGTTGAGGACGATCAAGGCATCGGCCCTTTGGATTGCCTCGGCCGCCGCCTCATGGCCCGGCGCGTAAGGCCCCCCCGCGCGCTTATCGGCATGCGAGGCCTCGGCCACAAGATAGGGAATGCCGAGCGCATCGGCCAGGCGCGGTCCGAGATGATCCGGCGCCTTGTAATAGAGATGGTAAGTAAACCAGGCTTGCGGGCGCTCGCCGACAGGGCGCCGCCGGTAGCGCGCAATCAACCTTTCGGCCAAGCGCGCTCCGAGTTCGGCCAAACGCAATTGCCGCGCCCAATCGCCTTTGCCCTCGCGGCTGCGGTACCGGCAAGCCAGATGAACCTCATGGCCGCCGGCTCGCATGGCCTCGATCAGGAGCCTCGCCATCCGGCGGTCTCCAGAGGGAACCGCATGATCGGGCGGTTTCATCGGTGCATAGAAGGCGACACGCATCAGCTGCCGCTTGCGCCCACGCGCCGGCGCTCGGCTGCGTCGAGGCCAAAGCGAGCGGCGAGCTGCGTCATTCCAGCCTGCAGCGAGAAGCAGGCGCGGACGCGCTCCTGCCCGGCCTTGCCCAAGCGCGCGCGCAAGGCCGGGTCGCCGATCAGCCGCGCCAGCTCCGTGGCAAGCGCATTCGGATTCTCGGGCGGCACCAGCCGGCCGCTGGCACCGTTCTCGACCAACTCCGGAATCGCCGAGATGCCGCTCGCCAGCACGGCCAGACCCTGGCTCTGCGCCTCCATCAGCACATTGGGTAGACCATCGCGGTCGCCATCCCCGGCGATCCGGCTGGCAAGCACGAACAGGTCGGCCTTCCGATACCGTTTTAACAGTTCCTCCTGGGTCAAGGGACCGTGCCAGCGGATGCGCGCGGCAACGCCGCGGCGCCCGGCCAAGCGCCGCATCGAGGCAGAGAGAGGCCCGCCTCCGACATGATCCAAGCGCCATGCAATATTCGCGGGAAGGAGCGCCAGCGCCTCGATCAGCACGTCCGTACCCTTCTTCTCGACCATGCGCCCGACCGAGAGCAGCCGCACCGGCTCGCGCTCATCGCTACCGTTTCGGAGCGAAGGAAGAGTGGTCGGAGGCGCGGGGAAACGGCGCAGATCCAGCCCGTGATAGACCAGCGCCAGGTCGGCGGCCGGGGCCAATGTGCGCAGATGGGCCTCGCCCGTCGCGGTGCAGGTCACCGACCAGCGAGCCTCGGCAAGCTTCTGGCACTTCTCCCACTCGGGCGTGGTCCAGATATCCTTGGCATGCGCGGACAGGCTAAAGGGCAGGCCGCGCATCAGTGCGGCATAGCGTGCGACCGAGGCGGGGGTGTGCAAGAAGTGCGCGTGGAGCCACCCGACCTCCTGCGCCAGCTCATGGGCAAGGACGAGCGCCTGGCCGAACCGGCGCCCTCGGTTGGGGGTAGGGTCACGGCGCAGATCCTTGAGCCAGGCGCGACGAGCGAGGCGATAGCCGGGCGAGCCTCGCAGAGCCCGCCAGGACCTGAGCAGGCGTAAGGGCTCCCGGTAGAGATATTCCGGCAGATAGGAAACCGGGGCGCGGATCTCGTCATGCACGTGATGGCGCTTGCGGTCGGTCGGGTGCCGGAGCGAAACGATGCGGATGTCGAGCCCCAGCTCTTCCAGCGCACGGATCTCTTGCGCGATGAAGGTTTCGGAGAGGCGCGGATACCCCTTGAGTATGAAGGCGACCGCGCGGCCCATCGATGCGCTCAGCGCTGGCGCTCGGCGGCGAGCCTCAGTGCGGGCCGGCGGCCGCGGGCCAGCAGGCGCGACACCAGCCGGTCGAGATTGGGCAGCCCGTCGAGCAGACCCGGAACCACTACGGCCGAGGGTCGAGGCTGCTGCGGCAGATCACGCAGCGCCGTCGCCATGGTGCGGGCATCGTCCACGGCATCCTGATCCAACATGCGGACCAGCCCCAGCTCTCGCGCGCGCTCGGCCCGGATGAACTGCTCCATCCGGGGCTTTTTGCGCGGCAGGATCAGCGCTGGTTTGTCGAAGGACAGGATCTCGCAAAAGGTGTTGTAGCCACCCATGGCGACCACGCCCACCGAGCGCGCCATCAGATGCTCGAGCTGGGCGTCGAAGGTGATCGCCTCAACCATCTGCAGTCGCGAGGCGCGCGTCAGGAACTCGGCCTGCCGCTCCGATTGCATGAAAGGCCCCAGCACCAGCAGGGCCGGGTATGGCAGCCGCCGGTCGACCTCATAGGCCCTGAGCACCCAATCGATCACCGCCTCCCCGTCACCACCACCGCCCGTGGTGACGAGAATGAAGGGATCGGTGATCTTCAACAGCGGCGTCAGGGGTACGTGCAACTTCGGCAGACTGCGCTTCAGATAGCCTGTGTAGAGAATCTTGCGTCTGACCGATTTCGGCAGATCGATCCCGGCCAAGGGCTCGCAGATCTGCGGCAGGCCGTAGACCCAGATCTCGTCATAAAGGTCGCGCAAGGCGGCCACGGCGTTCTTGCGCTCCCATTCGGGGGCCAGAAGGCTCGGCTCGTCCATGACGTCGCGCAAGCCCAGCACGCTCGGCACGCCCCGCGCCCGCAGGCTCACCAGCGTGTCGCGGACATCGCCGCGCAGGCCCAAGGGTTCCTTGTCGACGATGAACAAGTCGGGGTCGAAAATCTCGGCCGTATGGCGCATGATCGATGCGCGCAATTCCAAGACCTGATCGGTGTCGATATGCAGGTTCAGCGCTGTATACTCGCCGTTCCTGAGCTTGATTACCCCCGGCACCCGGATGAAGTCGACCCGGCTGCGAAAGTCGAAATTGCCGATGATGGGCGAGCCGGACAAGATGAGAACCTGAAGATCCTTGGTCGTTTCCACCAGCGCATGCGCGATCGCGCGGCAGCGACGCAGATGGCCGAGGCCGAAGCTGTCATGGCTATAGATGAGTATCCGCGGCGAGCGCTGAGACTGGGTCATGGGGTCATCGGGCCGATCCTGGATCACCGGGTCGGGGACTATGACATATGGGCAAGGCGCGGCAAAAGCGAACTGATGGCTAGGTGAAAGCGGCGGTTCGTTTGCCCGAACCGAAGATGTTCGGCTAAAGTTCCGCGCGACTTGACGGCGAGGGCGGTCCACGGCCGCCGCGCCAGGCGGGGGCCATGGAACGAAACCTGTTCCGCTACATCCTGATTCACAGCAAGACGGATCAGATCGTCATCTTCATCATAGCCTTGATCTCCCAGCTCTTCTATTTCGTGTCCCTGGACCTTCCGAAGACCATCATCAACGTCATTCAAGGCAAGGACTTCATCTCGCCCGATGCCCGCAAACGCGTGCTCGATTGGAGCTTCGAGCCGCCGGAATTCCTGCGCAACATGGGACTGCCGGACGAGATCTCGGTTTTCCGCGGGTTCGAGCTGGATCAGCTGGCCTATCTCTGGATGCTCAGCTCCATCTTCCTCGTCTTGGTCTTCATCAATGGCGGATTCAAATACCTGATCAACATCATGAAGGGCCGGCTCGGCGAGCGAATGCTCCGTCGCCTGCGCTTCGAGCTTGTCGACCGAGTGCTGCGCTTCCCGCTCACTTATCTGCGCCGCATGAAGCAGGCCGAGATCGCCACCATGGTCAAGGACGAGGTGGAGCCCTTGGGCGGCTTCATCGGCGATGCGATCGTCCAGCCGGTCTATCTCGGAGGTCAGGCTTTGACGGCCCTCGTCTTCATCATGGTGCAGAATATTTGGCTTGGACTGCTCGCGCTCGCCATCGTGTTGGCGCAGGCCTTCATCATCCCGAAGCTGAGGGTCCGCATTCTGATGCTGGGCAGGGAACGTCAGCTCACTGCGCGCCAGCTTGCCGGGCGGGTGGCGGAGCTGGTGGACGGCGCCATCGAGGTGCATGCCCACGACGCATCCAACTATGAGCGCGCCGACATCGCCGACCGGCTCGGACTCATCTATCGGATCCGTTTCGAGATCTATCAGCGCAAATTCGCGGTCAAGTTCCTCAACAACTTCCTGGCCCAGCTCACACCCTTCCTATTCTATCTGATCGGGGGTTATTTCGCCTTGCGCGGGGGCGGCATAGATGTCGGCGGACTTGTCGCCGCGCTCATTGCCTATAAGGACCTCCCGGGTCCGATCAAGGAGCTGATCGACTGGGATCAGCAGCGCACCGATGTGCAAATAAAGTACGATCAGGTGATCGAGCAGTTCGCGCCGGATCAGCTTTTGGAGCCGAAACTGCAGGCCCCAGACGCGCAAGTGCCGTTCTCGGTCCATGGCACGCTCAACGTCTCAAATCTGGTTGTCATCGAAGACGGCCGCGCGCGCATTCTCGACGGTGCCAATTTCTCGGTGGAACTGCCGCGGCGCGTTGCAGTTGTCGGCCCAAGCGGCGGCGGCAAGGAAGCGCTTGGCTTGGCGCTCGCGCGTCTGATCTTGCCGACCGCTGGGCGTGTTTTCATGGGCGATCTCGATTGGGCCGACCTTCCGGAGGCGGTGACCGGCCGGCGCATGAGCTATGTGCCGCAGGATGCCTTCATCTTTCCAGGAAGCGTCCGTGACAATCTGCTTTACGGCGTCAAGCACCGGCCGCTGAGATCGCGCCCACGCGACCCCCGTGCTGAAGCGGCGAGAGCCAAGGCGATCGCCGAGGCTCGGCGCGCGGGCAATCCGGATTTCGATCCCGAAGCCGACTGGATCAGCTACGAGGAGCTTGGAATCTCCGGGCCGGAGGAGATCGACAAATGCCTTATCGCCGCGTTGCGCCGGGTCGATATGGAAGAGGAGGTCTATCATTTCGGCCTCGTCGGCACCATCAACCCCGAGCGCGAGCCCGATCTTGCGCGGCGGGTTCTCGAGGCGCGGGCCATGCTGCTCAAGCAGCTCGCGCAGAGCGACCTCGGCCGGTTGGTCGAACCGTTCGATCCGAACCGCTACAATCAGAACGCCTCGCTGGCTGAGAATCTCTTGTTCGGCACCCCGGTGGGGCCGGCCTTCGAGCCCGACCGCTTGCCCGAGAACCCTTATATGGCGGAGGTGATCCGCGCCGCCGGCATCGGGCCCGATCTCATGGCCATTGGCTTGAAGATTGCCGAGACCATGGTCGAGCTGTTCGCCGACTTGCCGCCCGGCCATCCGTTCTTCGAGCAGTTCAGCTTCATCTCCGCCGAAAGCCTGCCCGAGTACCAGGCCATCCTCCAACGGATCGCCAAGCAGGGTGTGAACAATCTCGATCGGAGCGACCGCACCAAATTGCTGTCGCTGCCGTTCAAATATGTGGAGGCGCGCCATCGCCTCGGTCTGATAGATCCCGAACGCGAGCAGCGCCTGATCGCGGCGCGCCGGCTGTTCGCGCGCAACCTGCCGCGAGATCTGGCGGGCACCGTCGAGTTCTTCGATCCGGCGCAATACAACGCCGCTTCGACGCTGAGCGACAACATTCTGTTTGGCCGCCTCGTCTATGGGCAGGCCCAGGCAGCCTCGCGCATCGGCGCACTGATCACGGAGGTCCTGGATGCGACCGGGCTGCGCAGCGCCGCCACCGCCATCGGCCTCGGATTCCAGGTCGGCGTTGCGGGAAAGCGTCTGAGCGCCAGCCAGCGCCAGAAGCTGGCGCTGGCGCGTGCGCTCTTGAAGCGGCCCGATTTCCTGGTCATCGGGGAGGCGACGGCGGTCATGGACGGACCGACCCAGAACCGGGTGATGTCGGCCGTGCTGAGCGAGTTCGAGGGCAGGGCCTTGTTCTGGGTGCTGCATCGGGCGAGCCTGGCGCGGCAGTTCGAACATGTTCTGGTGGTGAGCGGCGGGCGCGTGGTCGAGCATGGCCCGCCCCACACGCTCGATCGGCCCGACAGCAGCTTCACCTTGTTGGCGCGAGAAGATTAGAGGCGGACATGACGATCGATGAGGAAGTAGAGCTTCTCCGCAAGATCCCGCTTCTTGCAAAGGTCGATCCGGCGAAGCTGAAGCTGCTCGCCTTCGCCAGCGAACGCGCGGTCTTCTCGACCGGCGAAACCCTGTTCCATCAGGGCGATCCCGGCGACGCAGCCTATATCATCCTCAACGGCGAGGCCGAGGTGCTGATCAAAGGGGCTGCCGGGCCGATCGTCGTGGCCACCGTCGGCAAGAACGACTTCGTGGGCGAGATCGCCATCCTGTGCGAAGTGCCGCGCACTGCCACCATCCGGGCCTCGACGCCGCTTACCACTCTTCGGATCACGAAGGACCTGTTCTTGCGCATGCTTATGGATTTTCCTGCGATCGGCATCGAGGTCATGCGCGTTCTGGCCCAGAGACTGGACCACACGACCGAGCGCTTGCGCGATGCCCTTGCACGCAAGTAACCGGCCACGGGGACGGTCACCCTACATCCACCAGCACCGGCACATGGTCGGATGGCAGCTCCCAGCCGCGCGCCTGCTTGAGGATTTCCGCCCTGGCCAGCACCGGCGCCAGAGACGGCGTGACCCAGACATGGTCGAGCCGGCGGCCTCGGTCCGAGGCGGCCCAATCCCGGGCCCGGTAGCTCCACCAGCTGTAAAGCCGTTGCTCGGCGGGAACGAAGCGGCGGGCGGCATCGACCCAGCCCAGCGTTTTCGCAACGCGCGTCAGCTTCTCGACTTCGATCGGGGTGTGGCTCACCACCTTGAGCATCTGCTTGTGCGACCAGACATCGCTCTCCAAGGGCGCCACGTTTAGATCGCCGACCAGGACGAGCGGTCGTCGGGCATCGTTTGGACGGGCGGCGAACCAGGCCGCCATCTCGTCCAGGAACTGCAGCTTGTGGGCGAATTTTGGATTGGCCTGCGGGTCGGCGATGTCGCCACCGGCGGGAACGTAGAAATTGTGCAGCTCGAGCCCGCCCTCGAACCGCGCCACCAGATGCCGGCAGTCGGAGCGCCGGCACCAGCGCCGGCGTCGGCCGGCGTTGAATGGGACGCGCGAGAGGATGGCGACGCCGTTATACGCCTTCATCCCGTGGATGAGGCTGTGGCGATAGCCGAGCGCCTCCATCTCCTTCTTGGGAAAGGTCTGGTTGCGGGTCTTGGTCTCTTGCAGACACAACACGTCCGGCGACCAGCCGGCAATGAACCGGCGCACCAGGTCAAGGCGCAAGCGCACCGAATTGATGTTCCAGGTAGCGATCCGGAGCGGCATTGGGAGGGGAGGGATTGTGAAAGTCAGGAGAACGGCGGCGTTATAGCAGCCATGCCGGGCCTTGAAAAAGCAGAACGCCCGGTCAGGGGGAGGCCGGGCGTTCGCAGCTCCGATCGGAACCTGACAGTCGGCAGGGGAACCGATATGTCAGGCGGCCGGACCATTGCGGACCCGACCACTGATGGTTAACAAGTTGGGTCGCGTTTGGTTCTCGTGAACCAGCGTTTTTGTAGAAGCAGGCATGAACCTGAAGCATGGGTGCCAGGAAACTGCGGCACGCCAGCGCTGTTTACGCCGCCGGCTTTGCCCGTCGCTGCCGCGCCCTGGTTTCGGCCGCTTCGGCGAAGGCCCGGAACAATTGCATCGAGAGCGGGTTTTCCGTGGCCCGGTATTCGGGATGCCATTGAACCCCTAGGACAAAGTCGCGCGCGTTGGGCACGCTCACCGCCTCGATCACCCCGTCCGGCGCAACCGCCTCGACGGTAAGCCGCTCGGCGAGCCGATCGATTGCCTGCCAGTGCAGCGAATTTACCTGTATTTCGGTCTGCCCCAACAGTCGATGCAGCAGCCCGCCGGGTACGATCGAGACGGCGTGCCGCACGCCGTAGGCCTCCTCATAGGCCACCCCCTGGGGCATGCGATGGTCGAGCTTGCCCTCGAGGATATGCACCTGCTGGTGCAAGGTGCCGCCAAGCGCCACGTTCAGCTCCTGCAATCCCCGGCAGATGGCGAAGATCGGCAGCCCCTGCGCCAGGGCTTCGCGAAGCAGGGGCAAGGTGGTCATGTCACGCGCCGGATCGTGTGGGCTCTCCGCCCGCTCCAGGATTCGCCCATACCGGTGCGGCTCGACATTCGAGCGGCTTCCGGTCACCAGAAGGCCGTCCAGGCGCGAAACCAGATCCGCCAGATCGTAGAAATCGCCCAGGGCCGGGATGATCCAGGGGAGGCCACCTGCCGCATGGGCGACGGCGGCGACATATTTGTCGCCGGCGGCGTGGAAAGGCACCCCGTCCGCCTCCTTCACGCAAGCCGGGATGCCGATGAGAGGTTGTGTCGTCATATCCCTAGAAGCTGCTTTGCGAGCAATAACGCAATCTATATCTAAGGAATATGGACGATTTCGGGGAGACTCTGCTGGCCTTTAAGGGGGTTGCGGTGGGCGCATGGCTGGCGCTTCTGTTCTTCGCCGAGCGCCTTCATCCCGCCGTTGCGTTCCCGGACGGACGCGCTTGGGCCCTCTTGCGCCCGGCGCGGAACCTCGCCTTCCTCGCCCTCTCGGCCGTGGTCTCGCTGGCCGTCGTCGTACCGGTCTCCAGATGGGCAGCCGGACTGGAGTTGGGCCTGCGTCCGGCCTCCGCGCGTGGCGGCGCTGGGCTTCTCCTCGATCTGCTGCTGCTCGATTTTCTCATCTATTGGTGGCACCGGGCCAACCACCGCATCGGGTTCCTGTGGCGGTTCCACGAGGTGCATCATCTCGACCGGTTCCTCGACGTGACAAGCGCCGTCCGCTTCCATTTCGGCGAAGTGATCCTGTCCGCCCTCGCACGCGCCGGCGTGATCGTACTCTTCGCCATGCCCTTATCCTCGGTGTTGACCTTCGAGGCGCTGGTCCTGGCGGGCGCGGCCTTCCACCACTCCAACCTGAAGCTGCCGCACCGGCTGGAGAAAGCCTTGTCCTGGCTCATCGTGACGCCGTCGATCCACTGGGTGCATCACCATCGCATCCGAAACGACACCGACAGCAATTACGCGACGGTCTTGAGCCTCTGGGACCGGCTCTTTGCCAGCCGCAGCATGACGCCGCGAACGCCGAAGATGGAGATCGGGGTCGAGGGGCGAGAGGAACAGGACCTGCCCCTGCTTCTGGCCAGACCTTTCCGTCTGCGGGAGGCCGGGGGCCGCTGACCGGTCAATTCGTCCGATTGCCCGGTCCCTTGGCGGTCGGCAGGGCGAACAGCCTGGGATCCAGCACAACATCGAACTCGGCGTCTCTCAGAACGACCTGCGTCTTCAGCCCTTGCGCGTCGGTAACCGTCCACTGCTTCAAGGCCAGGGGCCGGTCCTCGAACACCATCAACACCGACCCTGCGCCCTCATCCTCGGCATCGACCAGCTCGACGCGCAGCACCCCGGGCCCACGCTCGAAGTCCCTGACGCTGACACCCTCCGTCAAGCTGATCCGGTCCTTGAGGAGGAACGCCGCGGGCGTGGAGGACAGCGGCAGCGTCGTCAGCTGGTCGATCTCGGCGTCGTAATAGACGAGCGCCCCGGAGGAGGCGACCAGAAGATAGGGCGTTGGCGGGTCATACTCGACCCGAAGCCGTCCCGGCCGGGACAGGTAGATGCGCCCCGCCGTGACCCGCCCTTCCTGGTCGAACTGCTGGAACTCGGCGGCCATGGTGCGGATCGAATCGAGATAGCGCTCGATCTCGGCGAGATCGGCGAAGTCGGCGGGTTGCGGTGCGGCTGCTCGCGCCGGCCCGCTCGCGCCGATGGCGAGGGTCGCCAGGCCGGCCAGAAAGCGTCTTCTCCCGAACGCCCTGACGCCTGTGTTCTTCCGAGAAGTTCGGCGCATCGCCACTTTATCTCCGTCCCATACTCGGTTGAGCGCAGCCGATCGCCTCAGTCACGCCCGTCGATGGACCGCGCCAACACCTCGCGTTTGCCGACATGGTTCGCGGTCGACACAACACCCTCGCGTTCCATGCGTTCTACGATCCGGGCGGCCCGGTTATAGCCGATCTGGAGATGGCGTTGGACGAAGCTGGTCGAGCATTTGCGCTCCCTGGTGACCAGCGCCACCGCCTGGTCGTAGAGCGCATCGCCGGATCCGCCCTCCTCGCCCATCTCGGCAAAGCCCGTCTCGGCCTCGTCGTCCTCCGTCACCGAGTCCAGATAGGAGGGCTCGCCCTGGGATTTAAGGAAACTCACCACCTGCTCCACCTCCTGATCGGAGACGAACGGTCCATGCACGCGTGTGATGCGTCCCCCATTGGCCATATAGAGCATGTCGCCCTGGCCTAGGAGCTGCTCGGCCCCCATTTCACCCAGGATCGTCCGGCTGTCGATCTTCGAGGTCACGTGAAAGGAGATGCGGGTCGGAAAATTGGCCTTGATGGTGCCGGTGATGACGTCGACGGAGGGTCGTTGGGTAGCCATGATCAGATGGATGCCCGCGGCGCGCGCCATCTGGGCCAGCCGCTGCACCGCCGCCTCGATATCCTTGCCGGCGACCAGCATCAGGTCCGCCATCTCGTCGACTACCAGCACGATCAGCGGCAAGGGCTCCAGATCGAAGGGCTCCTCCTCCCAGACCGGCGCCCCGGTCTCCGGATCGAAGCCGGTCTGCACCTTGCGCGTCAGCACTTCGCCGTTCCGGCGCGCCTCGGCGACGCGGGCGTTGTAGCCTTCGATGTTGCGCACGCCCAGCTTCGACATGGCGCGGTAGCGGTTCTCCATCTCCTTGACCGCCCATTTCAAAGCGACCACCGCCTTGCGCGGCTCGGTTACGACAGGCGCCAAGAGATGCGGAACGCCGTCATAGACCGAAAGCTCCAGCATCTTCGGGTCGATCATGATGAACCGGCACTTGTCGGGCGATAGGCGATAGAGCAAGGACAGGATCATGGTGTTGATCGCGACCGATTTGCCCGAGCCCGTCGTGCCGGCGATGAGCAGGTGCGGCATGCGGGCAAGGTCGACGATCACCGGTCCCCCGCCGATATCCTTGCCGAGCACGAGCGCAAGCTTGCCGCCGGCCCGCTCATAGGGCTCGGATGCCAGAAGCTCGCGCAGATAAACGGTTTCGCGCCGGGCGTTGGGCAGTTCGATCCCGATGACGCTGCGCCCGGGCACCACGGCCACGCGCACCGAAACAGCGCTCATCGAGCGCGCGATATCGTCGGCAAGCCCCACCACGCGACTGGTTTTCGTACCCGGAGCCGGCTCCAGCTCGTAGAGGGTCACGACCGGGCCGGGACGAACCTTCACGATTTGCCCGCGGACCCCGAAATCCTCCAGCACCGACTCCAGCAGGCGCGCATTCTTCTCAAGAGACTCCTCGGAGGCGACCTTACCGCGCTCGGGCGGCGCCGGCGCCAGCAGCGCGAGTGGCGGCAACTGATATTCCTCGCCGGGAAGAAGATCGAGCGTGGCCTGCCCCGAGGCGCGCCGGCCACGCCTGGGCGGCGCGGCCTTTTCGATGCGCAAGGCTGTGCGCGCCGCACGCGGCGATGGCGGGGCGGCGACCTCCTCCTCATCCAACTCGATCGGATCGTCATCCGGTTCAAGTGCGTCCGCGACGTTGCCGAGGCGCGGCTCGATGCGGGCCCGCCGGCGCGAGGCGGCCCGGCTGGCCCGCTGATCGGCGGCACGGCCCGCAAAGAGCCTGTGGCGTCCGACAAGGGCTCCGAGCCTGGTCGCCATGCGCCAGAGCATGACAAGAAGCGCCAAGAGGCGGGCTCCGCCCGCGCGCCATTCGCCTGCGTCATGGGCCAGCATCCAGTAGGCAAGCGCCAAGCCCGATGCGAACCCTGCGAGAGCGACTACAGTCCGGACAAGTCCCTCGCCGCCGGCCATCCGGTCGAGCAAGACATGACCGAGGATGCCCCCGAATCCCATTGCGTCGTTAAGGCTCGCAAAACCGACCGCCAGCGCCGACAAGAGGACCGGCAGTGCGACCAGCCGCAGCCATATCCGCCCGATCGGGCGGTGGCGGACCAGCCTTACTCCCCAGGCCGCGGGCACGATGACCAAGAACAGGCTGGCCATGCCGATCAACTTCAACATCCAGTCCGCCACGAACGCGCCCGTCCAGCCCATCAGATTTGCGGCGGGACGATCGGTTGCGACATTGGCGGATGGATCGGCCGGGTCATAGGAGAGGAGCGCCAGCAGCAGCGCGAGCGCGGCCAAGACCAACGCACCGCCGATGAGCTCCATCAGTCGCCGGATGAGAAAATCGGCGCTTTCACGCGATCCGTAAGACATATTGCCGGCGCTGCTGGTCGAAGCCATGATCCTAGCCCTGCTCCTCTGCTTTTGCTTGCGGAGCCAAGGTCTCGGCCAGCCGCGTCATGGCGTCGGCCACCGTCTCCGGTTCATGGACCAGCGCAACCCGGATATAGGGACGGCCGGGATGCCGGCCGGTTTGGTCCACCCGGCCCATATACTGGCCCGGCAGCACGCGCAAGCCCGCCTCGGCCCAGAGCCGGCGCGCGGCAGTCTCGCTGTCGCCGACCTCCAGCCACAGAAAGAATCCCCCGGCCGGACGGCGGAATCCGAGACTGTTGCCAAGGATTCGCTCGGCGATATCCATGTTGCGCCGGTAGCGGGCGCGGTTTTCGGCGACATGGGCCTCGTCGCGCCACAGCGCGGCCGAGGCCGCAAGCACCGGCAGCGGCACCCCGGCCCCGCCATGATTCACCAGCTGCAGCGAGCGCCGAATGAGCTCGGCCGGTCCGGCGATAAACCCCGAGCGCAATCCCGGCACACTCGAGCGCTTGGAGAGCGAATGCAGCACAACGAGATTGTCGAGACGCCCGCCGAGGCGTGCGGCAGCTTCGAGAGCCCCCGGCGGAGGCGCCCGGTCGTAGATCTCGGCATAGCATTCATCGACAGCCAGCACGAAACCATGCCGGCGGGCGAGGCTCAGCAGGCCCTCCAAGCGCGCCAAGTCGGCGACGGCGCCCTGCGGATTGGCGGGGGTCGACAGAAAGGCGAGCGCGGTGCGATCGAGCAACGCGGCCGGCAGCGCTTCAAAGTCCGGCAAAAAGCCCGTGTCCGGACCTGCCGACACGAAGACCGTTTCCGCGCCCGCGGCCGCGGCCGCGCCGGCATAGACATGATAGAAGGGGTTCGGGATCAGGACCTTCGGTGGAGCGCCGTTACCCTTCAGCGCCACCGCGGAGAGCCCGAGTTGGAACAGCGCCTCGCGCGTGCCGGGCGCCGGAAGGATATTCCGGTCCGGATCGATCATGCCGGGCGGCAGACGATATCGCCGGCCGAGCCACTCGGCGATCGCTGTGCGGAACTCGGGCGTGCCCGCCGAGGGCGGATAGCGCGACCAGCCCGCGGCCTCCCGCTCCAGCACTTCACGCACCATCGGTGGGGCGGAGAATTGCGGTTCGCCAACGGCTAGGTTGAGGACCGATACCCCTTGCGGCGTTCGCAGTTCGCCCAAGAGCGCGTTCAGCCGCGTGAAGGGATGATAGGCAAGGAGAGGCTCGAGCCGATCGCCCATGGGCTCCTTGAGGAGGGTTTCACGTCTGCAAAAGCGCCCGCCTCCCCCAGAGGCGGGCCTGCCGGTTCAGCACAAAACGGAAACGATTTTACCCCGTCCGGGACATGGTCGACAAGGGCGGGGTCGTCGTCGCCTCCCCGCCCTCCCGGTCGCTCCAAACCTGGGCTTACGACACCGTCTCGCCGTGGAGTGCTAGATCGAGCCCATCCCGCTCGGTTTCCTCTTCCACCCTTAGGCCGAGAGTCCAGTCGATGGCCTTGAGGATGAC
>DASPGI010000115.1:0-8600 GCA_035620695.1 Alphaproteobacteria bacterium
TGATCGGCGAACGACCCAGTCGGGAACACGATATCCATGCCGACGGCCCAGTGGACGGGATGCGCGTGCCAGGAGACGATGGGCGAGATGATGAAGTCGGCAAGTTGCCAGTCATCCTCGGAGCCGAAGGGCGGGCTCGGCGGGAACCCCGGCGGCAGCGGTGTCCCTGGCGGCGGTGGCCCTGGTGGAGGGAAGACGAAGTTGTTTTCGAAGGATTGGTAGACGACCGGCTGGATGAACTGGAAGTTCACGTCGCCGCCCAGCACCTGCACTCCGGTATTCCACAGAAAGCGCGGCGCGTAGGCGAACACGTCCAGACTGAAGTCTGGGAAAGCCTTGTCTCCTTTCCCGTTATTGAATCGATCCGCCGTGAAGAAGATGAATTCATTCACGAGATAAAAGCCCTTGGGGGGCAGGTTGCCGATATCGGAGGCGTTTAGGCCGTTCGGAAACGGGTTGCGCCCGTTCTCCGTGGCGTCAGCCGTGCCGCCCAGCCAACCAAGAAGAAGTGTTGCGAGCAACCCGAGCCTCGCGGCGTAAAAGAAGGGCCCGCGGCTAGATTGCTGCGCCGAGCAAGACATGTTATGTCATCCTCATAAGCGAAGATTTCAAGTTTCACAAGATTGCCATACAAAATCATCCAGTCAAGTTGTTTTAAACCCTGCGTCGAGGTGGCGAAGGGTGGTCTCTGTGGGCAGGGAAAATTGGCCGGACAGCCCAGCCGGGTGCCGCCCGGAGGAACCTCAACCTACGCCTTTACGGGTTAGGTCAGTCGCCGAACTCGCAAGCCCTGCGTCTGCGAAGAACCGTGGCTAGGTCGGCTTTACGCCGCCGGCTGCAGGCGGAAATCGAAATTCGCCGAGTAGAAGGGTCGATCGACCCCTCTGCGGCTGAGTTCCGAGGCTCCGTCATGGCGGGCCAAATCGATCGTCAGTTGATCCTTGACCGCCAGAGCGGCGTCATTGTCGACATAGGGTTGGCCCTTGAAGCAGATCTGAGTGGTGAGCGGCACGTAACCCGGATACGTCACCTTGAAATGCAGGTGCGCCGGTCGCCAGGGCTGGTGGCCCATGGCGCGAATGACGTCTCCCATCGCTTCGAACGCGACCGTGTAGGGCTGCGGAAACTTGGTGAAGATCGAGTAGGTTCCGTCCGCCTTGGATTTCACCTTCCCGCGGCAATTGAATTGCGGCTGGCTTGGGTCGAAGTGGGAATACTTGCCATTGCCATCGGTGCCCCAAACATCGATCTCGACCCCGGCCAGCGGCGCTCCTTTGGTGTCAAGAGTGCGCCCTTCGAAGAACAGATACTCTCCGGCATCCTCGACCTCGAACAAGGGCGCCCCTGACGGCACTTCCTTTGCGCCAGGACGATAGAAGGGACCTTCCACGCACTGATCGGTCGCTTCTGGGCCGAGCGGAGAGTTCAGCTCCTCGACGATCTGCGTAATGCCGAGAATCCAGGCGATGCCCTTGAGTTGAACCGGGCCGGCCTTGCCGACGAAATCCAGAAAGGCGAACCATTCCTCCAATGTCGGTTTGGCTTCGAGGATGGCCGGGAAGAGGGCATCCAACACCCGATCCACGGCCTTGACGATTCGGGGATCACCGTCGCCCGTTTGCTGACGACGGACCGTCTCACGCCACCGCTTCAGATCTTGTTCGCTAAACATGTCACTGCCTCCCCCTCTGTAGGTTAGGTTCACCGATCATTCGCCCAGACCGGAAGCGCGTTTGGCCTCTGCGTTCACGGCCGGTCGTTCGGCCAACCAGCGTTTCAGGAACCGCAGGCTCGCCTCGTGTGCCCGGGCCGCGGCCGCAGGATGAAATCCGGACGCGCGGATCGAGTTGTAGAATCCGTGCTCGGCGCCCGCGTAGACCAGAAACTCGTTCTCCACGCCAACGCACAGCGCTTGCCGCACGATCTCGCGCGGGGCTTCGGGAACGTGGGCGTCGTTGTCTCCGATATGCACCTGAACGGGGCAGCGGACGGCGGCGATATCGGCGAGATGCTTCTCCAGTTGAACGGGATAAAAGGAGACGACGCAATCGGTCGCCTCGCGGGCGGCCGCGAGAATGGCGAGCTTGCCGCCTAGGCAAAAGCCAAGCAGCGCCACGCGGCCATTGCAGGACGGGTGGCCGCGCAGCCAAGCTTGAACCGCGGCAATGTCCCGGGCCGCGTCCTCGTCGCGAAGCTTCGCCCAAAGCTCCAGGGCCCGCGGTCGGTCGGCGGGCTGGTAGGAGAGCGCCGTTCCGGGAGCAAGACGGTGGTAGAGATCGGGAGCCGCGACAACGAAGCCCGCGCTTGCGAAGCCATCAGCGGCAAGCTCCATCGCGTCGTTCACCCCGAAGATCTCTTGAAGCAGCACGATCCCTGGTCGGGGCTTGCCGCCGGCGCCCGACAGGTAGAGGCCGATCCGTTCGCCGGAAATCGCAAACTCGGCATTCAATGGCATCGCTCCGACGCCTCCATCCTTAGCGCTGACGACTGTTCTAAATCAGTCACCGTCGCCGGTAGTGCTCGACCTTCTCCCGATCCAACTTCACGCCCAATCCCGGTCCGTTCGGCACAACGACCTCGAAATTCTCGTACCTGATCGGCTCGATCGAAAAATCGTCCGCGATAAGAAGTGGACCGATCAACTCGCATCCCCATTCAAGCGCGGGAAGGGCGCTGAACAGTTGCAGGCTGGCGCCGGTGCCGATCGAGCTCTCGAGCGCCATCCCGCCATAGCATGGCGCACCCGCCGCCTCGGCGACGGCCGCGGCCTTGTATGCCCTTCTGATGCCTCCGCCTTTCGCAACCTTGACGCCTAGGACATCCGTCGCTCCGCGAACCAGACCCTCGAAGGCGTCGTGAAAGTCCCAGAGGCCTTCATCGGCCATGATCGGCATGTCCAGCCGCTTTGCGAGACGCGCCATGCCAGCGACGTTCCAGCCCGCCAGCGGCTGCTCGACCAGTACGATCCCGGCTTCCTGGAATGCCGGCAGCCATCGCATGGCGGTTGGTTCATCCCAGGCCTGATTGAGATCGACCGTGCAGGAAGCCTCCTGGGACAGGTCCTGAATGGCGGCGGCCGTAGCCAGCGCGCGCTTGGCCTCCCCTGCAGGGTCTCCCTTGCCGATCTTGATCTTGAACCGGCGATGACGTTGCTCCTGCAGCTGCTTTGCCGCATCTTCCAAGTCGGCGTGATAGGTGGCCGTGGCGAGCGCCCAAAGCACCGGGATGCTGTCGCGCCGTCGCCCGCCATAGAGCACTGAGACCGGCGCGTTCAGGAGCTTGCCAACAACGTCGTGCACGGCGATGTCCACCGCGGCCTTCGCGAATTGATTGCCGGCGGCCGCGCGATCCATCCGCTCGAGGATCAGCTCAAGTGCAAAGACGCTGCATCCGACGATCGCCGGAGCCAGATAGCGGTCGATCACGGTCTTGATGGTCTCGACCGACTCTCCGCCCCAGAATGGACTTCCGCCGGGAGTGACGCCCTCGCCGACGCCGATCGCGCCCGCTTCAGTCGTCAGCGTGACGAATACGTAGCTTTGCTCGCCGTGGGTTCCGCTCGCGTGAAAATGCGATCTACGCAGTGGCACATCCACGATCACGGTTTCGAGGGATCTGATGGTGTCTTCCTTCGAATGGGCTCCGATCGGCGTGGTGCAACTCCGGTCATCGGCGCTCGCGAAGGCGGAGCGCGGCTTCGGCACAACCGATCGGCCCATGCCTACCGCTTCGCCTCGGAGGGCGCTGGGGCCGCCGGGTCGGCGACCAGCCCGGCCGCGGTGATACCCTCGATCGCAAAAGCTTCGTCCCGATCGGCCACATCGCCGCTGACCCCAACGGCGCCTATGATCTTGCCGCTGGGATCGCGGATGAGCACGCCTCCGGGATTGGGAATGATCTTGCCGCTCGAAGCGACCGCGAGTGCGCCCACGAAGCTCGGATTCTGCTGAGCGACCTGGGCGATCATCCGGCTGGGCGCGCCAACCGCAACCGCGCCCCAGGCCTTGCCTACGGCTATATCGGTTCGGAACATGCTGGCGCCATCCTCGCGGGCGAGGGCTTTGAGATGTCCGGCGCTGTCCAGCACGGCCACGGCAAGAGGCTTACCGCCGGCCGTTGTCCTGTGTTGGAGCGTCAGCGTCACGATTTTCTGCGCGTCGACCAAACGCAACTCGCTCAATTGAGTGTCCCTCCCTCAAAAGGTGGCGCCGACGACTGTTCGCGCTTCCGGGCCCGGCGCATCATCCACCGATCTCAGGGCGAAAGAGGATGTCCGAGAGGTTCCGAGAGAGCTCCTCGGTCTCCCGAACATGATTGCGCATTTCCGCCTCGGCGCGATCGGGGTTGCCGTCGAGAACCGCTTCAAGGATGGCGATATGCTGAGCCAGTGAGCGCTGCCGGTTGGCCGAGCGGAACAGGCGGAAGAAAGCGGCCCTGTATGTCGGCATCTGCAACGGCGTCATGACCCGTTGCAGAAACCGGTTTCCGGAAAGCTCGAAGATGGTGCCGTGAAAGCTCTCATTATCTTCGATCACGTCCGGCACCTCGAGTGAGGGCCCCACATCGCGAAGGCGTTGCCACGTAGCCAGGGCCCTCTCTCTGGCACCTGGCATCTCGATGCGTTCGGCGGCAAGGCGCGCGGCCAAGCCCTCGAGAACCTCGCGAACACGGAAAAGCTCGCGCAACTCGGCCCGCGAATGGCGCCTGATTGCGGCGCCCTTGTGGGCCTGGATTTCCAAGATTCCGTCGGCGGCAAGTCGCCGGAAGGCTTCGCGCAGGGGTCCGCGGCTGACGCCTAACTCCTGGGTGATGTCCGCCTCGACCAGTCGCTGACCTGGCGCGTAGCGACCCTCGTGAATTCCCTTGAGGATCGATTCGGCGATGTAGTCGACGACGGAAGTCGAGGTGGCTTTTGACTGTGGTTGAGCCATAGCTGTTCTTTCGTTGGTTGCTCTTCGCTGTTGCACGATGTGGCGGCGTGGTTGGACGAAGGTGGGACTTCGTGCCTGGGTTGACCACGACCCCCGTAGGCGGCCAAGAGCGTTGACACTGGCTTCCTGATTGCCCTACAATTTTGTAAGTGTATTATAGTAGGCAAGAGCCAGCAATACAATGTCCCGCGTAAACGAAGCTCAACTGGGACGCATCAAGTCGTGGCGCCCCTACGCCGAGGCCAAGCTCGGCTTCCGCAATCACTGGTACCCGATCCTGCAGTCGACGGATCTTGAGGAAGGCAAGCCCAGGACGGCCGAGCTGCTCTCCGAAAAGCTGCTGCTCAATCGCGTCGACGGCAAAGCCTATTGCATGCGGGACCGATGCCTGCACCGCGGAGTTGCATTCTCCCGGCGACCCGAATGTTTCACCAGGGGCACGATCACCTGTTGGTATCACGGTTGGACCTATTCCTGGGAAACGGGCGATCTGGTGTCGATCCTCACCAACCCGCAGAGCTCACAGATCGGCCGTCACCGAATAAAGGTCTACCCCGTGCAGGAGGCGCAAGGGATCGTGTTCGTCTTTCTGGGCGACGTCGATCCTCCGCCGCTCGCCTGGGATGTGCCGCCGAACTTCCTCGATAGCGACATGGAGATTTGCTCCGAGTTCCGGATGGTCAACGCCAACTGGCGGGTCGGTGTCGAGAACGGGTTCGATGCCGGACATATCTGGATCCACAAGCGTTCGATCCTGGTGACCGGAAACGATCTTGCGCTTCCATTGGGGTTTGCCCCACCGGAGGGGGTCGAGACCCATCGCTTCGACGAGAATCCTAACGGACCAAAGGGGGTCTATGACCTGCTCGGCGAGAAGTCGATGCCGGTGTTCGAGGCCTATATCGGCGATGAAAAAGTCGCCGAAGGCCATTTCGGAGAAACCCGGGTCGCGAACGCAATTTCAATCTGGCTGCCATGCGTGCTGAAGGTCGATCCATGGCCGTCCCCCGGAATGATTCACTTCGAATGGTATGTGCCGGTGAACGCCAATCAGCACATCTATGTGCAGACGATGGGAACGCGCGTCGGCGATGCGGGGGAACGGGCCGCTTTCCGTCGTGATTTCGAAGAAAAGTGGCGGGCGATGGCCTTCCATGGCTTCAACGACGACGATATCTGGGCGCGCGAGGCCACGCAGCATTTCTACGAGGACGATCTCGGCTGGACCGAGGAATGCCTCTATGAGAGTGACCTGGCGATTGTCGAATGGCGCAAATTCGCCAGCAGGCACAATCGGGGTGTCCAGACTGCGGCGACCTCCATCAGATGAGCCCGCTTGATTGCTCGATCGCCCTGCTACGACATGGGAATCCGTGATGGCGTCCTACAAGGCAGAAAGATTGGCGCAGCAATTTTTCAAGGATCCCGGAATTGCTCGGCGGTTCCTGGCAGATCGAGAGGCGGTGTTCGATGAATACGGCGTTCCCGAGCACGAGCGTGAAGCGATGCGCGAGGGCACCCCGCAGGCGTTGGCGCGCATCCAGCTTCATCCGATCCTGTGCATCCATTTTCTGATGGGGATCGATCCGGGCGTGCAGCGCATGTTGAACGGCGAAATCGTCGATTGGCTGGAAGAGAATCCTCATGGGTAGAATCGTCGGGGTCTTCGGTACCGCTCACATCGTCATGTCCCCACAAGGGGTCGAGGAGAAGGCGAGAGATGTCTTCGACGGCATGGTCGAAGTCGGCCGGCGCGTGCGCGACACCAAGCCGACGCTCTTGGTGGTCATCACCGGCGACCACATGTTCAACATCAATCAGGACTACCAGATCCCGATCTGTGTCGGCGTAGCCGACGAATGGACCCCGCAAGGCGATCTGAACACAGGAACCAAGGTGTTTCCGGGGCATCGGCGCTTGGCCGAGGCCTTCGTCGAAATGGCCGCCGAGCGCGGCTTCGACCTCGCCAAATCGGAGGCGCTGCGGCCCGACCATGGAGTGTCGTTGCCGCTCAGGTTCATCGCACCGAGGAATGACATTCCGGTCGTGCCGATTCTTCTCAACATCAACATGGCCCCCTTGCCCAAGCCTAGCCGTTGCTACGCCTTAGGGGCCGTCCTCAAGGAGACGATCGAATCGGCGCTGCCGGCGGACGAACGCGTCGCGGTGATAGGCACCGGCGGCATCTCTCACTGGCTTTTCATTCCCAGAATGGGCGAGGTCAATGCCGAGTTCGATCGCGATTTCTTGAGAAAGATGGCGGAGGGCAGGGCGGAGGAGCTTTCCCGCATGTCAGCCGCCGAGATCGTCGAAGCTGCTGGAAATGGCGGCATGGAGATCGTTGCGTGGCTGATGGCCGCGGCGACCATGCCGAAAGCCAAGGGCAAGGAAATCTACTATGTCCCGGTCGAGAAATGGGGATGCGGCATGGGCGGTCTTGCGATCGTTCCTTGAGCGTGCAGTGCGAGGGGGACGAGGGATTGCAAGGAACAGGCGCGTCATAACGGGTTCGCCGTGGCGCGAACGCAAGATTCGCGCGGTCGCGGACGCAAATGGAGCATGCGGAGAATCTTGATGAGTCAATTCACGGCAAGAACCGTTAAAGCCGGCGCACTCAACACGAGCTACATAGACGAAGGTCGGGGTCGACCGGTGGTGCTGATTCATGGAGGTGGTGCCGGCGCGGACGCCTATAGCAACTGGTCGAGAACGATTCCGCTTCTGTCGCCTCATTGCCGTGTGATCGCCATGGACATGCTGGGCTTCGGGAAAACCGACAAGCCCGATGGCGCCTTCGAATACACGCAAGCTGCCCGTAACGATCATCTGATCGCCTTCCTCGAAGCGCTGAGCCTGAAGGACGCGGTGATCGTCGGGAATTCGATGGGAGGGGCAACCGCGATCGGCGCCGCGGTGAGACGGCCGGACCTGATCGGAAAGCTGGTGCTGATGGGCAGCGCCGGCCTGGTCACTACGCTCAGCCCGGCGCTGCGTGCAATCCTCCACTACAATTTTACGCGGGAAGGCATGGTGGCAATCGTTCGGGCGCTTACCACAGACGATTTTCCGATCGATGATGGGCTGGTCGACTATCGCGTGAAAAACGCATCGGATCCCGATGCGCGGCGTGCCTATGGCGCCACCATGAAGGTGGTGATGGAACAAGGGGGACTTGCCTACGAGGATTCTTTCGTGGGGCAGATCCGGGTGCCTACGCTCATTGTGAACGGCAAGCAGGACAAGATCGTCTCGCTGGATCTTGCTCGCCGGTTTCTGGACCTCATTCCGCGTTCGTGGGGATATTTCATTCCACAGTGCGGCCATTGGGCCATGATCGAGCATCCCGACGACTTTGCCGGCATCACCCTGAATTTCATCAAGAGCGCGCACTAAATCGTTGCGGCCGGCATAAGGGCGCCGCTCACGGGAGCATGGTCGGATGAGCAAACTCGATCGCATTCGGCTCGCGGGCATCGAGGAGATACCGGTCGGACAGGTCAAACGCTGCTTTGCGCCCGGTCATGCACCCTTCGCCGTGTACAACGTCGAGGGAGAATTTTTCGTCACCGAGGATACTTGTACGCACGGTATGGCATCGCTCAGCGAGGGAACTCTCGACGGCGATGTCATCGAATGCCCGTTTCATGCCGGTGCATTCAATGTTCGCAC
>DASPGI010000116.1:0-3509 GCA_035620695.1 Alphaproteobacteria bacterium
GATGGGCAGACCCAAGGCCTTGGCCAAGTCCGTGAAGAAAACAGCGATCATCTGGAACAGCATCAGCAGGATGCCGATGCACATGACGACTTTGATGGGCCAGAGCAGAGGCGCCCAGGAGGAGTAATTTTTCTGGCCGTACTCAATCGCGTACATCGTGCTGTAAATGCCGCCGAGCAGCAGCACGACCAAATAGAAGATCACGAAACCCGAAGTCAGCGAGTCGATACGCGCTTGGGTTCGCGGCGACCAGCGACTGTAGAGCAGGTCCATCCTGACATGGGTACCGAGCTGCAGGGAGTAGCCGCCGCCGAGAATGTAGTAGGCAGCGAGCAGCATCTGGGAGGTCTCCACGATCCAAATGTAGGAGACGCCGAACACCGCGCGCGCGATCACCGCATAGAGCAAGACGCACATCATGACCAAAACGAGCCACATGGCCGAGCGTCCGACGGCGCGATTGATCGCGTCGACATAGCGGACATAGAGCTTTATTGCCTTAGGCATCCGACAGCATCCGTTGCCGTCGCGCCGCCAAATTGAGCACTGTTGCCCGGCAGCGGACGCACCCTTGCGACATGCAAATTTCACACCGCTTCATGGCTCACTCCGGCCAAGCTTCGCTCCGCGGCGAGAAGAATCTTCGCCAAACGGCTCGCCCAAGCTCGCTGGCCGGCCTCATCGGCGATCTCGTCATTGCGAAGCTCGATCATGACCGCCGGCAAGTGCCGTGGACCGGCATGATGCTCGACCGTGTAATAGACATGGTCGGCGGGAGAGTAGGGCTCGTTTATACCGACGGTGAGCGCCTGGTCGGCTCGCAGGTCGCGGATCAAGAGATCGGCGAGGCGGCGATCCTCGCCGAAGACGATGCAAATTTGCCAGGGTCGGCGTTGACCAAAAAAGATCGGCGTGAACGAGTGAATGGCGACCAGCGCTGTCGGCCGCGCGGCCGCGGCGCGGTGATTGAGCAATGCGTCGATCGCCGCATGATACGGCGTGTGAATCTGGGCGACCCGCCGCGCCCGATCTTCTGCACTCAAGTCACGATTGGCATTTACCGGCCCCCTTTCCGTCTCAACGACAATGAGGCTCGTTACGTCAAGCGCGCGATTGCAATCGATCAGCAGGCGAGAGGCGTCGGGCCAGATTAGCGGCGCGTCGAGCGCCGCCGAAACGTGACGCGCCACGCCCAAGGCGCCCGGATCCCACGCGACGTGCAGATCGAGCATCGCGGGGTCGAAGCCGGAGGATTCGAATTGCTGGGGAATCCGATTTGAGGCGTGATCGCAAAGGATCACGAATGGTCCGGGCCCTTCCGGATTTTCTACTTCGACGACTGGGTTGCCCCCTTCCGTCATCTGCCCCCTGCTCCATCCGTCTGCCCCCGAATGGAAGTTGCATCATAACATGGCTCGGCAAGGCCATATTATCCGGTTGGATGGGAAGGTCTAGAAATACCGGATTGTCCGCTGGCGCGCGGACGCTGGACGGGCCCAAACTGGTTTCAGGACGGCAAAAGCGGCTTTGGCTCAGAAGCGGTAAATCAGCGAGCCGCGATAGGTGCTGGCGTCCGGATCGTAGTCAATCTTGCCGCCGGGATATTTGACGGTTTCGGAGTCGAAGTCGGTAAACTGATAGTCGAAGCGCGCGCTCCAATTGGGGTTGAGGGCGACCTCGGCGCCGCCGCCGCCGCTCCAGCCGAAGAAATCGGCGCTGCCGGAGGCCCCGCCTGGCCCGGTTACCGGAAGGTCGGCATTGGCCCAGGCTCCGCCGAAGGTTCCGAACAGCAAGACCTGCGGCGTGATGGTGTAGCCGGCGCGCAGACGCAGATCGGCCATGGTGTCGATGCTGGGGTGCATCCGGTTGAGGCCGGCGTTGAAATTGCGGGTACCATTGATATCCGCCGCCAAAAGGTCTGCCTCGACGCCGATGACGAAGGGGCCACCCTGCCAGCTATAGCCGCCGACCGCGCCGCCGAGAACGCCGCTCGTATCGGTCGTGCCCGCGGGGGCGGAATCGAAACTGACCGTGGCGCCGCCAATCGTGCCGCCGAGATACCAGCCCTCGAACACGTCCTGGGGCGGAAGCGGCGCCTCGCCGTAGACCGGCAGAGGCGGCGGGGGAAGATCGGCGGCAAGAAGGGGAGGCGAGGCCGTGGCGCTTGCCGCAAACAGGGCAGAAAGAGCCAAGACCTGGTGCAATCGCGTACGCATTACAGACACCCTCACGATGCGGAGGCTGGTCCCGCTGCCCACGCCAGCGCGATAGGCGCTGGACCAAGCGCTCACGGCCCCAGGGTAGTGTTCCCACCCTTATCGAGGGTTAACCCCGAACCGGGGCGAAACTTCGCACGCGAGCGGGCGGGTTGGTGGCCATCCCAAGGCACCGGCAATGCGAGCCCCGTTAGGTGGCGTGGAAGATGGCCACCAGACCTTGGGTTACGATCTCGACGGCGTCGAAGCGCTGCCGCAATCCGCGTGACAACGTGTCGAGATCGTCGTCGCGGTTATTGAACACACCCTTGGCGTTGTAGAGGTCGAGCAGCTTCCGCGCCGCCGGGTTCGGCGCGACGCCGCGGCCGAGAATCGTGGCGCCGAACAGCACCGCACCCTTCCGCATCAGTGGACGCAGATGATCGACCGCCGCCAGCTTCTCGCTCATGACACCGGGCAGGCAATGCAGGACATAGGTCAGCCCCACCGAGGCGAAGGGCGGTAGCGCAAGCTCGATCGGCGCCAGCAGATTGACCTCGTGGAGTTCGGGGTCGAAGCGGGCGAGCCTGCGCGCGGACCGCTCGAGACAATGGCGATTGATATCGAGTAGCGCGAGGCGGTCGAACCGCGACGTTGCCGCCTTGTCGAGAAAGAATCCGGTGCCCACGCCAACCTCGAGATGATCGATCGAGAGATTGGCACGATAGAGGTCGAGCAGGCGCCGCGTGGGGCAGCGCCAGGCGAGGCGGTTCGACACGCCGTGCACCAGCAGGTCGTATGCGGAGAGCATGAAGGGCGTGTAGACCGCATGCGCCTTGGCGACCGCGATCTCGTCGGGGAACGCCGCGGACCTTCGTGCGCCATCGTGAGGCATAATTCGCTATGCCACCCGACACGCCAAAAAGAAAGGGCGCCTTGACGGCGCCCTTAAAGGTGGGAAGTGCTTTTGGGGAAGTTCTGAAGCGTTTAAAAGGTTGCTTTGATGGCTCCCACCACTCGCGCATCGCAGTTATTCCTGCCACCGCTCTGGATGAAGCACTGCGCTTCACTATAATCGGTGTCATAGTAGCGAATGTCAGCCGACCACCGTTCCATAAAGGCGAGGTTCAAGCCAGCATTCCAATAAAGATAATCTGAGGCCACCACCTCGTAGGACTGGTATCCAAGCGTAGCACCGAGGGTGGGCGAAAAGAAATTGAAAAGCTTCCGTGAGAAGGCGTATTCAATCGTTCCCTCAGTCGCATTCGAGTCGTCGAACGCCTGGAAATTGTCCGGTGACCAATAGTTGTTGAC
>DASPGI010000117.1:0-6366 GCA_035620695.1 Alphaproteobacteria bacterium
CGGCTCGTCCTTCAACGCGAACGGCGACGACGGCATCGAATTCTTCCGCAGCACGATCGCCTCGGGCGTCGTGACGCCGCATGCCGGCACGTCGCTCACCACCGGCTTTGCCTTGAAGGACTCGCAAGTCATCGGAAACGCTGTCGACGGCGTCGATTTCAATGAGGTCATGGCGACCGATGTGACCATCAAGAACACCATCGTCGCCGCGAACACGGGCGCCGGCGTCATCGTCTTTGACAGCGACTTCACCGACTTCGCGATCCAGAATTCCTATCTGGGCGTGGCTCCAAATCCGCTGGGCGGCACCTTCTCCGGCAACGGCGGTGAGGGATTCCTCGGTGAGTTGTCGAACTTCACCGGCGCGGCCTTTTTCGACTCGTTCTTCAACGGGAACGGCGTCGGCGGAAATGCCGATGGCATCGAGTTCGAGCTCAGCACGATTACCTCGGGTGTCGTGAGCCTGCACGATCCGAGCATGACGCTCACCGCCGGCTTCGCCCTGAAAAACTCGCAAGTGGTGGGGAACCTGGCGCACGGCGTCGAGTTCGATGGCACCACCGCGACCGACGTCACCATCAAGAACACCATCGTCGCCGCGAACTTCGGCAATGGCGTCCTCGTCGGGAACGACAGCATCTTGACCGACTTCGCGATCCAGGACTCCTATCTGGGCGCGGCTCCAAACCCGCTGGGCGGCACCTTCACCGGCAACGGGTTTGGCGGGTTCTCGGGCGAGAATTCGACCTTCACCGGAACGGCCTTCTTCGACTCGGTCTTCAACGGGAATCTTGGCGGCGACGGCATCAACTTCTTCTCCAGCACCATCCTCTCGGGCGCGGTGACGCCGCACGCCGGTACGCCGATCACCGCCGGCTTCGCCCTCATTGGTTCGGAGGTGGCGGGGAACGGCGGCAACGGGGTCGACATCCTCTCGATGATCGACGACGTCGTCTTCGACGGCGGCACCGTCATCGCCGGCAACGGCGGGGGCGTCGGGATCAACGTTATCGCCACGGGCGCCCCCGGCACCGACGGCTCGATCCTGTTCGGCAACACCACCATCACCGACAACATGACCGGGATCCTGGTCGAGAACGCCGATGCGCAAGCGCCGCTCCTCCTCACCTTCGGTCCGACCACCATCAACGGCGGCGCCGACGCGCTGGTCCTCTCCGGCGCCGGGCTCGCGCTTACCGGCGGCGGCGGGATGATCCCGGGCGGCAGCCTGGTCGGTGGCGGCATGATGCCGGGCGACGGCCTCTTCGGCGGCTCGCTCGGCACCCTCTCCTTCAACGGGCAGACGGGGACTTTCGTCACGCTGATGAACGGCGCCCTCTTCGATCCCGGCATGCCGACGGTCATCGACGCCTCCAACGTCACCTTCAACGGCACGCCGGCGGACATGCTGGACGATATGCAGCGCCAGGACGTGATGAACCGGATCATCGACTTCAACGACGACATGACCCTGGGCCTGATCTTCCTGCCGCCGGCGGTGGTCCAGATGGTGCCGTCGCCGGCGGAGAATCCTGGCCTGATCGACGAGCTGCCGGGCAAGGAGAACACGCCGGGCGACACGCTCTTCCGCCTGACCGGAGGGCTCGAGTTCAACCCGGACCCGGGCGAGCCGAACGCCTTCTGCACCGCCTATTCCCTGGGCCAGACCTCCGTGGCCGGCGATTCGGATACCGATGACGTGGTGTGCGCCATCCTGCCCTCCACGCCCACGCCGGTAACACCCAACCAAGGGCTCAACAACTTCTGGCAGGGCTGGCAGGCGGCGCGGCGGTAGAAAGACTTGGCTTGGCCTCGATCTTTCGAGGCTCGGCTATCGCCTCGCACCTCAGGATGAGGCCAAGATCAAAAAGCCTCCTCATCCTGAGGTGGCCGCGGAACGCGGCCCTCGAAGGAGAGGAGGCTTTCGCAAAGGTCCGCGTCGGGTAAGGGTATTGAAAGCGAGCGGAAGATGCAGGAAACGACGACAGCCATCGGAGGCGGAAACGGGCAGAGCCCCGCCGCGGCTGGCGCCAGCACGGCGGGTGGGGGCGGCGCTCCCGAGGCCCGATTTCCAATGTTCTATCGCGCACCCAGGCCGCTCGACAGCCGCCGCCACGCCGGCAAGCGTCTAAGAGCCGTAACCGATCTCGGTTTCGCGCGCGCCACCAACGCGATGCCCTTGAACGGGATCGAGTTCCTTCTGGCCGTCAAGCACTATCCGATCGTCTTCACCGCGAGCGACCCGGCGGCGGCCGTGGCGGTGGTGGGCCTTCGCGAGCGCGAGAACCTCTATCTACGCTCGGATGGGAGCTGGGAGCCGGGGGCGTATGTGCCGGCTTATGTCCGACGCTACCCCTTCATCTTCCTCGAGGACCGCGAGCGCGGCCAATTCGTGCTCTGCATCGATGAAGCCGCCGAGGCTTTGTCGGAGGTCGAGGGCGAACTTCTGTTCGACGGCGACCAGCCCGGCCCGGCCGGGACCCGCGCCCGCGACTTCTGCACGGCCTTCCAGGGTCAGAACCAGGCGACGCGCGCCTTCGCCGACGCGGTGGCGGCGACCGGGCTCCTCGTCGAGAACCGGGCCCAGATCGTGCTCAAGGATGGTCGCGCCATGGGCGTGGCTGGCTTCCGGGTGATCGATGAGGCGAAGTTCAACGCGCTCCCCGACGAAACCATCCTCGATTGGCGCCGCAAGGGCTGGCTGCCGCTCGTCTATTGCCATCTCATCTCCGCCAGCAACTGGGCAAACCTGGTCGATCGGGCGGCGGCGGACCCGGCCGGGAGCGCCGCATGAGGGGAATGCCTGCCATGATTCGTGATTCTCGCCGCATCCGCTGGGTCTTCGCCGCGCTTGGCTTTGCGGTCGCGCTGGCCGCGGCCCCGACCGCCGAGGCTGAGGCGCAAACCGCTCCGGCAGCCCTCATCGAAGGCTTCCGCTCGGCCAAGTTCGGAGCCGACGAGAAGGCGCTCCGGCTCGCCATCAAGGCTGACTTCGGGCTCGATGGGAAATCGGTGGTCGCGCAAGAGAATCCGATCGAAAAGACGACGACCCTCCTTGTCAACCTCGACATCCTGGAGCCCGGGGGGAGGGCACAGATCGCCTACATCTTGGGCTACAAGACGAAAAAACTGATTCAGGTCAATGTCGTCTGGGGCGCGCCCGCCGATCCAGGGGCGAGCGTAGAGAGCCTCAGCGGGACCGCGGTGACGCTCCGCAACTATTTCATTCAGCAGGCTTTCGCCGCCGATCGCCGCCAGCAGGATCAGCGCCTTGCCGACGGGTCGTTGCTGTTCTTCCAAGGAACCGACGCCAAGGGCCGGCAGGTTTCGCTGCACTTGTTCGGAGCGCAGGTGCCGGGCAAGGAGGGCGACGAGCCGAAAAGCGCGTTCTCCCTGCGCCTGTCCTATATTGCCAATCCCCAGGCGCCCGACATTTTCCAGCTCAAACCCGGGGCATTCTGATCTCCGGATGCCCTTGACGGGGCAGGGTTCGATTCATATTATCCGCGCGCCTTCGAGGGGGCTGGTGGTAGGCGCTGTTGCCGTCTAGACGCAGCTCCAGGCCAAAAGCTTTTGAGACATCGCCGGCGCTGGGGCCGGCATCGAAATGGGACACCGCCGGAAGCGGCGCTACCGAGGCGCTCGTCTCCCTTGCGGTCTTTTTTCTCATCGGCGCGGAAGCCGGTGAAAGTTTTGGATGGTGTTACCGGAATGCCGACGATCAACCAGTTGATCCGCAAGCCGCGTCTGCCCTTGGTGGCGCGCAACAAGGTGCCGGCGCTGAAGGCCTCGCCGCAGAAGCGCGGGGTCTGCACGCGTGTCTATACGACGACGCCGAAGAAGCCGAATTCGGCCCTTCGTAAGGTCGCCCGTGTGCGCCTGACCAACGGCTTCGAGGTCACGAGCTACATACCGGGGGAAGGCCACAATCTTCAGGAGCATTCGGTGGTGCTGATCCGCGGCGGCCGCGTGAAGGATCTGCCGGGCGTGCGCTATCACATCATCCGCGGCACACTCGACACCCAGGGCGTGAAGGACCGGCGCCAGCGCCGCTCCAAATACGGCGCCAAGCGGCCGAAGTAAGGAGCCAGACCCGATGTCCCGTCGCCACGCCGCCGACAAGCGCGAGATCCTGCCGGACCCCAAATTCGGGGACACGGTGGTCACCAAGTTCATGAACTCGCTGATGCACGACGGCAAGAAGTCGGTCGCGGAAGCCATTGTCTATGGCGCGCTGGACCAGATCAACCGCAAGACCGGGCTGGACCCGATCCGTGTCTTTCACGATGCGCTCGAGAATGTGCGCCCGCATCTGGAGGTGCGCTCGCGGCGGGTCGGCGGCGCCACATATCAGGTCCCGGTCGAGGTGCGCCCGGACCGTGCCCAGGCGCTCGCCATCCGCTGGCTGATCACGACCGCGCGAGGGCGTTCCGAGAACACCATGATGCAGCGCCTATCGGGTGAGCTTCTCGATGCTGCGAACAATCGCGGCGCGGCCGTCAAGAAGCGCGAGGATACCCACCGCATGGCGGAGGCCAATAAGGCCTTCTCCCATTATCGCTGGTAGCGCGCAAGGATCCGGAGCATAGGCCATGGCCCGCACGCACCCGCTCGACCGCTACCGAAACATCGGCATCATGGCCCATATCGATGCCGGCAAAACCACGACGACCGAGCGCATCCTTTATTACACCGGCAAGTCCTACAAGATCGGCGAGGTCCATACCGGCACCGCGATCATGGACTGGATGGTGCAGGAGCAGGAGCGCGGGATCACCATTACCTCGGCCGCGACCACCTGCTTCTGGGACGACCGGCAGGGCAACCAGCATCGGATAAACATCATCGACACCCCCGGCCATGTCGACTTCACCATTGAGGTCGAGCGATCCTTGCGCGTGCTCGATGGCGCCGTCACGGTGTTCGATTCCGTCGCCGGCGTCGAGCCGCAGTCGGAGACGGTCTGGCGCCAGGCTGACAAATACGGTGTCCCGCGGATCTGCTTCGTCAACAAGATGGATCGTATCGGCGCGGATTTCTTCCGCTGCGTGAATATGATTGTCGACCGGTTGGGCGCGGTGCCGCTGGTTACACAGTTGCCGATCGGGGTGGAGAGCAGCTTTCAGGGAATCGTCGACCTCATCCGCATGAAGGGCGTGGTGTGGAGTGAGGAAAAGCTCGGTGCCGAGTTCCACGATATCGAGATTCCCGCCGATCTCGCCAAACAGGCCGCCGACTATCGGCACAAGCTGGTCGAGCTTGTGGTCGAGCAGGACGAGGCGGCACTCGAGGCTTATTTGGAAGGAAACGAGCCGGATGCGGATACGCTGCGCCGCTGTATCCGCAAGGGCACGGTCAAGGGCAAGTTCGTGCCAGTCCTCTGCGGCTCCGCCTTCAAGAACAAAGGCGTGCAGCCGCTCCTTGACGCAGTCGTCGACTTCCTGCCCTCGCCGCAGGACCTCCCGCCGGTGGTCGGCATGGACGTCCGCAGCAACGAGCCGATGGAGCGTAAGTGTTCGGACGATGAACCCTTCTCCGCCCTGGCATTCAAGATCATGACCGACCCCTTCGTCGGCTCGATCACCTTTGCGCGCATCTATTCAGGCATTCTCAGTTCCGGCACCTCCGTCCTCAATTCGGTGAAGGGAGACAGGGAGCGGGTGGGGCGGATGCTGCAGATGCACGCAAACCATCGCGAGGACATAAAGGAAGCGCGGGCTGGCGACATCGTCGCGCTGGCCGGCCTGAAAAGCACCACCACCGGCGATACGCTTTGCGACCCCGCGAAGCCCATTGTGCTCGAGCGGATGGAGTTCCCGGAGCCGGTGATCGAGGTCGCGGTCGAGCCGAAGACCAAGGGCGATCAGGAAAAGATGGGCGTGGCGCTGAACCGGCTGGCGCAGGAGGATCCTTCCTTCCGCGTCGCGGTCGATGCGGAAAGCGGGCAGACGATCATCAAGGGGATGGGCGAGCTCCACCTCGAAATCATCGTCGACCGCATGAAGCGAGAGTTCAAGGTCGACGCCAATGTCGGTGCGCCACAGGTTGCCTATCGCGAAACCATTACCCGCACCATCGAGCAGGACTATACCCACAAGAAGCAAACCGGCGGCGCCGGCCAGTTCGCGCGTGTGAAGATTCGCTTCGAGCCGCTTACGCCAGGCTCGGGCTTCGAGTTCGAGAATGCGGTGGTCGGCGGGTCGGTCCCGCGCGAGTATGTGCCGGGCGTCGAGAAGGGCTTGACCGCTGCCAAGGAGAGCGGGGTGATCGCCGGCTTCCCGGTGATCGATTTCATGGCCACCCTTATCGACGGCGCCTATCACGAGGTCGATTCGAACGTGCTTACATTCGACATCGCGGCGCGCG
>DASPGI010000118.1:0-27361 GCA_035620695.1 Alphaproteobacteria bacterium
TCTGATCCGTTTGCCGAGCGCCGACTATCGGGTGGACGAGGCCTGCGCGGGTCTGCGGTTCCTTCTGGTCAGCGTTGCGGCCGGAGTGCTGACCACCCGGCTCTTCCTGCGCAGCTGGCCCCGCCGCCTGCTATTTCTCGCGGTTGCGGCGATGCTCCCGCTTGCCGCCAACGCCTTGCGGTCGGCGCTTTTGATCTGGCTCGCTGCGCGCGGCATGCTCGACCCCGCTTCGGCGGCGCTGCACCTCACCTATGGGCTGGGTTTCACCAGCCTCATGCTCATCTTCATGATGATGCTGGCCTGGTGTCTGCGGGAGACACCGACGCCGCCCGAACCCGTCCCGATGGCGTCCCGTCGATCCGCTCCGCCGCTGCAAATTCTGGCCGCCGCCCTGGCGATCGCTTTACTGGCGTTTTTGCCCGGTACGATCACGGCCTCACCCTCCCCGCCGGTCGGGCCCCCGCGCCTTGCCACACCGTCGGTGGGGGGAGGGTGGACGCAAGAGGCGTTAAGCGCCGAGCTTCTGGAGAAGGCTGCGCTGGCAGGAGCGAACGCAAGCCTCGCCGCCGCCTGGAGCAGCGAGGATGCGCGCATTGAGTTGCTCATCCTCTATTACCGACGCGAGCGCCAAGGGGCCGAGGCGGTCGGAGCCGACCTGCCATCGCCGCTGGCGGCCTCCTGGACGGAGATCGACGCGAGACGTGCCCGCATCAGCCTTGGCGACGGTCGTGTCGAGACCCTGGCCAGATATCAGGAGCGGGCCGGCGCGCGCCGCATCGTCTGGACCTGGTATTGGGCAGATGGGCGGTTCACCGGGAATGCATTCATCGCCAAGCTGAGGCAGATCGCCGCCCGACTTCTGCGGCGGCCGGATGCATCCGCGCGCTTGCAGCTCGCCCTCAGCGGCCCCGCCGCGCAGGGCGACCCCCAGATGATCGTTGATCGCTTTCTGGCAGATCTGGGGCCAATCGGTCCCTTGCTCGAGCAGGCAAGCCCGCCCGCTCCCTAGTTCGGGTTATGGACCGCTTCCTCTTTTGAATTGGGTCACGTTCGGGTCAAGGAAATTATAATGTTTAGTCAAGTCACGACAATTGCATGTAATTTATGACGTATGCACGGCGCCGGGGCCGCTAGCCGATGATTCGCATCTTCAAGGTCACGGCGCCCACTTCGTTGGTAGTGCTGTTCTTTTTTGAGATTGTGCTGCTGTTCTCGGCCTTCCACGCCGCGCTTGCGCTCACCTGGGTCCAGTTTAACTTTAGCCCCGAACAATTTTTACAATATGCGCCGAAGGCCCTGCTCTTCATCGGCGTCATGGCGCTGCTCATGTTCGCCTTCGGCCTTTATCGCCGGGACGCTATCGTCAATGGTTCAGCGTTAATTCCACGACTGCTGGTGGCATTCGCCGCCGCCTTTCTCCTCTTTGCTCTGTTTTCTTACAGCCTTCCGGGCTCGTTAATCTGGCGCAGCGTCCTGGCGGTGGCCATGCCGCTGGCCTTCATCCTCATCCTTGCCACGCGCAGGTTCGGGCGGGGCTTCTTCGACAGCCATCTGCTGAAGCGGCGGGTGGCGGTGCTCGGCGCGGGCGAGCAGGCGGCGCGGATCGAAAGCCTGAGCCGCCAGCCCTACGCCACCTTCGCTTGCGTCGGCTATGTCCCGATCAACAGCGAGGAGGTACAAATTCCGCAGTCACGCGTCCTTCCTCCAAGCAACGATCCGGCAGAGCCGCTGCGCCGCCAGCGCGTGGAGGAAATCGTCATCGCCACCCAGTGCCGCGCCGATCTGCCCACCCGAGCGCTCGTGGATTGCCGGCTGGCTGGCATGAAGATCATGGATTACGAGAACTTCTACGGCCATGAAACTGGCCGTATCGATCTCGATTTCCTGATGCCGGACTGGTTCTTCGTTGAGGATGGCTTCCACACCACGCGCCTTGACCGTTGGGGCAAGCGTCTGCTGGATCTGGCTTTGAGCGCACTGATCCTCGTTATGACGCTTCCGCTCTGCGCAGCCATCGCCCTTGCCATCAAGCTGGAGGACGGCGGGCCAATTTTCTATCGGCAAGATCGCGTAGGGCTCGCGGGCAAGGCCTTCTGGTTGACCAAGTTTCGTAGCATGCGCCTCGATGCCGAAGCCGACGGGGTGCCGCGTTGGACCGTTCGGGACGATTCGCGGATCACCAGGGTCGGGTGGTTCCTTCGAGCCACGCATCTGGATGAGCTGCCTCAGCTTTGGAACATCCTGAAAGGCGATATGAGCTTTGTCGGGCCGAGGCCCGAGCGGCCGTTCTTCGTTCGGCAGCTGGCTGAGGCGCATCCCTATTTCCAGGATCGTCATGCGGTGAAGCCTGGCCTCACCGGCTGGGCCCAGATCAATTTTCCCTATGCCAGCACGTCCGATGAGGCTCGTCGCAAGCTGGAGTATGACCTCTATTACGTCCGCTACGGCAGCACGCTTCTCGACGCCGTCATTCTGCTTCAGACTCTGCGCTTGATGCTGTGGCCGAGCGTCGCCCACTCAACGGCATAGGGATGCTCTCCGGGCGACCCATCGCATGAAGCGCGCGTTGATCGCCGCTATTCCTTTCCTAGTCTTCGCGACTGTGATCGTGCTCAGGGTTTGGGATCCCTATCCCATCGAGCAGCTTCGATATCTCGTCTTCGACACCTATCAGCGGCTGAAGCCGAGAGTCTATGATCCAGGCGCGCCGGTGCGGATTGTCGATATCGACAACGCTTCCCTGGCGCGGATCGGCCAATGGCCCTGGCCGCGGTCGCTCCTGGCCGAGTTGGTCGATCGCCTCGCCGAAGCGGGCGCCGCCGCCATCGCATTCGACGTGGTCTTCGCCGAGCCCGATCGCAGCTCGCCCGAGGAGACCATGCGATATTGGCCGCAAACCCCGGAATTCGAACCCGCGCGCGCGGCACTTGCGCAATTGCCTTCAAACGACATTCTGCTGGCGGAGGCGGTTGCGCGCACGCCCAGCATCACCGGCTTCGTGCTGACGCAGGATGCTCCGGCCCCTAAGGAGGGACAGATGGGGGAGCAGCCGGAGTTGGCGGCGCTGGCTCCCGTCCTTCCCGCATCGGTATCAACGGCGCCCCTGACAAAGGCGACTTTCGCCATTGCCGGCGACGATCCACGCCTCTTCGTGCCGCAATTCTCGAACGCAGTACGGACGCTTCCAACGATCGAGGATGGCGCTGCGGGCAATGGTGCGCTCAACTCCGCGCCCGATTTCGACCAGATCCTGCGCCGCGTGCCGATGCTTCTGCAGATGGGCGGAACCCTCTATCCCTCGCTCTCGGCAGAGGCGATGCGCGTGGCGCAGGGCGCGGCGACCAATGTGGTGAAGTCCTCCGGCGCCAGCGGCGTCCTTTCCTTCGGCGAGAAGACGGGCGTCGATACGGTGCGAATTGGCCAGTTCGAGATACCGACCGATGCAGCGGGTCGCATGTGGGTGCGCTTTACCCGCCAAGAGCCGCGGCGCTACCTGTCCGCCTGGCGCGTGCTCGAGGGCAGCTTCGATCCGGCGCTCGTGGCGGGTCACATTCTATTCCTCGGCACCAGCGCTTCCGGACTGCACGATATTCGCGCAACGCCCCTCGATTCGGCGATCCCAGGGGTCGAGATTCATGCCCAGACCATCGAGCAGGTGATCGCCGGAGACTTCCTCAATCGACCGAGCTTCGCCGATGCGGTGGAGTTGAGCTATCTTCTCGTGCTGGGATTGCTCCTGATCTTGATTCTACCGCGCTTCGGGCCGGTCGCGGCCTTCGTCATCGGCGGCCTTGCCGCCGCGCTCGTCCTGCTCGGCGCGTGGTATTCCTACGATCTCTACGGCTGGATGGTCGATCCGGTCGTGCCGTCGCTGATGTTGCTCCTGGTGGCGTTGACGACCGAAGGCATCTCCTTCCTGCAGGCGGAAGCCTCGCGCCGCCAGGTGCGTAACGCCTTCACCTACTATCTCGCACCGGAGTTGGTGGATGAGCTTGCCAGTCATCCCGAGCGCCTGCGCCTGGGCGGCGAGCAGCGGAACATGTCGATCATGTTCTGCGACGTGCGCGGATTTACCCTGCTTTCCGAGCGCTTCAAGGACGATCCGCAGGGCTTGACGCAGATCATCAATCAGTTCCTGACGGCGATGACGGAGGTGGTGCTCCGCCACAAGGGAACGATCGATAAATACATCGGCGACTGCATTATGGCCTTCTGGAACGCGCCTCTCGAAGATGCGGAGCATGCCAGGCATGCGGGCCTCGCCGCGCTGGAGATGCGCCAGGCGCTCGAGGGAGTGAATGCGGAGCTGCAGGGGCGCAAACAGGGCGCAGGTAGCGAGAGCCTGCAGCGCGCCGCGGAGCGCGGCATCGCCACTGCGCAATATGCGTTGGGTAAGGCCTATCGCGACGGAACCGGGGTGAAGCGGGATCCGGCGGCCGCGATGCGCTGGTTCGAGCGCGCCGCCCGTCAGGGCTATGCGCCCGCGCAGCGCAATATCGGCATGCGCTACGCCCATGGGGAAGGGGTCGAGCTCAACCCGGTGGAAGCGGTGGTGTGGCTGACGATGGCAAGGGACATCGGCGGCATGACCGGTTTCGAGGGGGAGCTGGAGGAACTGCGGCGCGGGCTCGACCGCGAGGCGACGCAGGCGGTCGAGACAAGGCTGCGCACCTGGGTTCCGACGCCGGAGCGGGGCGGGGCGCTGACCCTCGATATCGGCGTCGGCATCGCCTCGGGGAACTGTGTGGTCGGCAATATGGGCTCGCAGCAGCGGTTCGATTATTCGGTGCTCGGTGATTCAGTCAATCTCGCCTCGCGGCTGGAAGGCCAGACCAAGACCTATGGCGTGCCGATCATCGTCAGCGCGGCGACACGCGCGCTGGCCCCGCAGCTCGCCTTCCTCGAGCTCGACCTGATCGCGGTCAAGGGCAAGGAGGAGGCGGTTCGGATGTTCGCGCTGCTCGGCCCCTCGGCCGAAGCCCAGGATTTCCAGACATTGACGGCGTTGCACGAGAAGTTTCTTGCCTCCTATCGAGGCCAGCGCTGGCAGGAAGCAAGGCGTCTGGCGGGCGAATGCGCGGCGCTGGATTCGCGCCTCGCCGATCTCTACGACATGTACAAGGCACGGATCGACGGGCTTGAGCGCAACCCTCCGGGCGCGGACTGGAACGGCGTCTTCGTGGCGCAAACGAAGTAGCCGCGCTGGCCACGACCCTCTCACCGACGGATATGTCTACAGATCGCTTCCTATATCGGATCGCCGGTGACAGCCACCTATTATGGAGGCGGTGGGACCATGACGAAGCGCTGGTGTATCATGAAGCATCGGGACGCACGCATCTCGTTGACGCCCTTTCCGCCGAAGCGCTGATGCAGCTTCAGGCAGGCCCGATGACCATGGATGCCTTGACGGAAGCAATTCGACGACAACACGACATCGAAACGGATGATTTGCAAGATCGACTGTTGGGCGTCTGCCAGTCACTGTTGGCTATCGGCTTGATAGATGAATCATGAGAGTTGGAGATCTCCCGGTCCGAACCTTTTCCAGGAAGTTCTCTACCGAAGGGATTCGGTTGAGGTTCGGCCCCTTCACTGCGCATATCGTAAGCACCGTATCCACGGTATCCGGGCCGTTTTGGACGCTCTATTCCGAGTTCAACCTTTCCGATGAAGGCGTGGCGGATTTTCATTTGAGGTTGATCTCAGGCGGCGCCATTCTGACCAAGCGTGCGGAGCTTTTTGCGGAGGGCAGGTCGCTGTTCGGCTCCTTCCCGCGAGAAGAATCTTTCGCGATGCTTGAATGGGGCATGAATGCTTGCGTCTGCGCCTGGGCTCATAACTTTCTGATCATTCACGCGGCGATCGTCGCCCGAGACAACATCGCGGTGGTCATTCCCGGCGGGTCCGGGTCAGGCAAAAGTACCCTTGCCGCGGCTTTGGTCGCCGGCGGCTGGCGATTGCTATCCGATGAGTTGACTTTGATTAGACCAGATAGTGGAGAAGCGGTGCCGGTGGTGCGGCCAATCTCATTGAAGAACGAGTCTCTTCAAATTGCTGCGCGCCTTTTCTCGCATCCGGTTTTCGGGCCGACCCTTAACGTCAGACGTAAAGGACGGATGGCGCATTTGAAACCGGATTCCCATAGTGTCGGTCGCGGTCACGAGCCGGCGTTCCCGGGAATCTTTGTGTTCCCCGCATTTGGCCAAGATTTCTTCACCGAATTGCAGCCATTGCAGAAGGCCCGAACATTTTTGCTCGTCGCCGAGAATGCATTGAATTACGGCGTATTGGGTCGAGTTGGCTTCGAAACGCTGACTCGGTTGATTGACAATGCTGACGGGTACCGGCTGCAATACGGCAACTTAGAGGCGGCCGTCGACGAAGTCGAAAAGCTTTTACTTGAACGGTCCGGGTGCCAGGTCGGTGCAAAAGGCGCCGCCTGATATTGATCCGCTTTTACGCGTCGTCCGCACGCCGGCGGAAATGCTCTCATTCGAAGAGCGCGAATGGGACTCTGTGCTGCCGCGGGCGAGAGCGGCCGAGCTGCTGGTGCGGTTGGCCGAGGATGCGCATGCACTTGGGATTGAGGGTCGCTTACCAAGAAGAGTGCAAAGGGCATTTGCATCGGCTAGGACCCAGCTCGCGCAGCAGATCCAGGTGACGACGTGGGAGATCGACCGTATAGGGCTTGCCCTGTCGAAGCTACCGTTGCCCACTATACTGTTGAAAGGGGCAGCCTATATCGCCCGGGAATTTCCCCTAGCGCGAAAGCGCTTCTGCGCGGATATTGACATTCTCGTTCCATCGGGGCGGCTTTCTGAAGTGGAAGGGGCGCTGCATGACGCTGGATGGAAACAGCAGGACCAGGATGAGTATGACGAATTCTATTATCGGCGGTGGATGCACGAGCTACCGCCTATGGTCCACTCCTTGCGCGGATTGGTGCTGGACGTCCATCACGCGATATTGCCGAAAACCACTCGGCATAGTCCGCCGACGGAAAAGCTTCTGAGTGAGTTATGGCCGATCGAAGTCCAGCACGGGGCCCAAACTAGTAGGGAGCTATATACTCTCTCCCCGCGTGACATGGTCCTGCACAGCGCTGCGCATTTATTCCATGACAGCGAACCAAGAGGCGGCATGCGGGGTCTGGTGGACCTACACGATCTGCTGACCTATTTCTCGACTCGGGAACGGTTCTGGGACGCGCTCCTCGCTAGGGCTGTCGAGTTGCAGCTGGGTCGGTCTCTGTTCTATGGGACCAGATACGCGAGCCTGCTCTTTGGAACTCCGGTCCCGAGCGAAGCGAGGAACATACTTGGAAAATCTGCCCCGCCGGCGCCTGCTCTAAGGATCATGGACTCGCTCGTTCGAAGAGCCTTTGTACCGCCTTTTGGCGAGCATCCAAGGCAGGGCGAGCTGTCGATCCGGCTGCTGTATATCAGGTCACATCTATTGCGCATGCCGCTGCATTTGCTCGCGCCGCATCTCCTCCGAAAGGCCGCACGGAGAGCGCGACAAGAGTAACAACGGCACTAAACGGCATGTTGCTAGAGGGTGCCGCAGCCGGGAGGCGGGGGCGGATTGTTTCCCTGCGGGTTCGGGCAGCCTGAAGGAAGGCCGTCTTGGGAGGGGTAGACCTGCGCTCGCGCGCGGCCGGCATTTACCATGAGGATGACCGGCGCGACCGCCAAAGCACGCAGAAGCGCTTCCCGCCGGCCCTGCGAAACCGGCGGGAGCGGAACTTGCGACACCTCCTCGGAGGTGGAGGCGGGCTGATCTTCGGCCATGTTTTCGGGTACTCACACTGCCGCAGGGCAGTCTATTCACATGCTCAGCTTATACCATCCCACTTTCGGCCAGCCCACAGCAACCTTGGCCACAGGTTTCATTCGAGGCGCTACCTACTTGGTTCGGCGTCGATTCCGACCAGCATGGGGAGAATCGACTTTATAGCATAATTTCGAATATCCCATTCGAGGGAGCGAGCGATGAAGCCTATGGCTGTTGCCTTCCCGATCCTGCTGTCCTTGGGCACGGGTGCTGCGGCAGAGAATATTCTCGATGCCAAATCGGCCGATGATGTTGTGCCGGGGTGCACGAGATATCTTGCCTTGCTCGATGGTCAGGGCGATTTCACCGACACACTCGAGAACTCGCTTCAGAACGGGTTTTGTGTCGGGAGCGTGGTCGGAATTAGCGAAGCTCTCCTCGTGACCCGATTCGCCTGCCAGCCGAAGGCGGGGAAGGCGAGCGATATGCAGGCGGTGAGGATTGTCGTCGAGTATGTCAACGACAGGCCGGAAAGGCTGAACGAGCGCTTCAACATGCTGGCTATCGAAGCGCTTTCGAAAGCCTGGCCGTGCCTGAAGCCAAAGTGAGAGGTCGATCTGCCCCTGGTATCCCTCCTGGCCGAGCGGTCGGATCGCATCGGCGAGACTGCGGCAACCGGAAGCCGTTGTACCCGATCCGATTCTAGGCTTTGGTGCTGCGAAGGATCTGACGCCGTCTCCCGGTGGACGAGCGTCGCGGAGGGCATATTGGCAATTGGGGCACTACGCCGGCGGAGAGGAAGGAAGGAAATTAAGCAATGAAGATCTCCGGCCTTAAGACATTCCTCGTCGGAAATCCGCCTCCGCGGAGGGGCGGGCGATACTTCATATTTCTGAAGCTCGTCACCAGCGACGGGGTCGAGGGCTGCGGAGAGGTCTATGATGCCACCTTCGCTCCCGACGTGACCGTGAAGATGATCGAGGATGTGTATGGCCGGCATGTCGAAGGGATGAACCCTTTTCGCATCGAAGCGCTCTGGCGCAATGTCTACGGCCGCGGCTATTCGATGCGGCCCGATCTCTCATTGCTCGGCGTCCTTTCCGGCCTCGAAGTTGCGTTGTGGGACATCGTCGGCAAGGCGCTCGGCAAGCCGATCTACGAACTCCTCGGCGGCCGTGTGCATGAGCGTCTGCGAACTTATACTTATATCTACCCGCCCCTGGACAAGGACGCCCACGCACCTTCGCCGGTCTATTCGGATCCCGATGCCGCTGCAGAGCGCGCCGCCGACTATCTCGGCATGGGCTTCACCGCTCTCAAATTCGATCCGGTCGGCGGCTACTCGACTTTCGATCCGCGCCAACCGAGTCTCGAGGCGCTCGATCGTTCGGAAACCTTCTGCCGACGTCTGCGGGAGGCGCTTGGGTCCAAGGCCGATCTTCTCTTTGGAACTCATGGTCAGTTCACGGCGTCGGGCGCGCTTCGCCTGGCGCGGCGGCTGGAACCCTATGACCCTCTCTGGTTCGAGGAACCCGTACCGCCGGAGATGCCGGAGGAAATGGCGCAGGTCGCGCGCCAAACCAGGATCCCGATCGCGACGGGAGAGAGGCTGACGACCAAGTACGAGTTCGCCCGCATCCTCGAGCTCCGCGCCGCCTCCATTTTGCAGATGGCGCTTGGCCGTGTGGGCGGGCTGTTGGAAGCCAAGAAGATCGCCGGCATGGCCGAGGCCCATTACGCGCAGATCGCCCCGCATCTCTATTGCGGTCCGATCGAGGGCGCGGCCAATATTCAGCTCAGCGCCTGCTCTCCCAACTTTCTCATTCTTGAATCCATCGAGCGCTGGGATGGCTTCCATGCCAAGCTCCTGAAGCGGCCGATCCGCTGGGAGGAAGGACACATCATTCCGCCGGACGAGCCCGGGCTCGGCGTCGAACTCGATGAGGAAGTGGCGAAGGCGCATCCCTGGGCGGGCTCGGAGCTGCATCTCATGCCGGCCGAAGCGCCGCTCGACACCTATCGGAAGATCTGAAGCCCATGCGTTACGGATTCATCGGCCTTGGCGAGCTGGGCGGACATCTGGCGGCCAATCTTCTTCGGAACGGTTTTCCGCTTTGCGTCCACGATGTGGATCCTGGGCGGGTGGAGCGGCAGGTGGCTGGTGGGGGGAAAGCCGCGGGGAGCGCAAGAGCCGTGGCGCAAGAAAGCGACGCGGTCATGACCTGCTTGGCCTCACCCGGGATTTCAGAGGCGGTGCTCGCCGGCCCGGACGGCATTCTAAGCGGATTGAGGACGGGCGGGACCTGGATCGAGATGTCTACGCTCGGACGGGAGGAGATCCGCCGATTGGCGGCGATTGCAGCCGAGCAGGGGGTGCGCACGCTGGAAGCTCCGGTCACCGGTGGGGTGCATCTGGCGGCACGCGGTCAGGTCGCCGTGCTGGTTGGCGGCGAGGCGGCGCTGTTCGAGCGTCACCGCCCAGCGTTCGAAGCGATGGGAAATCGGATTTTCTACATGGGTCCGCTCGGCTCGGCCGCCCTGATCAAGGTCATAACCAACATGCTTGCATTCATCCATCTGGTCGCGGACGGAGAGGCTTTGATGCTGGCCAAGCGCGGAGGGCTCGATCTGGCCCAGGCCTGGCAGGCGATCGCCGCCAGCTCCGGCACCAGCTTCGTCCATGAAACCGAGGGCCAGCTGATCCTGAACGGCAGTTACGATATCGGCTTCACGATGGATCTGGCGTTGAAGGACCTGGGATTTGCATTAGAGCTGAGCCGGAAACTCGGCGTCCCGCTGGATCTTGCCGCGCGCACTATGGAGACCTTTCGCAAGGGCAAGGCCGCGTATGGTGGGCAGGCGCAGTCGACGCAGATCGTCAAACTGCTGGAGGATGCGCTGGGCACTGAATTACGTGCGCCTGGCTTTCCGGAGCGGCTCGGCTAGGACCGAAAATCACTCTCCGACGATCGCCCGGCATTCCAAAGCTCACTCGGGCCGACGGTTCGCCGGCCTAGTCGCGGCCGCGGCCATCATTGCTCTCTGAGCCTGAATCCTTGCCATTCTTAGCGCTCTCGACCACACTACTCATGGCCTCCTTGCCATAGGAGATATCCGACACGCTCGAAGTCGCCTCGGGCGCCGCAGTCGGGGTCGGGGCAGGCGCTGGCGCCGGCTCGGCCGGTGGTGCTGGTTCTCTGGCCGCCATCGAATCCTCGGCGGCGAAATTCAATGTGAAAGCGCTGCCGGTCGCGATGGCCAGGTTCGCGGTCGAAGGCCGAGGCGCATCGCTCCTTGCCGCAGGATCGGGACCGATCGCCTGGTTGGCGGGTCCCTTTGGTGGTTCGTTGTCCGAATGCTCGGACCTTGCCATCCGGTCGAACGCAAACTCGTCTTTCCGAGCTGCCGTGACTTGCACCGTGCGCCGGTCCAGCCCTGAAGAAGGAGTCTCCGCGCCCTGCGCAAGCTGGGAGGAGGGTGCTCCTTGGGTCGCCAGTTCGCCAAGGGCATTGCCTGACCGAATCAGGCTGCGGCCGGCAAGGTTGCCGTCGAGGGAATACCAAAAGACGCTGTCATCGGCACCCAGGACCAGCTGCCAGCATCGGACCTCGGCGTCGAACCAGCGCCGCCAGGAACGGCAATAGCTGTCATTCTCAATCCACCAGCGCCCGACATCGACATCGCCGCTATCGCTCCGCCCCCAGATCGTCTCGGTGGAGGGGTAGTAGATCGAAAGCGCACCAACGGCGCCGATCAACGTGTTGCCAAGCAGCACATTCTGCACCTGGTCGCCGCTCAACGGTTTCGGCGATTCAAATCCGAGTGCTTCCTGCAACGGAACAAGGCAGGTTGCCGCGAATGCGGCGAGCCCTAGCAGGACTGGCTGGTTCATCGGGCATCTCCCCCGTGTCTGTCCACAGCGGACGACGCAACGCCACCCCGTTCGCGCCAGTCACGCCGAACGGCAATTGCCCTGTACCCCGGGGATCAACGCTTCAACAAGGTCGGAGAGCCAGGAAAAATTTGACCAAAGGAAGAGAATAGCTGGTAGTTCAGCTCATCCCTCCGAGGCAGAGCTAGACAACCGGAAAGCGTAATTCCATCCAGGAAGTACTCCTATAACAGGTCGGGCGCGTCTCACGAGCCGCCCGGGCTCGCCGTGACGACGAAGGCTGCCTTTACCATGATCGAAGCTTGGATGGGCTGGCGTTTACCCCCGGCCGTCGCCGTGTAGCTCATGGGCTACGAGCCGATATGGCCCTTAGCGAACTTACGGAGGTCGAGTATTTCAGAAGTTTGATGGCGTAAAGGCAGGCAGCAGAAGCGCATCGACAGCCTCGACCTGCTGTTAGCTGTCGGCTCTACAGTGCTTCGCTAGATAGGCAAGTAGGCGCTGCTGTGTATCCGCCTCGAACATGGCCTGGATGTGGTCGGCCCCTGGAACGAGCCACAGCTCCTTTGGCTCACGCGCCGCTGCGTAGAGCGCCTCGGCGTGATGCGGCGGAACTACCTGGTCGGTCAGACCGTGGATAATGAGGACCGGCACAGGGCTGATCCGGTCGATCGATTCCAGTGGCTTATACTGATTGTCGATGGTCAGCGAGAGCGGCCATTGCACCGGCCAGGTGAGCCAGGATCCGGCCAGCTTCTCGCGCGCAATCCCACGATAGCTGGAAAATGCCCCCTCGATTATGAGCGCCCGGATACGGTCTCGATATGCCGACCGAACCAGCGCCGTGATGGCTATGGCGCCGCCCAGGCTCTGCCCCAAGACCACGACCCTATCGGGATCGACCTCCGCCATGGCGAATGCCGCGCCCAACGCGGCCTCGGTATCAAGATGGAGGCCGGGTAGGCTGGGCCGGCCCGACGAGCGCCCGTAGCCTCGATAGTCGAAGAGGAAGACGTTATGGCCCTGCTTCGGCAGCCACCGGACGCTGGCGAGATGGGTGCTGATATTCTCCGCATTGCCATGCAGAAAAAGCACTGTGCAGGCCGCGCCGCGAACCGCATCCGGGTCGGCCGGCAGAAACCAGCCGTGAAGTCGCGGGCCATCGGCCGCCTCAAACCAAACGTCGCGGTAGGCGAGTCCCACGCGGTCAGGGTTAAGCACCAGTTCGCGCTGTGGAAAGAACAACAAGTCCGTGCAAGCGCCAAGTTGAAGCGTCATATACAAAGCGAACGGGCGGATGAAGCGTCGCACCGTCAAAAGTACCAATGCAGTGACGTTCCCAGGTCCAGGAATGGATCCTCGGCATCGCCGATAAAGCCGCTGCTGAGGCGCAGCGCCAGCGAACGGGTCAGGGTGAAGCGCTGCTCCAAACGGACATCGAGATAATCGTCGGTCTCATTGTCGAGCGCGAAGCGATAGCTGCCACTGAGGTTCAGTGCCCAAACCGGGCTGGCGTAGTAGAGCAACCCTAGGCTAGGTCCAACATCGACCAGAACCTTGTCAGGCAAGTTCGAGCCAACCGATATCTGGCCGTCGACAAAGCCCGAAAGAAGCACGTTCTCCCAGGGCTCGTACGCAAGCCCCAGGCCGCCGCCGGCTGCCCCCACAAGCTCGTCTTTTGCCGGTCCGCTGCGGCGAAACCGTTCGGCGCCCAAGTTGAGCCGCCAGGAATTGGGCCTGAAGAACTCGTTGCGTGGCGCAATCGACTGTATGCCGATGGCCGTGACCGACTCTAGTTCCGGAGCGTCTTCGCCCTCGTAGTAGCGCATAGCCAAATCCAGAAAATCGATCTCTGTGCCGGGCACAAACCCGCCTTGAATATCGAGTAAGTCATGAAGAGCGGGGCGCAGGCGCAGCTCCAGAAAGTTTCTCCCGTCCGTGCGGCCGATCCCGATCGCCGCGCGCGCCGAGCCATGACCCTCATCTGGACGCGTCTGCGGGCGCGGGACGGAAGGCACATCGGCCGCCGCGGGGATCTCGCTGCGTGCCCGCAGCAGTGCGAGCAGGCGCGGCGCAACGAGGTCGCGCTCCTCGTCGCCGGCACGGAGCCGGTATTGCAGATACTCGTAGGCTAGCTCGAGAAGTGCGGCCCTCCTTTCGGGCGGTAATCCAGCCAACTCCGGATCATCCGGCGCGCGTTCGCCCAGGGCCAGCCTGTAGGCGAGGCCGCGTTGATAAGGGTCGAGCCGGCTCAGACGATGATCGATGTCAGCGTGCGCCGAGGGACGGTAGACCGCTCGTGCAAGTAGTCCTGCCTGCTCGACCACGGCCCGTATCGTATCGGCTGGAATGGCCCACCAGTCAAAGTCTCCGGTTAGATCGAGTTCTGGCCGCGCCACCTCGAGCAGGGCCAGGAGCTGGTAGGAGCAGTTCTCATCGAGGAAGTAGTATTTTGCATAGGCTTGACGCAACTCCCAGAGATGCATCACCAGGCGGTGGACCTCCGCCTGGTTCAAGTTCAGTTCATATTCCCAGATATCCCGGTTCTCAAGGTCGCTGTATTCCTTGACCTTTTCGTAATAAGGCAGGATCGAGTAGACTCCGGGATATCCGCCGGCCAGCCCCTTGAACGCGAACATCACGCCACTGTCATCGCCGGTAATCGCTCCGTAGTTGATCGCATAGGAGTGCAGTCGTGCGCCTTCGCTTTGCCCGACCTTGTCGATACGCAGGAGCGTGTGCCCGAACATTGAGGATGGTTGGTTGAAATAGGCGGCGGGGAAGACAAGCGTGATCCGGGCCGGATTGATGGCCTCGTACCACTTGCGAAACCGCGTGCAGGGTTGTTCCGGCAGTCGGGTCGGGTCAATGGCGAGTTGCGCCTTCAACCAGTGATAGCGCGCAACGAAGGCGCATTGTGGGTGCTGCGCCTCCTCGTTCTGCGGTGGCGGAGCGAAGAAGCCTGCAAGTGTGGCCTCCAACTCCGCCTGAGGATCGGTCTTGCCGGCCGGCGCAAGGAAGAAACCAGGGCTATCCATCACGCTGATCCACCCTGGCCCGATCAGGCGGGGAAGGTAATGACCCAGGGTCCGCCACTGGCGTTCCTCCGCAAGACCCTTCCGGCGCGCCTGCTCGATCAACTCATCCAGATAGCTTGCCTTCTGCGCGTGAGCAGTCTGATCTGCCAGCAGCACAAGCAGAACAAGGGCGCCGCCGGCGGTCTTCACCGCCATGCCGAGACGAGTTGCAAACAATAGCAACACTTGCCCCGCGACCAGACTGGCTGCCGGATCAGATTCGACTGAATCGGAACGACTAAGAAACGCGCCAGCCCTCGGTCAGGTCACCGCCCCCGGGCTATCGCGATCTCAGACGCCGACATATTGGCTGAGCACTTTATCTTCGGCCATGACGCGATACCACGCCACAAGGACGTCATTGGCCGTGACATTCTCGGAAGCGAATATGGTCGAGAAATTTTGCTGTGTCGTCTGGAAGAAGACGAGCTTGTGTTGCTCCTCGATACCCATCAGCTCCGCGAGTGACGCAAGGCTCTCGCCCTCGCCGCGTGCCGCATCGCGCGCCAGCGTGGTGAGATTGGCGTCCGTGAAGGCGGCGGTCTGCGCCGGCGGATCGACCACTCCATCCTTGGTGCAGCCGCTGGTTCCGGACGTAATGGCGAAGGTCTGATTGCTGGAGGTTCCGTTGGTCGTGACCGCTAGGGACTGCTGTGCCGTACCGCTTTGTCCCTCGAAGGCCACCGAGCCGAGGCCGCACCCGACGTTGTTCCTGTTCTCCTGCGCCTGGGCCGTGCCGAAGGTCATGATCGCTACTGCTGTTACGGCAAGAAGCTTGTATGTCATCCCTAGGGACTCCTTGATGGCTGGTGAACGGAGAAGGGGACACGAAGAAAGAGTCTGAACAGATCACTGTTCCGAGCTTCGCAGTATCAAGCTATCTTGGCGGCTGTCACACTACAACTATCTGCTGGGATGATGAGGCGCATCACTAATATGCGTAGGCGCGGACCTGCTCGGCCTCGGTTGCAAGATGCTGAGCTATCGCCATGCCACGATTGATTTGGAAGAATCCCCCGTGGCCGCTCCGGACCAGCGACTTCGCTCTTACGTTTTCAGAACCTTCCACGGCCGACAGGCAATTCCCAGATTGGTCCTGTAAGTCCGTGGCGGACAAACATGGCGGCGGCCTCCGCCTGGGTCCACTTGATCCAATCGCGGTCGCGGTGGCGGCCATACCATTCGCGGGCGAATCCCCAGATCTGCTCAATCGGTCGCACATCTCCTTTGATCTGGCCCCGCGTGGCGCACCAGGTCTCCACCGCGGCATCGTCCTCGAAGAGCAGCATCATCGAACAAGTGAATAGCACGTTATTCCAGGAATTGACCATCTTGATCGGAAAATGCACGACATAGTCACGATCGAGAACGCGCCTATCTCTTATACGTACGGTCACTTGCCGCCCGACGGCGCCAAGTGCCGTGGTGATTGTCGCCGTGCCGCCCGCGAGCTCGGCCACTCCAAGCGAGCACCAGGCGCAGTTGCCCCACCATTCGCGGGCGCCTGCCCGGACAAGGAAGATCGTGGGCGCGGTCGAGAAGGGATGGATCACCCAGATCTCGTCCGAGCCGGGATGGAGGACCACGCCGTGATACTCGGCCAGATCTCGAAGGGCTTGGCCGATGCGGGATCGGGCAACGCCGAATCGCTCGGCAAGCTCCTGCGCAGATGGCGCGCAGCCCCGCGACAGGATGGTGTCGATGATGGCGTGGTGCAGCGTGGAGTGGTTCAGCTCCATGGTACCCTCTCGCACACGCGATCCTTCCCTAGTCAGGCCGGGACACTGAAAGGGCCATGCCTGATACATGCGGCGTTGCAGTCCGGCATGATACTCAAGACTTTGCAGCAGGGAAGGTGAGCGCCGTCAGATGCCGCTTTCGGGCTCGATAAGATCTATAGGCCCCATTTCTCCATCGCATCCCGGGCCTCGGCGCTGTCCGGACTGACGAATTCGTAGCCTCTTGCCAGCCATTTCCTGGCAATGAGGCTGTTGCCCTTGAGAGCGAGAAATGCGGATAAGGCCGCGACGGCAATACCTATCCCTAACTCAAGGCCGTCCAGACTGGCGGTCGCGACATACGCGGCAAAGAACTGAACGCAGACGAGAACGAGCATGATAGAGCCCCAGAGGGTCAATCCCCTGAGGAACAGCGGAATTCCGAGACAGGAGCTGAACAGCAGGAAATTCCAGTTCCAGCCGACCCCGAGCCGCTTGCGCTCCCCGGTCCGGGGATGTTCCAGCGCGATCATCATTCTCGTAAATGATGCTCTGGTGAAGGGCATCCCGATACGCAACTGTGCCGGTAATGATCAAAGAAAATCTAAAGAGCTCCTTGAGCGACAAGCCGAGCCTTGCCCGCCCCACCATTGGTTCTATGCTGAGGTGCCCAAATCGAGGGTACGGAGGCGTCGATGGCGACGATGAAAGTGATTCAGATTGCTGAACCAAACGCAGCATTCTCACTTGTCGAACGGCCCATTCCCGACCCCGGGCCGGGCGAGGCGCGCATCCGTGTCAAGGCCTGCGGCATCTGCCACAGCGACATGTTTGCCAAGACAGGCGCCTTTCCAGGGATCACCTACCCCATCATCCCCGGTCATGAGATCGCCGGCGTGATCGATGCGGTGGGTGCCGGCGTCGTCGCCTGGCAGCCCGGCCAACTTGTGGGCGTGGGTTGGCATGGGGGCCACTGCGGTCAGTGCCCCGCATGTCGACGCGGCCGCTTCATCGACTGCGCGAACGCGAAGATTCCAGGCATCAATATGGACGGCGGTTATGCCCAATATATGATTGCGCCGACCGCAGCGCTGGCGCGTGTGCCCGAAGGCCTCGAAGCCGCGGAGGCAGCACCCTTGCTCTGCGCGGGCATTACGACATTCAACGCGCTCAGGAACAGCCCGGCTCGCGGCGGCGATACCGTCGCTATCCTCGGCATCGGCGGCCTCGGTCATCTCGGCATTCAATTTGCCGCCAAGATGGGGTTCCGGACCGTTGCGATCGCCCGCGGGCGCGACAAGGAGCGCCTCGCCAGAGAGCTTGGCGCCCACCATTTTATCGACAGCGAAAGTCAGGATCCTGGAGCAACCCTACAGGCTCTTGGCGGAGCGCGCGTCATATTGGCCACCGTGACCAGCGCGCGGGCCATGAGCCGCGTCATTCCGGGTCTTGGAACCGATGGCCAGCTTCTGGTCGTGGGTGCTTCGATCGAACCGATCGAGGTCACCCCCCTTCAGCTCATTGCCGGTCGTCGATCGCTCGCGGGTTGGCCATCGGGGACGGCGATCGATTCCGAGGACACTTTAGGTTTCAGTGCCATGACCGGCGTGCGTCCCAGGATCGAGGTCTATCCACTTCACCGCGCCGCCGATGCCTATGATCGCATGATGAGCGGCAAGGCCCGATTCCGTGTGGTGCTCCAAGTCGCGCAGTAACAGGTTGCGAAATTGTCCCGGCCGGCGCCGTTCGAAGAGGTTCAGGGGGAGCTTGCCGGCGTAACAAGAACCTCGACGGCATGGACGCTCGTGCTCTCCCCCATGTCGGTCTTGAGGCCCGGGTTCAAGCTGTTGACATTCGCGTGCTGGTTCTCTCGTTTCGGCCACCGACCCTTGTGGGCAAGCGCAACCCCACGGGGCACCTCCTCGCCTATTGCGACACGGAGCACCAGGCTCCCGACCTCGTTGGACAGACGCGCGGAGTGGCCTTCGGTCAGGCCGCGCTCGGCCGCATCCAAGGCGTTGACCGTGACTGAGGCCGGGCCGAGACGTTGGGCGATGCCCGAATCGTTGGCATAGCTGTCGTTCATGAGCCACGGAGAGGCGGGAGATAAGAGACGCAGACGCCCGTTGGAGGGGCGTGCGTCGGCATGCGGCAGCGGCGCTGCCGGCAGGCCATCTTTCCGGGCGGTCTCGGATACGATCTCGATCCGCCCGCTGGGCGTCGGGAACGTCAGGTCGGGGAACTGGATGACCGGGTCCAACCACAATTGAACGGTGCCGCTCGCAGCCAGAGCCGCAAAGCCGCCCTCGAGCCTGGCTTGACTCAGCAGCGTGGCAATGATCTCGGCGTCGCTCTCGTAGAGCTCCGGCTCGGCGAACCTCATGGCCCGGGCGAGCCGGCGGAAGATCTCCTGGTTTGGCAGCGCCTCTCCGATCGGCTCGGTGGCCTTTACCTGGGCCGAGATCGTGAGATTGAAGTACGACGCCACCAGATCGTCGAACTCAAGGAAGCTCGCCGCCGGCAGGACGATATCGGCAAAGTCCGTGGTGTCGGTCGCAAACAGATCGACGGCAAGGGTGAACAGGTCATCGCGCGCTAAGGCTTTGTGCAGGCGCTGTTGATGTGGACCCGAAGCGGCCACGTTCATGTTCCATGAGATGAGCGCATGCGCGCGTGCCCGGTCCTCCAGCCGCTCGGCCAGGTCCATATGGCTGATCGGCGTGGCGTGGGACTGACGGAGTTGCGGCGCGGTCAAATAGGCTTCGTCGATGCCGCGCCTCGCGGTGCCGTTCAGATAATAGAAACCGGCGCCGATCTTGCCGATATTTCCGGTGATCGCGGGCAGCATCGCGCAGGCGCGAAACACGTTGCCGCCCATCGGTTGACGCTGAAGACCCTGGCCAAGCCAAAGCAGCGAGGGTCCATCGCCATAGGCCCGTGCCGCTTCCTCGATAAGCGCGGCGGGCACGCCCGTCTTCGCCTCACCCCAGGCGGGATCGCAGCCCGCCACGACGGATTCGACCTCATCCCATCCGATGACATTTGCGGCGATGAAATGCCGATCGAGCAAGCCATCGCGCTTGAGAACATGAGCAAGGGCGAAGGCCAGCGCGGCGTCGCTCCCCGGATAGGGCTGAAGGTGCAGATTGGCGGCCGCCGCCGTCGGATGACGGATCGGGTCCACCACGATGACCTTGCCCGGCGCCTCCTTCAGCCAATGCTTATGGGCGTGGGGAGCGGAGGCGGAAGGGTTTGCGCCCCACACCAGGATGCACTTGGCGAAGCGCGCCATGCGCGGGTCGAAACCAATGGTCGAGGTGCCGTACACATAGCGCAGCGCCACATGGCCGGCGTTGTTGCAGATGGTGTCCGGCTCGACCTCGGTAGCACCAAGACGATTGAAGAAGCGCTGAGGGAAGTTGCCCGCAATCAGCGAGCAGGTGCCCGTATAGTGGGTGTGGATGATCGATTCGGGCCCTGACGTCGCGGCGATATGGGCCAATCGATCGGCAACGATCGCGAGTGCCGCTTCCCAGGAAACAGGCTCGAACCTGCCCTTGCCTTTCGGGCCGACACGGCGCAGCGGGGTGATCAGCCGTGCGGTGGGGTCGCGAACGACGCCGTTATAGGCGAGCGCACACTTGCCACAGAGCGCGCCGCGGCTGACAGGGTGCTTGGGATCGCCAAGCACCCTGGTGATCTCGCCGCCCCGCTTGACGACGACGATCCCGCAAGCGTCGTAGCAATCGCGAGGACAGGTGGTGCGGACATGTTCCTTTGCCGCCGGCATGTGTCGCTACCTCGCTCACACTTCGTCAGGTTACAATTCGTCGAGACATGGTCCTGATCGATGAATAGGCGAAGGTATCATCCGTTGGTGAACCGTCCCGATGGCGATTTTCTCGCTTTCTCCCGAAGATCGCCGATTATAGTACGTCTTGGTTTCGAGGCCCTGCATGCGTGGACTGTATCATGCCTTGCTCGAATCTTACCCGATCCATCGTAGGGGCCGTATCCGGCCGGTCACGAACGCGGGAGGCAAGCAAGATGAAAGCTATAGGGCGCAGTTTGTTGGCGTTGGCGGTCTGCATCACGATGTTCGGCGCCGCAGCGATGGCGCAAACCACCATCCGCATGGCGACGCCGTACAAGGCAACCGTGCTGGATCCTACCAAGTCGGCGGCTGCCGGTGAAATCGAGCTGTTCGGTCAACTATACGCGCGATTGCTGCGGCGAAGCGCCGACGGAAAGCTGGAGCCGGGGCTGGCGGAGTCTTGGGAGGTTTCGGACGATGGCAAGAAGTTCGTATTCCGCTTGCGCGAGGCCAAGTTCTCTGATGGCAGTCCGTTGACCGCCGCCGATGTCGCTTTCAGCCTCAGTCGCGCATTGGGCGAAGGCTCGGCCTATCCGGCGCCGTTCTCAGCGATCGAATCGGTCGAGGCGGAGGATGAGAGAACCGTCGTCGTCAACTTGAAGGCTCCGGCGGCGCCATTCCTTGGATACATGGAGATCTTCAATGCGGGCATCGTGTCCAAGGCCGACGTCGAGGCGCGCGGCCCTGAAAAGGCGTTCACCGAGAATCCGGTCACGTCAGGACCGTTCATGGTGAAAGAGTGGAAGCCGAACGATCGCCTGATCCTGGAGCGCAATCCGCACTATTGGCGAACCGGCCATCCGAAGGTAGACCAGGTCGCGCTGATCGAGGTGGCGGATACCAATACCCGAATCGCCATGCTGCAAGGTGGCGAGATTGATGTCGCTCGTGATGCGCCCTTCGCGCAGGTCGGGGAATTGGACGCGAGCGACAAGATCGATGTGCCGCTTCATCCCTCGACAGTCATCTATATGACCCTACTGAACCACGGACGGGCGCCGTTCAACGACATCCGCGTGCGCCAGGCGGCCGCTCACGCGCTCGACGTTTCTGCGCTGACGAAGGCGGTGACGCACGGTCATGCGACGCCGGCGAACACGACGCTGCCCGAGGCGCTGCTTTTTCACCACAAGGATTACCCGGGCATTTCCCAGGATGTGGCCAAGGCGAAGGCGCTGCTTGCCGAGGCGGGTGCGCCGCAGGGAGAAGCGGTAATCATGGTGACGGCCGGCAGCGTGCTGAGTGAGCAGCTCGCCGTGCTGATCCAGGCCCAGTGGGCCGCGGTGGGCTTGAAATCGAAGATCGAGAAAGTCGACGTCGGATTGTGGTGGGATCGTCTGACGACTGGTGATTACGATGCGGCGCCGAGCTGGTGGTACAATGAAACCGAGGACCCCGATCTTGCGGCTCGTTGGGCATTGTGTGGAGCCTGCGGCAACAAGTCGTTCTATACCAACTACAATAATGAGACGGTAAACCAACTTACCGAACAGGCGCTGAACGAAATCGACCCCGAAAAGCGCAAGGCGCTTTACATCCGCATGCAAGAGATCTCGACCGAAGAAGTATCGCAGATACCGCTCTACTATCCGCCCTACACCAATGCTTATAGCACGCGGGTCAAGGGGCTGATGCTGTCACCTGCGTTGCAGTGGAACTTCGAAGACGCCGAGATAGTCGAATAAACTCGGCGCCGCTTCACGGGGCCCGGGAGCACTCCCCCGGCCCCGTGTACCGGCAAAGAGCGTCATGGGCCTGTTCCAGCTGCTTATCCGTCGCTGCCTACAACTGGTGCCGATCCTTATCGGCATCAGCATCGTGGTCTTTGCGCTTGTCCGGTTGACCCCGGGGGATCCGGCGCGGCTCTTGGTCGGCCCGCGAGTGGCGGAGGAGGTCTTGGTTGAGATTCGCCAGCGCTACGGGCTCGATCAGCCGTTACCCATTCAGTATGCGCGTTACGTCGGACAGCTTATCATCGGGGACCTCGGCCACTCATTCCGCTACAAAATTCCGGTTTCACAGCTGATCTTCAACCATCTGCCGCCGACCCTGTTTCTCGTTTGCTATGCGATCGTCCTCACGCTGATACCGACGTTGATCCTTGCAACCGTGGCGGCGCGCCGCCAAGGTCAGTGGCCAGATCATGTAATCCGCGTAATCGGTGTTGCCGGAATGACGATGCCGGTTTTCTGGCTCGGCATAATGATGTCCCGGTTGTTCGGCGTGTCGCTCGGATGGTTCCCGGTCAGCGGTTACGGCGAGGGCTTCGTCGATCATCTCCACCATTTGTTCCTGCCGGCAGTGAGCACAGCGATCTGGGTCACGCCAATTCTCGTACGCAATCTGCGCAGCGCGCTGCTCGAAGAGATGGACTCGGACTACGTGCTCGCCGCCCGCTCGAAGGGCCTTCCGGAAGGATACATTTTCCGCCGTCATATTTTAGGCAACTCGCTACTGCCCACGCTGCATCTGTTGGGAGTTCTCGTCGCATATCTGCTCGGTGGCACGGTCATCGTCGAGACGGTCTATGCGGTGCCTGGCTTGGGCCAGCTCATGATCAACTCCGTACTGGCGCGGGACTATTTCGTAATCCAAGGCCTTACGCTGTACTTCGCGCTGGCGACGGTGCTGGTCACCTTTGCCGTCGATGTGGCTACGGCGGCGATAGATCCACGGGTGAAGCTGTGAGCGGCATGGAGCAGGTCACGGGGCAGGGGCAAGCTTCATTTGCACGGGCTCCCGGGCTGCTGCTGTTGGGAGGCGCGATCGTCCTTGCCTATATTCTTCTGGCAATCCTGGCCGGCAGCGTGTCCGGGTACGACCCCGACATTATCGATCTCAACCAGCTTCTTCAGCCGCCGAGCGCACTGCACTGGTTTGGTACCGATCACCTTGGCCGCGACGTTTTTTCGCGCGTCATTCATGGTGCTCGCATCGATCTCTATATCGGCTTTGCCGGCGTCATCGCGCCGTTGCTGATCGGCACGTTGGTGGGGCTGGTTTCCGGCTTTTTCGGAGGCCCGCTCGACGCCCTGATGATGCGGTTGGTCGATCTGACGGTGGCGTTTCCGTTCTTCGTGCTGGTGCTGGCCATCGTCGCGGCACTAGGACCTGGCGTTGAGAGCTATTTCATCGCTCTCGCCTGCGTCGGATGGGTGACCTATGCACGGATCATCCGCGCCGAGGTGTTGGTGATCCGCAGCCGTGATTACATCGCCGCCGCCCGAACTCTCGGCCTGCATCCGCTTTACATTCTGATCCGGCATGTGCTTCCAAACGCGATCTCTCCGGTGGCGGTATATGTCATGACCGATATCGCCTTGATCATCGTCTTTGGGGCCAGCCTTGGCTTTCTTGGCATGGGTTCGCAGCCGCCGACTGCGGAGTGGGGGGTGATGATCGCGGACGGGCAGACCTACATCTCCAGCGCGTGGTGGATCTGTTTCTTTCCGGGGGTCGCAATCGTCCTGCTTGGGCTCGGCTTCTCATTTCTCGGCGACGGGCTGGCGTCGCTGCTTCGCGCCGGGCGCTGAACGATGACGCAAGCGCGCCGTCAGGGCAGCAAAGAGCCGATCTTGAGCGTGACATCGCTCAATGTCGATTTTGCCACCGCCGGTGGTCTCGTCAGGGCCGTCGAGGGTGTTTCGCTCGATCTTCATCTCGGCGAGGTTTTGGGCATCGTGGGTGAAAGCGGTTCCGGCAAGTCTGTCACCTGCCGCGCCATTACCCGGCTGCTGCCGCTATCGGCCCGAGTGTCCGGGCGCATCTTGCTGGAGGGGGACGACATACTGGCGCTCGACGAAAACGACATGCGAGGCATACGCGGCGAAAAAATCGCCATGATCTTTCAGAATCCCTCGACGCATCTTGATCCGCTGATGCGGATCGGGCGACAGATCGGTGAAGGCCTGCGCTTCCGCCTCGGCCGCAACGCGCGCCAAGCTCGTCAAGAGGCGATCGGGTTGCTTGCGGATGTCCGCATCAGCGAGCCGGAACGGCGCGTGGATTCCTATCCGCATGAGCTGTCCGGCGGCATGAAGCAGCGGGCGATGATCGCGGGCGCGCTTGCCTGCCAGCCACGCATCCTCATTGCCGATGAGCCGACCACCGCGTTGGACGTCACCGTTCAGTCGGCGATCCTCGACCTGTTGCGAGACATCCGTCACGGCCGAGATCTGGCCATGATCCTGGTGTCCCATGATCTCGCGGTCATCGCCCAAATGTGCGATCGCATCCTGGTGATGAAGGATGGTCGGGTTGTTGAATCCGGCGAGGCTGAAGAAGTCGTCCAGCGGCCGCAAGCCGCTTACACCCGTATCCTCATCGATTCACAACCGGAGATCATGGCGCGGCGTCGGAGCGGGGCGGGTCATCGCGCGCCGCTTCGAGCGGAGCGGCCGGGCGAGGCAATGTTCCGCATTGAGAATCTGACGGTCGAGTTCTCCGGACGCGGGGGCCTGCTTTCGGGCCTGCTCGGGACGGCGGCGCCGGCCACCCGGGCCGTGACGGACTTGTCGCTCGAGATCGGCCACGGGGAGACACTGGGCATCGTTGGCGAAAGCGGCTCGGGCAAGACCACCTTGGCCCGCTGTCTGGTGAAGCTGGTTCTTCCGACAGCAGGCCGTATCTGGTTTTGTGGACATCCGATTTGCACCATGAGCCGGCGCGACACCGTTGATTACCGCCGGCGGGTCCAGATGGTCTTTCAGAACCCCTACGAATCCCTCGATCCGCGCATGTCCGCCGCACAGGCAATCGCCGAGCCGTTGCTGCGGCACCGCATCGCGAAAGGTGGCGCGGTCGGCCACCGCGTGCGGGAACTGATGGGCATGGTCGAATTGCCGGTCTCCCTTGCGACACGCCGGCCGCGGCAGCTGTCCGGCGGACAATGTCAGCGCGTCGCCATTGCCCGGGCGCTGGCGATGGAGCCGCAGGTACTTGTGGCCGATGAAATCACCTCGGCGTTGGACGTCACCATTCAGTCGCAGATCCTCGGGCTGCTCCAGAACCTGCGCGAGCGGATGGGTCTTACGATAATCCTGATTTCACATGATCTCGGAGTTGTCCGCACCTTCTGCCACCGCGCCGCAGTAATGCAGGGGGGGCGGCTGGTGGAAACCGGCGCCGTCGAGGACCTGTTCGGGCGGCCCGGTCAGGACTACACCCGGCAGCTCCTCGCCGCCATCCCTCGGATGCCGCACACCGACCTGCGCGGCCAATCGCAAAGCCCACCTGCTGCGGCGAACCCATAGTTTCCAGTGCAACTTGATAGACAGGCCGTGGCGCTCAAGTCCGGCTCGCCGATCTAGCGGCTCTTGGGTCTCGACGTCATCATCCTGGCCAACTGAAGGCCTTCTCTCACCGCCGGTCACCCAAAAGCGTGATCCCTTATCCGGATTTACTAGTTCTGCTAGCCAAAGGTGCTAGAATGGCCGAACTGCGTCGAGGCTTTGGGTAATGGGGATCGAACCGCCATCCTTCTGCCGGTGAAAGGAGCGCCGCTTCGGACGACCGTTTGGGTGGTCGTTGTCGGTTGACGCCGAACAGGGAGCGGCAGGGGGCTTGCGGGATCGCACGGGGGGAGGAGCCGGTGGGCTCCTCGCGCCGGAACGCAGGAGGGGATGATGACCCTAGTTGCCGGACGGAGTTCGTTGCGGCCGCGCGGGGGCGTGGCTGCACGCAAAAACCCACGTAATACAAAAGATGCTGGAGTAAGGAGGGCGGTTGTCGGCTTTGCCTCCGCTTTGGGCCTCGGGCTTGTAATCGGGAGCAGCCCTGCGCAAGCGCATGGGGAAGCGGATTGGATTCGGCTCATGCAGCTCGGCTGCTGCGGGCCAAGCGATTGCGCACAGGTGCCGGACGGCACGTGGACGCGGCAACAGCATGGCTATCTCCACCGCTCGACCGGCGAGTTCATATCGCATGCCGAGGCCAAGTCTTCGGTCGACGGGCATTTCTGGGAGTGCCGAACCGGCAGCGGCAGGGTCCGCACTGTCATCGCCAAGGAAGGCGGCATGTGCCTGTTCGTGCCGGCGATCGGATTTTAGTCCGGCTCTATCGTCCAGCCGGGCGCTAGGAGGCGCCGGAAACCGGCGGTAATTCCGCCCACACCGGGCTGAAAGCGCTTGGGGACCGTCATCCTCGCTCTTTTCGCGGTGTGATCGCTATAGTCTAACCGCAAGTAGCGCAGATGCCGTTCCAGCCTGTCACCGAACAGCCCAGGCCAGCATGCCGCCCCCGATGGCAAGTAACGCCGATCCGAGCAGCAGGAGCCATTTTGCCCCCGCAGCCCCTTTGAGTATCTCGGCCGCGCCGGCGGTCAGGGCTGGTAAGCTGTCGGTCGAACCTGTTTTGCTCGATCGACCCTGAGCATAGCCGTGCAGCAATTCCTCGAACCGGACGGCGTTCGGGCAGAACTCACGATATTCCCTCGGGAAGCCACCAAATAGGAGCCAGCGGGTGCAGGTTGCACGCGACCGACAGGATGTGCAGCGCCGCGTGAGCTCCTCCGCCACCTCCGGCGACAACGACCGGTCGCCAATTCCGAGATGGGCCCGCATATGCGCGATGCGTTGAGGCGCTGGCTCCTCGTTCCGGGCCCGCAAATCCGCATAGGCCACGGGACTTGTTCCGTCTTCGGGGGGAATGGCCGCCATCGGATCTCTCCTTTGAAGAAATCCTGGCATCCAAGGCGCAAGGCTGATTTGACCGAGATCAAGAGAGGGCTCCGCTGCGCGCCTTGCCGGAGGCGATGGCCATTAATTGCAGTTGCAATAAGACGCTGAGCGTGAACACTTTTCCGCGATCCGATGGCGCGGATCGGGCGGAGGTTCATTGTCATGCGCGCACTATGTGGATCGTTGGCTGCCTTGGCCATTCTGGCCTTCGCCGCGGCCTCGGCCGATGCCGGACAATCCGGCTTTGCCCAAAAGACGCGGAGCTTCGCATCGACCCAGTCCCGGTTCGGGCAGTTCCAGTCTTCTCTGAAGGCCAACCCAAAGACGGTCCATAGAGCCTTTCGCAG
>DASPGI010000119.1:0-2049 GCA_035620695.1 Alphaproteobacteria bacterium
TGGGCGGGTTCGATCCACTCATTCAGGACTTAGCCGGGCGGCTGAATCTCGGCCAAGACATTCTGAAACTCGGCGCCGGCGGACTCGGCGGCAAATCCGGCGGCTTGAAACTTCCGTTTTGAAAAACCTGACTGCATCTTCCAGTCTTTTCCGCAGAAGGTGGATGGTCGACTTCTGCGACTTGCGATGGGTGCATGGCACTCTCGCTGCGGTCGCCATTCTCACCCGCCCAACCCTGGGCGCGCCGAGACGCGCCATTTTCCCAGGTGGCGATGGCGAGACGCAGTGTTCGAAGGTCCGTTCGGACGAAGTCCAAGACGGAGCAAGTTTGCGGAGCCAAGCAGCGAGAGGGTCATGCGATTCACCCATCGCTTGAGCAGAAAGGCGCCCATCTACCTCTCTCTCTCCTTCCAGGCAGCCCAATAAAATAGCAGCGCCAATAAGAGATAACCGGTGGCCCACGTGCCGCCGCTGCCCAAGCCCGGGTGCAGCACGGTATCCGACGGCATCCACCGAGAGCTGTGCATCAGTCCCAGCCAGGAGAAGCTCGCGGCTACGAGCGTGCAGGCGCCGGCCCAGGCAAACTGGCGCTCGATGATGAACACGGTCATGGCGGCGAGGAGCATGGCGGAGAAAATCTGCCCCTGTTCGAGCGCGAAGGCGCCGCCGAGATAGATGTCTGCCCGCGCGAAGATCGGCAGGAGGTCCGGAGAAAACGGCCGGTCGGCGGTGGCCATGCCCGCTGCCCGGAGACTGGTCTTGATCAACTGCGCGCCCCATCCGGCGATGCCAGGCAAGAGGCCCATGATGACGGCCGGCGCGTGTTTGATCGGCGTGGCCTGAAAGGCTTGCGCGCCGATGATGATGCCGATCCAGAGGACGATGGCCATGCCGGCTTCGATCGGAATGATTGCGGCGACGACCGCGGCCGTGCCGGTCACGCACAGAAGCGCCATCACGACGCCGTTCAGCCAGGAGTAGCCGATGCGGGCGCCCATCGCTTTCCAGCCTGGATGCCCGATATAGATGGTGGTCGGAAAACACGAGCCGCAGACCGCCGCCACGAGGGACCCGACTCCGTTCGCCGCGAGGCAGGGTGCCGTCGGGTACGCATCCCCGGCCGCTTCGGCGCTTTCCAGATTTTGAAGGCTCCCCACGAGATTGAACAGGCCCATGGGCAAGATCACGCTGAGTTGCGTGAGCAAGATCTCGCGCGATTGCCACAGCCCCTCGAGAAACAGTCCTGGTGGATGCCATCCCAGCGGTGCCACTGCCTGTGCGAACGTGGCCTCATCAGGACGGACCAACCCCGTGATCCAGGCCAGCGCGGTCCCAACCAGGACGGCGAGCAGGCCGCCCGGGATCGGAAATTGGACGCGGCCGAAATACGTCAATAAGATGATGCCGAGCGGCACCATCGCCACGACGGGATACTCATAGGTACGAAAGAGGAAGCCAAGTGCGATGAAAGTCAGGCCGATGCCGGCGAGCGTCGAGAGGAGGGCAGCGCGTGGGAGCCACCGGCGCAGCGGATCGGCGAGGACGCTGCCGCCCAGCTCGATGATCCCCGATCCGAGACAGGCGACGAGCCCCGCCTGCCAAGACATCGCGATCGCTTCGTCCATGGTGGCGCCCCGGTCGAGGGCGATCAATTTTACGGGCAGCATCACGAGAAAGACGTGCGCGAAGAGGCTGACCGTATTGATGCCGTAGGGCAGGGCGGTGCGATCGTCCCGGCCTTCGCGCATGCCCAACCGATAGGCGAGCCAACTGTAGTAGACATTGCCGACGATGAGGCTTAGGGCGACGGCGGGGAGGATGCGCCCATAGACCAGCTCAGAAGGATAGCCCAAGAGTCCCCGGCAGAGGCCCACGATCAGAAGAATCTGGATGAGGTTGTCGAGCGCCAGCCCGAGGAGGCCGTCGACATCTTGCCGCACGAACCAACGGGGCCGTCGTGAAGGAGTGGGTTGCTGAGGATCGGTTGGCAGCATGAGCGCGGTTTGAGCGCGGGTACAGTACGCGAAACCGCTGAAAATAGAAAGAATG
>DASPGI010000120.1:0-53768 GCA_035620695.1 Alphaproteobacteria bacterium
CGAGGCCGCCTACCGGCAGATGCTGGAGCTTCCCTATTACAACACCTTCTTCAAGACGGCGACCCCGCCCGCGGTGGAGCTTTCGAAGCTGTTGGTGGAACTCACGCCCGAGGGCCTCAATCACGTGTTCTACGCAAGCTCGGGCTCGGAAGCGAACGACACCATCGTGCGCATGGTCCGTCACTTCTGGAACCTCGCGGGCCGCACCGGCAAGAAAACCATCGTGAGCCGTGTCTATGGCTATCACGGCTCGACGATGGCCGCGGCCAGCCTTGGCGGAATGTCGGCCATGCACGCCCAGGCGGACCTGCCGCTGCCGGGCTTCGTCCACATATTGCCGCCCTACTGGTACGGAATGGGCGGCGAGATGAGCCCGGCCGAGTTCGGGCTCTTCACAGCGCGCAAGCTCGAGGAGAAAATCCTGGAGTTGGGGCCTGAAACGGTCGCGGCGTTCATCGCAGAGCCGATCCAGGGCGCCGGCGGTGTATTGATCCCGCCCCAGACTTATTTTCCGGAGATCCAGCGCATCTGCCGGCAATACGATGTCCTTCTGATCGCCGATGAAGTCATCTGCGGATTCGGGCGCACCGGGCGCTGGTTCGGGTCGGAGCATTTCGCGATCCGGCCGGACTTCATGACGCTCGCCAAGGGAATAACCTCCGGCTATCTCCCGTTGTCGGCGGTGATGGTATCGGACCGGGTTGCCGAAACCCTCATGGACGGCGGAGAGTTCGCCCACGGATTCACATATTCGGGACACCCTGTCGTCTGTGCCGTGGCCCTGGAGAATATCCGGATCTTGAAGGAAGACGGTATCATCGAGCGCGTGGCGACCGAGACCGGGCCCTATCTGCAATCTCGCTTGAAGGAACTGGAATCCCATCCGCTCGTCGGCGAGGTCAGAGGCCTCGGCTTCATCGCCGCGATCGAGCTGGTAAAGGACAAGAAACGCAGGCAGTTCTTCGATCCGGTCGGAGAAGTAGGGCTGATTTGCCGGGACCACTGTTTCGCCAACGGCGTTGTCTTGCGGGCTGTCCGCGATACAATGGTGGTCTCCCCTCCGCTGGTGATGAGCCGCGGGCAGATTGATGAGCTGGTGGAAGGTGCGAGAATGTGCATTGAGCTGACGGCACGCGACATTGCCCGGCGATAGAACCTGTCAAGAAGCCAATGATGCGTGGTTTAAACCAGAGGAGGTACTTGGAATGAGAAAGACCCTTATTCGGCCGAGATCACGCCGCTCCCTGCTGAAGGGACTGGGTGTTGCGGGCGTGGCGATCTCGATCCTGCCACGCCGGGGGGTTGCGGCCGAAGAAAAGAAGCTGAACGTCTACAACTGGGACACCTATATCGGCGAAACGACCCTCGACACCTTCACGGAAAAGACGGGAATTGAGGTTCAGTACGACCTCTTCGCCAACAACGAGGAGCTGTTTGCCAAGTTGAAGGCGGGCAACCCCGGCTACGACATCATCGTGCCGACCGACTATACGCTTGCCGACATGATCTCCGTCGGCATGGTGCAGCCGCTCGATCACTCGAAGATCCCCAACCTCAAGAACATCGATCCCGACCCGGTCTTCACCGACCCGTCCTTCAATCCAGGGCTGAAATATGGAGTGCCCTATATGTGGGGCACCGTCGGTCTGGGCTACCGCCCCTCGAAGACCGGTGAGATCGACAGCCTCGCGGCGATCTTCGACAGCGACAAGTTTTCCGGCCGCATCGCTCTCCTCGACGATCAGCGTTCGGTCCTCGGATATGCGTTGAAGTTCCTTGGCTACAGCCTGAACTCCACGAATCCCGACGAGATCACCCAGGCGCGCGACCTTCTGATCAAGCAGAAGAAGCACATCAAAACCCTGGCCGGGGACAATGGGCAGGACCTGCTGCTTGCCGGTGAAGTGGACATCACGATGGAATATAACGGCGATATCGTCCAGATCCAGGCGGAAGACGAGGACATCGCCTATGTGGTGCCGAAGGAAGGCGGCATCGTCTGGTTCGACAACATGGCAATCGCAAGCGGCGCCCCGCATCCAGAGAACGCGCATGCCTTCATCAACCACGTCTACGATGCCGAGGTGAACGCGGAACTCACCAACACCATCCAGTATGCGACGCCGAACGCCGCCGGGCGTGCGCTGATCAACCCAGACGATCTCAACAATCCGGCGATCTATCCGCCGGCCGATGTAATTGCCAAGTCGGAGAGCTTCTCTCCGTTGGGCGATGGACTGCGCCTCTATGACGAGGCCTGGACCGCGTTCAAGGCGGCCTGAGCGTAGCAGGGAACGGGCGGGGCCGATCGGTTCCGCCCGCCCTCGAAGGTGACGTGTTCCCGATATGCAGGACTGGCGCAAGAATAAACTGGTTTTCGCGATCTTCATGGCGCCGGCCAGCTTTTGGTTGATCCTGTTCTTCACCATCCCGCTCGCCATCGTCTGGGTCTACAGCTTCGGCGGGCGTGGTCCCGAAGGGCAGACATTGATCGGCTTCTCCTTCGACAACGACCGCCGCGCGCTGGAATGGATTCATCTTGGCATCATCTGGAAGTCGGTGGTCATCGCGACCATTACGACAACGGCTTGCCTAGTGCTCGGCTTTCCGCTTGCGCTGGCGATCGCCTTTGCGCCGCCACGCCTCAAGAACGTCCTGTTGTTGCTGGTGATCCTGCCGTTTTGGACCAACCTTCTGATCCGCACTTATTCCTGGATTGCGGTGCTGCGCGAGAAGGGCTTTCTCAATTTCGGCCTCGAATGGTTTTGGAATCAGGCAGATCTCGTTCTGACCTTCGTGGGTCTGCCCGATCTGCTTGGCGACTTCCAGCCCTTGCGCCTCCTGTACAATCTTCCCGCCGTGGTTATCGCGCTCATTCACGTGCATCTGCCTTTCATGGTGCTGCCGCTCTATGCGACGCTGGAGAAGCTGGACAAGTCCTATCTTGAGGCCAGCCTCGACCTCGGCGCCTCGCAATGGCGGACCTTGTTCTCGGTGACGGTGCCGCTCGCCATGCCGGGCATTGCCTCCGGCGTCCTTCTTACCTTCATCTTGTCGCTCGGCTCGTTCCTTGCCCCCGACCTGCTCGGCGGCACCGAGGGGTTGATGATCGGCAACCTGATCGCCCACCAGTTCGGGCCATCGCGCGACTGGGCCTTTGGTTCGGCCTTGTCCTTCCTGATCATGTACACGACCTTTGCCGTGCTTTGGATCCGCTCGGTGGTGGCGCAGCGCTCCGAAGGGGGAGTTGGCATATGAAGGCCGGCACTCTGACCAGAGGGGGAAGGGCGATCGGCGTGACCCCAAGGGTCAATCTTCGGCGGCGAGTCCTGCCGCTCGACTACGCGCGACGCCGTTCGCTACAGGCCCTGCTCGTCGGCATCTTCGCTTTTCTTTATTTCCCGATCGTGGCCCTGGTCGCCTTCAGCTTTAACGATAGCAAGCGAAACGTCACTTGGCAGGGCTTCACCTTCGATTATTACATCAAGGCCTTCAACAACAGCTCGCTGCACGAGGCCTTTATCAACTCCATGATCATCGCCGGTACAGCCACCCTGGTCTCGACGGTTCTGGGCGCGATGCTTGGTCTGGGTCTGTACCGGTTCCGCTTCCCGGCAAGGGGTCTTGTGGACGGATGGATCAGCTTGCCCATCGTCATCCCGGAAGTGTGCATGGGCGTGGCCATGCTCGCATTCTTCGCGGCGGTGAACATCCCGCTCGGCCTCTTCACGATCACCGTCAGCCATATCGCCTTCATCGCTCCCTTCGTGGCCGTGGTGATCCGGGCGCGCATGGCCGGATTCGACGAATCGCTCGAGGAAGCGAGCCGCGATCTCGGCGCCGATCAGTGGCAGACTTTTTGGAATGTAACCTTTCCGTTCATGATACCGGGCTTGGTCGCGGGGGCGCTTCTTGCTTTCACCTTGAGCCTCGACGATTTCGTGATCACGTTTTTCACATCGGGACCCGGATCGACCACCTTCCCCATCAAGATCTACTCGATGGTTCGCTTCAGCGTGACGCCCGAGGTCAATGCCGCTTCGACGGTGCTGATCGTGTTGACGCTGACCTTGACGGTGATCGCGATGATCATCCAAGGTCGCTCGGGTAAGCAAATGGTCGAAAAATGAATCGCCCCATCGTCTCGATCGAGAATATCAGCAAGCTCTTCGGCAACGTCACCGCGGTCGACGATGTCAGCCTCAAGATCGTCGAGGGGGAGTTTTTCGCACTACTCGGCCCCTCGGGCTGCGGCAAGACCACGCTGCTGCGCATGCTGGCGGGGTTCGAGATTCCGTCCAGCGGACGGATCGTGATCGACGATGTGGAGATGGAGGGAATCGATCCGAACCGCCGGCCTGTGAACATGGTGTTCCAGTCCTACGCCGTCTTCCCGCATATGACCGTCGTCGACAATGTCGCCTATGGGCTCAAAGTGACAGGCGTGCCGCGACCCGAGATCGAGGCCCGGGTCGAGGAGGCTCTTGCTCTGGTCAAGCTCGACGGGTTCGAACGGCGCATGCCCAGCCAGCTATCGGGCGGTCAACGCCAGCGCGTCGCGCTGGCAAGGGCTCTCATTAAACGCCCGAAAGTGCTCCTGCTGGATGAACCCTTATCCGCGCTCGACGCCAAGCTGCGTGAGGCGATGCAGCTTGAGTTGGTGCGGCTGCGCAATGCGGTCGGCATCACCTTCGTGATCGTCACCCACGATCAGGACGAAGCGCTCTCCATGGCCAACCGCATCGCCGTCATGGACCGAGGCCGCGTTGTTCAGGTGGCAGGTCCGGCCGAGCTCTACGAGTTTCCGAACAGCCGCTTTGTTGCCGACTTCATCGGCAAGATCAACCTTTTGGACGCACAGGTCGCCGGGATGGAGAATGGGCGCCTTCTGGCGGATTCTCCGGGCCTCGGCCGGGTCGCGGTCCCCTTCTCCGGAGCCGCCCGCGCCCAGATCGGTCTTGCTGTTCGACCGGAGAAAGTCAAGCTTGAGCGTAATGAGCCGACCGTCGGCCGCCTCAAGATCCGAGGGCGGGTAAGGGAGATCGCCTATTACGGGGATGAAAGCCACGTGTTCATCGAGGCCGACCCCGGGCTTGTCATTACCGCCAATGTGTCGAATGACGCACGCACTATCCAGGGGCCTGTCGCCGTCGGCGACGAAGTGTGGGTTTCCTGGGCGCCGACGGATACACTGGTTCTGACCGAATAGCCTCTCGCCTTTCGAGGCCTGACTTGGCGTAAGACACTCCCATTCTGAGTCTGATGGGCGAGCACTGCCGGTCCCGTAGCAGAAGAGCGATTGCCATGTCCCAAGTAACGGTCGCCGCAACGCAGATGGCGTGCGGATGGAACCGCGATGAGAATATCCGCAACGGCGAATGGCTCGTGCGCGAGGCCAAGGGCAAAGGTGCCCAGATCGTTCTGCTGCAGGAGCTGTTTGAAACCCCTTATTTCTGCCAGGACCAGCATCAGGAGCATTTCGCCCTCGCCGCGCCGGTGACGCAGAATCCTGCCGTGCTTCATTTTCAGAAGCTGGCCGCGGAACTGGAGCTAGTGTTGCCGATCAGCTTTTTCGAGCGCGCAAACAACGCCCATTACAACGCGATCGCGATCATCGATGCGGATGGCCGAAATCTTGGGGTCTATCGAAAGTCGCACATCCCCGACGGTCCGGGCTATCGCGAGAAGTTCTACTTCAATCCCGGAGACACGGGCTTCAAGGTCTGGAGCACGCGCCATGGCCGGATCGGCGTGGCCGTCTGCTGGGACCAGTGGTTCCCCGAGGCGGCGCGCGCAATGGCGTTGAAGGGAGCGGAAATCCTGTTCTATCCGACGGCAATCGGCTCGGAACCGCAGGATGCGAGCGTCGATTCGAAGGAGCATTGGCAGACGGTCATGCGTGGCCATGCCGGGGCGAATCTAACACCGCTTGTCGCCTCCAACCGCATCGGGCTGGAGGTGATGACCGACTCCCAAATCACCTTCTATGGCTCGTCCTTCATCGCCGGGCCGCAGGGAGAGGTGCTGGCCGAGGCTTCGCGCGACAAGGAAGCCGTGATTACGGCCACTCTTGATCTCGAGAGAATCCGAGCGCAGCGCGCCAACTGGGGTCTGTTCCGGGATCGGCGGCCCGACCTCTATGACCCCCTTCTTACGCTCGACGGCGAGACGAGGCGCTAAGTCGCCCCCTCACCCGCCCAACCCTGTCGCCGTGGGCACCCTCTCCCCGCTTACCGCGGGGCGAGGGGCTCTTCACCTCTCCCGCCCCCGGGCGGGAGAGGTCACGAGGGGCGTGAGCCCCGAGTGGGTGAGGGTGGGGAGGAGGGCTCATTTTCCCACATTGATCCACACTGTCTTCAGCTCGCTATACTTCTCCAGCGCGTGCAGAGACTTGTCGCGACCGAAGCCGGATTGCTTGAATCCGCCGAAGGGCGCCGAGATGTCGCCGGCGTCGAAACTGTTGACCCACACCGTCCCGGCGCGCAATTCGCGCGAGATCTTGAATGCCTTGGAGATATCGCGGGTCCAGACCGCAGCGGCAAGGCCGTAAATCGTGTCGTTTCCAACCTTGACCGCCTCCTCCGGGCTCTTGACCGTAATAGTGGAAAGCACCGGACCGAAGATTTCCTCTTGGGCGATCTTCATCTTGTTGTCGACCTCGTCGAACACGGTCGGCTCGACGAAATAACCCTTGGCATTGGCGGGCCGCACGCGCCCACCGCCCATCCGAAGCCTGGCTCCCTCCTTTTTTCCGTGCTCGATATAGCCGAGGACGCGTTGCATCTGCGTCTCGTCGACGATGGCGCCCATTCTGGTCTTCGGGTCGAGCGGATCGCCGGGCTGGAGCTTCTTGCCCACTTCCATCACCTTCTCCAGAATTGCGTCCTTGATCGGCGCCTCGACGATCAGGCGCGAGCCGGCGTTGCAGACCTCTCCCTGGTTGAAGAAGATGCCCCAGGCCGCGGCGGTGGCCGCGGCATCCAAATCCGGCGCGTCGGCCAGCACTATGTTCGGCGTCTTGCCACCGCATTCGAGCGAGACGCGCTTCATGTTGCTTTCGCCCGAGTAGCGCAGAAACAGCTTGCCGACCTCAGCCGAGCCGGTGAAGGTCACCGCATCTATGTCCAAGTGCCTGCCGATCGCCTGCCCCGCGGTCTCGCCGAAACCGGGAACCACGTTGAACACGCCCTCCGGGATATCGGCCTCGGCGGCGAGCTCGGCGATGCGGATGACGGTCAGCGGCGACTGTTCGGCAGGCTTTACGATGATGCAGTTGCCCGCCGCCAGCACCGGACCGATTTTCCAGGAGGCCATCAGAAGCGGAAAGTTCCACGGAACCACCGCACCGACCACCCCGACCGGTTCGCGCCGGATCAGGGCGACGGTTTCGGGTCCGGTCGGAGCGATCTCGTCATAGATTTTGTCGATCGCCTCGCCGTACCAGCGAATGCAGCCGGCCGATAAGGGAATGTCGATATTGCTGCTGTCACGGATCGGCTTGCCCATGTCGAGGGTTTCCAGGAGCGCCAGCTCGCTTGCGTGCTTATCGATAAGGTCGGCGAACTTCTCGAGCCGCCTCTTACGCTCTGCGGGCGCCATCCGCGGCCAGTAACCTTTATCGAAGGCGGCACGCGCCGCCTTCACGGCCCGGTCCACATCTTCCATTTCGCCGGAAGCAACCGACGTCAGCGCCCGTCCGGTCGCCGGATTGACGCATTCGAAGGTCCGCCCGGAAACGGCATCGACATATCGGCCGTTGATGAAGGCCTGGTTGCGAAAGGCCAGCGTTTCGGCGCGGGATTTCCAGTCATCGAGCGACAAAGCGGCGGACATGGCGCGACCTACCTCGAAAGGATATGGGAATGTGATGGAAGGCGTGGAGCCTATCGCGACCCGTTCGACCTGTGCAAGGCAGCGAGGGTCCGCTCCTCCCCTTTTCGGCGAATTGACGGACCCGTTTGGGCTCGGCACGAATCCGCGTGCGGCAGCGCCGATTTACAGTTGCCGCCCGTGTTTCCGGCGAACGCGTGTGGCAAGGATCGGCTTACAGGAATGAGCGAGGAATCCACGCCCGTCGGGCCTGGAGAGGGAATGGTCGCGCGCTGGCTGGTTCGCGGCATCACCGTTGTGCTCGCGTTCCTCGGATTGGCCACGCTTGCTGGTCGCTTCGGACAGTTTGCCTGGCCCTTCGACCTGATGAGCCATTTCGCCGTGCAGCTGCTGGCGACCCAGGCGCTGGGAATGGCGGTGCTTTTAGCCTATGGGCGACAGCGGCTGGCCGCGGCATTTCTGCCCTTTGCCCTGATCAACCTGCTGTTGATCGCGCCATATCTTCTGTCTCCGCTCTGGCGGGCGGAGGCGGCGGGCGGATCGACCCAGCTGACCCTGATGTCGGCGAACATCCATCACTCGCGCCACCGGGCCGAACTTCTGCAGGCCGAGATCCGGCGCATCGATCCCGACGTCATTCTGCTGGTGGAGCCCGCACCCATCCACTACGGCGAGGGGTCGCTACTGCGTCGCAGCTATCCGCACGTGATCTACCACAGGGACGGAGCAGGCGCCGGCATCATGTTGGCAAGCCGCATCGCATGGGAGCGCGCCACTACCTTGACTTTGAGCTCAGATTATTCGCCCTCGATCTACGCGACTTTCTGCCCGGCCCCGGACCGTGGACCAGCCGGCTGTGTGGACGTTCTTGGAATCCACCCGATTAGCCCGCTCGGGGCGAAGCGTTCGCGCATGCGCGATGCCGAGCTGCATGCTGTCGCCGAATTTGTAAGCGAGCGCCAGCCCGAACGCTTTATCGTGCTCGGCGATTTCAACACCACACCCTGGTCGGTGCGCTTCTTGGATCTGATCGATCGAACGGGCCTGTCCGACAGCGCGGTCGGCCGCGGGCTGATCGCCACTTGGATGTCAAAGAACCCGCTGTTCGGTCTTCCGATCGACCACCTGCTGGTCGGTCGCGACATCCACATGGTTCAACAGGAAGTCGGGCGCGACATTGGGTCCGACCATTATCCTGTCGCGGCCACCGTCGCCTTCTAATCGCGCCGCCCCCCAAAAAGGAGCATGGCCGGGCAACAACCCGGCCATGCCACCATTTCGTCGAACGCGGTTCGGTCTATTGCGCCGAGGCCCAGCGCTTCACCAACTCGTCATAGGCGACAGTTTCGCCCTGCGGCTTCTCGTTGTCGAGCTTGGCCGCGGGACCATTCTCCTTGCCGAGCCACTCTTCGGCCGTCTTCTCTTCGTTCAGCCGAGGTCCGCATCCGCCGTAGGTCTTGGCTTTCTCGTCGGCGGCCTGCATGCGGGCCATGGTCTGATCCATTTCGGTGGCGAGCCGATCCATCGCTTCCTGTGGCGTGAACGCGCCGGAGTTCACATCGCCGATCTGCTGCCACCAGATCTGGGCGAGCCTTGGATAGTCCGGCACGTTGATCCCCGTCGGAGTCCAGTTCACGCGGTCGGGCGACCTATAGAACTCGACAAGGCCACCGAGCTTCGGCGCGCGCTCGGTGAAGGACTCATGCCTGATCGAGCTGTCACGAATGACCGTCAAGCCGACATGAGTTTTCTTGACATCGACCGTCTTGGACACGACGAACTGCGCGTAGAGCCAGGCCGCCTTGCGTCGATCGACCGGCGTCGACTTGAACAACGTCCACGAACCCGCATCCTGGTAGCCAAGCTTCATACCCTCCTTCCAGTAGGGCCCGTGCGGCGAGGGGGCCATCCGCCAAAGCAGGTTACCTTGCTCGTCAATGGTGTTGTTGCCTTCGCTCTTCGGCTTCACCATGGTCGCGCCAAAGGCCGTGTACCAGAAGATTTGTTGGGCGACGTTGCCCTGCGCCAAGGCCGGCAGAGATTGGTAGAAGTCGAGGTCGGCGGCGCCCGGAGGAGCGTATTTCCGCAGCCACTCATCCCATTTGGCGATGGCGTAGACCGCGGCCGGGGAATTGGCGCCGCCGCCGCGAGTGACCGAGGCGCCCTGCGGGTTGCAGGACCCCTCCTCCATGCGGATGCCCCACTCATCGATCGGGCGTCCATTCGGCAGGCCAGGCGAGGTGGCGCCGGCCATGGAGAGCCATGCGTCGGTCATCCGCCAGCCGAGGTCCGGGGCACGCTTGCCATAGTCCATATGGCCGTAGACCCGGACGCCATCAATTTCCTTCACATCATTGGTGAAGAAGTCGGCGATATCCTCATAGGCCGACCAGTTGACCGGCACGCCCAGCTCGTAGCCGTATTTGGCCTTGAACTTCTCCTTGATGTCCGGCCGGTCGAACCAGTCTTTGCGGAACCAGTAAAGGTTGGCGAATTGCTGGTCGGGGAGCTGCCACAGTTTGCCGTCCGGCCCGGTCGTGAACGACTTGCCGATAAAGTCGTCTACGTCGAGGATCGGATCGGTGACGTCCTTGCCCTCGCCTGCCATCCAGTCGGTCAGATTCACCGCGCTTTGCAAACGCGAGTGCGTGCCGATCAGATCTGAATCGTTGATATAGGCGTCATAAAGATTACGGTTCGTCTGCATCTGCGTCTGAACCGCCTGCACGACTTCGCCTTCGCCAAGAATCTGGTGATTGACCTTGATGCCGGTTATCTCTTGGAAGGCCTTAGTGAGGACCTCCGACTCGTATCTGTGCGTCGGCACATCCTCCGACAGAACATCGATCTCCATGCCCGCGAACGGCTTGGCGGCGTCGATGAACCACTGCATCTCCTTTATCTGCTCGTCCCGCGTCAGGGTCGAGGGCTGAAACTCGTTATCCACCCACCGCTCCGCGGCGGCCATATCCGCCCGGGATGCGCTCGGCGACAGTAGGGCGAACGCCGCCACCGTCCCAAACACCAGTTTTCTCATTGTCCTCTTCTCCTCCCTTGTTTTGGGGCCGGTCGATTGACCGGCGCCCCCGTCAAACTGCCTCAAACCCACCGGAACACCGCGAGGGCGTAGATGAGCGAGAGGCCGAGAGCCCACCACAGGCCCGGACCGATCAGCCCGAGCCAAGCAAGATGGATGTAAGCGCTGCCAAGCAGCGAGATGAACAGGCGGTCGCCACGCGTCGTGTCGAGACCCAGCACGCCGCGGCGGGGCGCGCCGCCGGGCGAGGCCCATTCCCAAACGGTCATCGCCAACAGAAGCAAGAGGATGCAGGCGAAGAACACCGCCGTCTGCCAGGTCCAGGCCATCCAGGTCAAGCCCATCACACCCTCCCCAACGCGAAACCCTTGGCGATGTAGTTGCGAACGAAATAGATGACGATCGCTCCGGGCACGATGGTCAGCACCCCGGCCGCGGCCAAGAGGCCAAGCTCGTACCCGGAGGCGCTCGCCGTGCGCGTCATGACTGCCGCGATCGGCTTCGCCGCCACCGATGTCAGCGTCTTGGCGAGCAGCAGTTCCACCCAGGAGAACATGAAGCAGAAGAAAGCGGTGACGCCGATGCCGGACGCGATCAGCGGCATGAAGATTTTCACGAAGAATTTCGGGAAGGAGTAACCGTCGATATAGGCGGTCTCGTCGACCTCCTTCGGCACTCCCGACATGAAGCCTTCCAGGATCCACACGGCGAGCGGGATATTGAAGAGACAGTGCGCGAGCGCCACCGCGATATGCGTGTCGAACAACCCGATCGCCGAGTAGAGCTGGAAGAACGGCAGCGCGAAGACCGCCGGCGGCGCCATTCTGTTGGTCAAGAGCCAGAAGAAGAGATGCTTGTCGCCGAGGAACCGGTAGCGCGAAAAGGCGTAAGCCGCCGGCAGCGCCACCGCCACGGAGAGGATGGTGTTGATGGTGACGTAAGTGATCGAATTGATATAACCGGTGTACCAGACGGGATTGGTCAGAATCTCGTGATAGCTGTCCAGCGTGAAGGCCCTGGGCCAGAGCGTGAAGCCGCCCAAAATTTCGTTCGTCGTCTTGAAGGACATGCTGAGCAGCCAGTAGATCGGCACCATCAGGAAGAAGATATAGAGTGCCGGCACCAACCCGCTGAGGCGCTTCATGACCGTTCCTCGTTGCGCATCATCAGGGTGTAGAAAATCCAGCTGAGCAGCAGAACGATCAGGAAGTAGATGATCGACATGGCCGCGGCGGGTCCGAGATCGAATTGGCCGAGCGCGATCTTGACGAGGTCGATCGATAGCAGCGTCGTGGCGTTCCCGGGTCCGCCGCCGGTGAGCACGGAAGGCTCGGTATAGATCATGAAGGAGTCCATGAAGCGGAGCAGCACGGCGATGATAAGCACGTGCTTCATCTTCGGCAGCTGAATGTGGCGGAACACTGCCCAAGGCGACGCACCGTCGATCCTGGCCGCCTGATAGTAGGCATCCGGGATGGATCTGAGGCCGGCATATGCCAGAAGCACGACCAGCGAGGTCCAGTGCCACACATCCATCAAAATGAGGGTGATCCACGCAGCGACGGGTTGGCGCGTGTAGTTGTAGTCGAACCCCATGCCGTTCAAGATTTGCCCGAGCAGTCCGATATCCGGCAGAGAGAAGATGTTCCAGATGGCGCCGACGACGTTCCACGGGACGAGCAGCGGCAACGCCATCAGAACGAGGCAAACCGACACCCAGAACCCCCGGCGCGGCATCGTCAGGGCGATCGCCACGCCGAGTGGAATTTGAATGGCGAGGATCGTGAAGGTGAAGGTGAGTTGGCGAAGCAGCGCCGCGTGGAAGCGTTCGGAGTTGACGACCTGTTCGAACCACTTCACGCCCTCGAAGAAGAAGACATTGTCGCCAAAGGTCTCTTGGACCGAGTAGTTGACCACCGTCATCAGCGGGATGACGGCGTTGAACGCCACCAGCACGAGGACTGGCAGGACCATGAACCAGGCCTTGTTGTTCCAGCGCTTGTCCATCCGCTAATTGGCCATCCCGCCGACAAGATGCCCGTCGGCATAGAGGTGCACATGTCCACGCTCGAAGACGATATGCGCGGTCTCGCCGTCGATGCCGGCCTCCTCGGGCGCGATCACATTCAGTGAAATCTCGTCAAGGGTCACGCGGGCGACCTTCAGCCGGCCGATATCGTCGACCCTCCGGACCTTGACGGGAAGTCCCTGCCCATCGGCGCTTAGCCGCACGAATTCCGGTCGCACGCCGATCTCGTACGCGGCGCCTTGAGGGAGTTCGGAGAAGGCGGCGGGAAGATCGAACTGGTATCTCCCGGCGATCACTGCGGTATTGCCGCGGATTTCGATCGGCAGGACGTTCATTCCGGGAGAGCCGATGAAATAGCCGACGAAGGTGTGGGCCGGCCGTTCGAACAGATCCTCCGGCGTGCCGACCTGCACGACTTCGCCTTCATACATGACCACCACCTTGTCGGCGAAGGTGAGCGCCTCGGTCTGGTCGTGAGTGACATAGACCATGGTGAGATCGAATTGGCGGTGCAGCGCCTTGAGCTGCGAGCGCAACTGCCATTTCAGGTGCGGATCGATCACGGTCAGCGGCTCATCGAACAGAATGGCGCCGACATCGGGACGGACTAGGCCGCGCCCGAGGGAGACCTTCTGCTTGACGTCGGCGGTGAGGCCGCGCGCCTTCTTGTCGAGGATCGCGGTGAGGCCGAGCATATCGGCCACCTCGCGAACGCGCTTGGTCACGGTCGGCGCCGGAACATGACGGTTGCGCAGCGGGAAGGCTAAATTCTGGGCCACCGTCATGGTGTCGTAGATGACGGGAAACTGGAACACCTGCGCGATGTTGCGCCGCGCGGTAGGCAGATGGGTCACGTCCTTGCCGTCGAAGAGAATGCGGCCTTGGGTGGGAACGATCAGACCGGAGATGATATTCAACAATGTCGTCTTGCCGCAGCCCGATGGGCCAAGCAGCGCGTAGGCTCCGCCATTCTCCCACACATGTTTGGAGGGCTTCAGCGCATAGTCTCGCAGATCCTTCGGCCTGGGCCCGTAGGCATGGGCGACATTGTCGAGCACGATGCGCGCCACCCTTCGCCTCCTATGCCGCGGCCCGGCGCAGTCCGGGCGCCGCCGCCAACACGCCGGACTTGTCGAAAACGAAGAACCGGCCCGGATCGAGCCAGATCTCCACTGGCCGGCCGATATCGAGATCGTGCACGCCATGCGCGAGCGCGACCCATCGCTGGCCGGCGAAGTCGACATGCACGAAGCTTTCCGAACCCGTGATCTCGGTGATGGCGACGGTTCCGGTCACCGGCACGGCTTCTGTGTTCGGTCGCGCCAGGAACAGATGGTCGGGCCGGAAGCCCAGCGTATAGGCGCCGTCGTCCAGCCCGGCGAAGAGGCCCGAGGCAGGCAGCGTCAGATGTCCGGCCGCCGAGGCAAGGGCGCCGTTCCGTTTCTCCACTCCCAGAAGGTTGATCGGAGGATCGGAGAAGATCTGCGCCGTCTCGATGCTGTTCGGCCGACGATAGACCTCGAGGGTGGGGCCGAACTGGGTGATGCGGCCGCGCGCAAGCGTCGCGGTGGTGCCCCCAAGCAGCAGCGCCTCGATCGGCTCGGTAGTGGCATAGACGAAGATCGCGCCGCTGGCCGAGAAGATGTGCGGCAGCTCTTCGCGCAACTCCTCGCGCAGCTTGTAATCGAGATTGACGAGCGGTTCGTCCAAGAGGACCAGATCGGCCCCCTTGACGATGGCGCGGGCGAGTGCCGTGCGCTGCTGCTGGCCGCCGCTGAGCTCCAGCGGCTTGCGTTCGAGGAGCGGCTCCAGCTTCAACAGCGCCGCGGTTTCGCGCACGCTCCTGTCGATCTCCGACCTGTCCTTTCCGGCCACCCGCAGCGGCGAGGCGATGTTCTCGTAGACGGTGAGCGTCGGATAGTTGATGAACTGCTGGTAGACCATGGCGACCGAGCGTCGCCGCACGGGCACGCCGGTCACGTCCTTTGCATCGAAGAGGATCTTCCCCGCGCTCGGTTGATCGAGCCCGGCCATCAGCCGCATCAGGCTGGTCTTTCCGGAAAGCGTCGGCCCGAGAAGGATGTTCAGCGTGCCATGGGCGAGAGTGAGCGATACATCGTCGATATGCGTCTCGCCACGCACCGTCTTGGTTACGTTCTTCAGCTCGAGGGTCACGGGCGCCCCCCGCTCTGCCTCGCCACGGCCAACCCCTCGCTGCGATCCTCTTCCAGAGGTCCCGTCTCGCCAAGCTGTTGTCGTAGAGCCTCGACGGTCGCGGGCGAGAGATGCAGACCCAGCTTCGAGCGCCGCCAAAGTATGTCCGCGCTGGCGCGGGCCCATTCGCGCTGAATGAGATAGTCGATCTCGCACTGATAGAGATCCTCGCCATAGTGCCGCCCAAGCTCGTCGGTTCCGTCCGCTCCCCCGATCATCGTCTCTACGCGCGTGCCATAGGCCCTCGCCCAGCGCCGTGCGAGCCGTTTCGGCAGCCAAGGGCGGCGGGCGATCAGGCCGGCCAGGAAGCGGTCGAAATCGCCATCCGGGATGTCGCCCCCCGGCAGCGGCGCGCGCGCAGTCCAGGGGCCGCTTGAGTTCGGATAGTGCGGCGCCAGCTTCTCCAGCGCATGTTCGGCGAGCCTGCGATAGGTGGTGATCTTGCCGCCATAGACGGAAAGCAAGGGCGCGCCTTCCGGCGTATCGAGATGCAGAACGTAATCGCGCGTCACCGCGGAGGCGCTCTCGCGGCGATCGTCGTAGAGCGGCCTGACGCCGGAATAGGTCCAGACCGGATCGGCGGCAGTCACCGGTCGTCGGAAGTAGCTCCCGACCGCCTGGCAGAGATAGTCGATCTCCTCGCGGCTGATCGTCGCGTCCGCAGGATCGCCGACATAGTTCAAATCGGTCGTGCCGATCAAGGTGAAGTGCCGCTCATAGGGAATGGCGAAGACGATGCGCCGGTCCTCGTTCTGCAGGATATAGGCTTCTTCGCCCTCGAACAGGCGCGGAACGACGATATGGCTGCCCTTCACAAGGCGGATCGGCTGGCCGAGCGGGCGTCCGATCACCTTCTCCGCAACCTCCGAGATCCACGGGCCGGCGGCATTGACCAGTCCCTGCGCCGCGACCGTCCGTCTGGAGCCGTTGAGATCCTGGAGGAGGACCTGCCACGCCCTACCTGAGGGCCTCGCGCTGACGCAGCGCGTGCGGGTCAGGATCGCAGCACCGCGCTCGGCCGCGTCCATGGCGTTGAGGACGACGAGACGCGAATCCTCGACCCAGCAATCCGAATAGCTGAAGCCGCGCGTGAATTTCGGCTTCAAGGGCGCGCCGGCCGGATCGGAGCGCAGATCAACGCCCCGCGAGGCCGGCAGGCGCACGCGCCCGCCGATATGATCGTAGAGCAGCAGCCCGAGCCGGATCATCCAGGCGGGCCGAAGGTAATCGGCATGTGGCAGCACGAAGCGCAGCGGCCAGATGATGTGCGGGGCATTGGCGAGCAGGACCTCCCGCTCCTTCAACGCCTCGCGGACCAGGCGGAACTCGTAATATTCGAGATAGCGAAGCCCGCCATGAATAAGCTTGGTCGAGGCCGAGGAGGTGCCTTGCGCCAGGTCGCCCTGCTCGGCCAGAAGCACCTTGAGCCCACGCCCCGCCGCGTCGCGTGCGATGCCCGCGCCGTTGATGCCGCCGCCGATGACGAGGAGATCGACCGAATCGCCGTTCGGCACGTCCGCTCTCGCGCTCCCACCTGAATGGAGGCCGTTGTCCCGCCGGTCGCCGACGGGCCAGCCTCTCTCGAAAACGAGCGTAGCGGGCCCGCGTTCTTTTCACAAATGAAAATGGGCGGCTGAAATATGCGCGGATACGAAACTAAAGAACGCGGATGAACAGGGATGAGAAGAGGATGGACACCAGGAATTTCGCTCCGCGGAGCATCAATCTCATCCGTGTCATCCGTGGGTATCCGTGTTCATCACCTTCAAATCTGGCGGCGCCCCCTCCGCCGCGCTGGCGACGCAGAGCCGCACGCCATGCTCCGCCAGGATCTTGCGGATATCCGCGGGCGGGTCCTGGTCGGTGAAGAGGGCCGTCACCTCGGCGATGCTGCCGAGCCGCACCACCGCGTTGCGCCCGAACTTGGTGTGGTCGGCCGCCAGGAACACCTGGCGGGCATGGGCGATGATTTCGCGGGCGACGCGCACCTCGTGATAGTCGTAATCGAGGAGCGCGCCGTCCATGTCGATGCCGCTGATGCCGATGATGGCGAAGTCGGTGCGGAACTGGCGGATGAAATCCATCGTCGCCTCGCCGATGATGCCGCCGTCGCGGTTGCGGACCACGCCCCCGGTGAGGATGATCTCGCAGCTTTCGTTCTCCGCGAGAATTTGTGCCACGTTGAGGTTGTTGGTAATGACCTTGAGCCTGCGGTGGCGCAAGAGCGCGCGCGCGACCTCCTCCGTGGTCGTGCCGATATTGATGAAGAGCGAGGCCTCGTCGGGGATGTGCCGCGCGACCAGGGCCGCGATGGCCCGCTTCTCCGAAAGTTGCAGCACCCGGCGGGTCTGATAGGCCAGGTTCTCGACGCTGGACGGCAGTCCTGCCCCGCCATGATAGCGGCGCAGGAGGTCCTGCGCGCAGAGATCGTTGATGTCGCGCCGGACCGTCTGCGGCGTCACCGCGAAATGCCCCGCCAGCTCGTCGATCGAGACGAAGCCGCGCTGGCGCACCAGCTCCAGGATCTGCCGCTGCCGGTCGATCTGGCCCATCGGGGCATGCTAGCAGGTCAAGGCGCGATTCCGCAAAAAGGCTGAGGGAAGGGGTTCGGAAACGAACGCGCTTGACCGGCATTCGCCAGACCGGGATCATCGACGTTTCGACCCGCGACCGAGCCCATGCCCCGTCCCAACCTCATCCTCGCCATCGATCAAGGCACCACCAGCACCCGCGCGATGCTGTTCGACGAGGGCGGGCAGCCGGCGGGGCGCGCGCAGAAGGAGCTGCCGCAGATCTTTCCCAAGGCCGGCTGGGTCGAGCATGATCCGGAGGAAATCTGGCGGGCCACGCTCGAGGTTTCGAAGGCCGCGATCGCCAAGGCGCTGAAACCCGCCGATATCGCCGCCATCGGCATCACCAATCAGCGCGAGACCAGCCTGGTGTGGAACCGGCGCACCGGCAAGCCGATCCACAACGCCATCGTCTGGCAGGACCGGCGCGGCGCCGATCTCTGCCTGAAGCTGCAGGCGGATAAGATCGAGCCGATGATCCAGGAGCGGACCGGGCTCCTGATCGACCCCTATTTCTCCGCGACCAAGCTCGCCTGGCTCTTGGACAATGTCGCGGGCGCGCGCGCGGCGGCCGAGCGCGGCGAGCTCGCCTTCGGCACCATCGACACATTCCTTCTCTGGCGGCTGACCGGGGGGAAGGTCCATGCGACCGACGCCACCAACGCGTCCCGCACCATGCTGTTCGACATCCGCCGCCAGGATTGGGACAAGGAGCTGCTCGAGCATCTGAACATCCCCCGCGCGCTGCTGCCGGAGGTTCGCGACAGCGCCGCGGAGTTCGGCACAGCGGACCAGAAGCTTCTCGGCGTCGCTCTGCCCATCGCCGGCATCGCCGGAGACCAGCAGGCAGCCACCATCGGCCAGGCCTGCTTTACGCCCGGCATGATCAAGAGCACCTACGGTACCGGCTGCTTCGTGCTGATGAACACCGGCGAGCGGCAGGTGCTCTCGAAGAACCGACTGATCGCGACCATCGCCTACCGGCTCGCCGGCAAGGCCACCTACGCCATCGAAGGTTCGATCTTCGTCGCCGGCGCCGCGGTGCAGTGGCTGCGCGACGGGTTGAAGCTGATCGCAGCTGCTGGCGAGAGTGAGCGCCTGGCCTCCAGCCTTACCGGCACCAAGGGCGTCTATCTGGTGCCGGCCTTCACGGGCTTGGGCGCGCCCTACTGGGATCCCCGCGCGCGCGGCGCGATCTTCGGACTTACCCGCGACACCGGCATCGCCGAGATCGTCCGCTCGGCCTTGGAAGCGGTCTGCTACCAGACCCGCGACCTGATGCAGGCCATGACCGAGGATGGCGAGGTCGAGCCGACGGCGCTCAGGGTCGATGGCGGGATGGTCGCCAATGACTGGCTGATGCAGTTCCTGGCCGACATCCTCGACCTTCCGGTCGAGCGGCCGACCGTCACCGAGACGACCGCGCTGGGTGCGGCGGCGCTGGCGGGCCTCACCATTGGCCTCTTCTCATCGACCGAGGACATCGCGCGGCGCTGGCAGCGCGACCGCCGCTTCGAGCCGCGCATGTCGCAGGAACAGCGCTCGGGTCTATATGCCGGCTGGCAAGACGCGGTCGCTCGCGTCCGAAACGCGTCGTGAAAGCGCAAAGCGCCGCCGCGCTCCTTCCAGCGCCTCAAGAACATCTTCCGGGCCGATGCCGTCACGACGCATTACGAGACGCACGATCGGGTCGGCCAGCATCTCGTCCAACGGCGGTTCCTCGATCCGGATCCTGCTCATCTCGATGTTCCCCCTCCTCATGTTCACGATACGGCTTCTTCTCTAACCGCCTTGAATGACAAGCCTATGCGAAGAATGCGGCGATTTCGTGATTACTGATCTCGGCGGCGATTTTTTTGCGCGCTCCAAGGATTCCTGCCGGCGGGCGGCCGATTCCAGGGCCGAGACTTAAGCGCCCCGGCGCTGTTAATCTTCAGGCAGCGACGAGCAAGGGATAGGGGCCGTCATGAGCGCCGCCAACCCGATGGGAACCGACGGGTTCGAATTCGTCGAATATGCAGCACCCGAGCCCGAGCGCCTGGGCGGCCTGTTCGAGCGCATGGGCTTCTCGCCGGTGGCCCGACACCGCTCCAAGCAGGTGACGCTCTACCGGCAAGGCGATGTCAATTTCATTCTCAATGCCGAGCGGGACAGCTTCGCCCAGTCCTTCGCGCGCGTGCATGGTCCTTCAGTCTGCGCCATGGCCTTCCGGGTCAAGGACGCAGGCGCGGCCTATGACCGTGCGCTGAAGCTTGGCGCACGCCCGTTCCACGGCCGCGTCGGGCCGATGGAGCTGAACATCCCGGCCATCCACGGCATCGGCGACAGCCTGATCTATCTGGTCGACCGCTATGGCGATCACACCATTTACGATGTCGATTTCGTTCCGGCGGCGGGATCGGGTCGCACACCCAAGGGCGTTGGCCTTGCCGAAATCGATCACCTGACCCACAACGTCCATCGCGGCCGCATGGATTTGTGGGCGGGCTTTTACGAAAAGCTCTTCAATTTTCGCGAGATCCGCTATTTCGACATCGAGGGCAAGGTGACGGGGCTGAAAAGCCGCGCGATGACCAGCCCGTGCGGCAAGATCCGCATCCCCATCAACGAATCCGCCGACGACAAATCCCAGATCGAGGAGTATCTCGCCGCCTACAAGGGCGAGGGCATACAACATATCGCGCTTGCCTCCTCCGACATCTACGCCACCGTCGAGGCTCTGCGCGCGTGCGACATCGCCTTCATGAACGTGCCGGACACCTATTATGAGATGGTCGACCAACGCTTGCCGGGGCATGGCGAGCCGTTGGAGCGGCTGAAGCGCAACCGCATCCTGATCGACGGCGCGCCGACGCCCGAAGGCGGTCGCCTCCTGCAGATCTTCACCACGACCGTCATCGGCCCGATCTTCTTCGAGATCATCCAACGCAAGGGCGATGAGGGCTTCGGAGAAGGCAATTTCCGCGCTCTCTTTGAATCCATCGAACGCGACCAGATCCGTCGCGGCGTGCTGAGCGACGCCGCCACACCCACCGCTCGGGACTGACAGCCATGACACATTCCTGGATCAATTTGCCGCGCAGCGAAGGGACCGCCTCGCGTCAGGCCCATGCCGACCTACCCGCGGGAACTTACGAGCGCGAGATCGGCCGCGAGGGATTCTTCGGCCCGGTCACGCAGATGCACCACCGCCACCCGCCGACGGGCTGGGTCCAGTTCGAGGGGCCGCTCAAGCCCCGCGCCTTCGACGGCACGCGGATCGAGCCGACCCAGGACGGGCCTTGGGGTGCGGCGGCATTGCTCTCCAACAGCGCGCTGAAGTTGCGGCTGTGGCGTGGCCGTGGGCCGATGAACCATCTCGCCCGCAACGCCGACGGGGACGAGCTGCTGTTCGTTCACGAGGGCGGCGGCGAGCTCTATTGCGACTACGGGCATCTGACCGTCCGCGAGGGGGACTATCTTCTGCTGCCGCGCGGCACCATGTGGCGGCTCGACACGACCGACCCCTTCACCATCTTGATGATCGAGGCGACGGGCGGAGGATACCGCCTGCCGGAGCGCGGCCTTGTAGGCTACAACGCCGTCTTCGATCCGGCGGCGCTCGACACGCCCAGGATCGACGAGGCCTTCAAGGGCCAGCAGGCCGAGGAGGCCTGGGTTGTGCTGGTCAAGCGCGACGGAGCCTTGAGCCGCATCACCTATCCGTTCAACCCGCTCGATGCGGTCGGCTGGCATGGCACGCTGGCACCCGTGCGGATCAACTGGCGCGACATTCGCCCGCTGATGAGCCACCGCTATCATCTGCCGCCCTCGGCGCATACCACCTTCACCGCGCCGCGCTTCGTCGTCTGCACCTTCGTGCCGCGTCCGCTGGAGAGCGACCCCGGCGCCCTCAAGGTGCCGTTCTTCCACTCCAACGACGATTATGACGAGGTGATCTTCTATCACCGCGGCAGCTTCTTCTCGCGCGACAACATTCATCCCGGGATGATGACTCTCCATCCCGCCGGCTTCACCCACGGTCCGCATCCCAAGGCGCTGAAGGCGGGTCTCGCCGGCGCCAAGAAGGAGACCGACGAGGTCGCGGTGATGGTCGACGCGCGCGATGGGCTCGCCGTCGAGACGGCGGCCGAGGCGGTCGAATGGTCCGGCTATGTCGATTCCTGGCGCGAGCCCGGCCCATGAGGCTGGCGACGCTACGCGAGGGCGGACGCGACGGCACGCTGATCCTGGTCGACGGTTTGAGGAAGCGCGCGGTCGTCGCCACTCGTGTCGCGCCGACCCTTCAGGCCGCGCTCGACAATTGGGAGCGCGCGGCGCCCGATCTGGACGAACTGCAGCGTGAGCTCGATCACGGGCATCCGCCCGCGGCCTTCCCGTTGGACCCGGCCCGGCTCGCCGCGCCGTTGCCGCGCGCCTATCAGTGGGCGGACGGCAGCGCCTACCTTTCGCATGTCGAGCGCGTGCGCCGCGCGCGGGGAGCCGAGATGCCGCCCGGCCTGCTCACCGATCCATTGATGTATCAGGGCGGCTCAGACGGGTTCCTTGCGCCGACCGATCCGATCCCGCTCCTGGACGAGAGCTGGGGTCTCGATTTCGAGGCGGAAGTGGCGGTCATCACCGGCGACGTGCCGATGGGTGCGACACCGGAGGAAGCGCGCCAGCGTATCCGCCTCGTGCTTCTCGTCAACGACGTCTCGCTGCGCAATCTGGTGCCGGCGGAGCTTGCCAAGGGCTTCGGCTTCTTTCAGTCGAAGCCGGCTTCGGCGCTCTCCCCCTTCGCGCTCACTCCCGACGAGCTGGGCGCGGCCTGGGACGGCGCCAAGCTGAAGATGCCGCTCAAGATCACTCTCAACGGCGTCGGGTTCGGCCGTCCCAACGCCGGCGAAGGCATGCAGTTCGATTTCCCGCGCCTGATCGCGCACGCAGCCAAGACGCGGGCGCTCGCGGCGGGAAGCATCATCGGCAGCGGCACGGTCTCGAATCAGAACGCCGCGGTCGGCTTCGCCTGCATCGCCGAACGTCGGGCGGTCGAGACGGTGGAGCTGGGCGCGCCGCGCACGCCTTTCCTCACACACGGAGATCGCGTGCGGATCGAGGCGGTGGCGGAGGACGGCTCCTCGCCCTTCGGCGCGATCGAGCAGGAAGTGGTGCGGACTACTGGCGCTGGCGGCTTGCAGCGGCAGGACCCCGACTTTCAAAACCGTGGCAGACGGGCAATGAAGTAGCCAGCCTACTCCATCATCTGTTGATTCTCACTCGCCCCAACTTTGGAATTTGTGCATCGTCCCCCAGTTGCATTGCACTCAGCCTGGGGAGCCATGCGCGTCAGATCGGTTCACTGGCCTCCAATCCTTTGCACCGCCGGTGCAGGTATTTCGATGGGGTTGTCCTGGCCCCTCCTGGCTTTACTTCTGGAGAGGGAGGGAGCATCGGGGTTTGCGATCGGCACGAATGCATCCGCCCAGACGGTGGCCGCCCTCCTGGCTGCGCCATTGGCCGGCGCAATCATACGTCGGCTTGGCATTATAAGCACTTCGTCCGCTTGCATCTCAGTCATGGCACTCTGCTTTATCGCACTGCCCCTGGTTGGAGCAGGCAGCGCTTGGCTGCCGCTGCGTTTTGCGCTGGGCGCCGCCGCATTTACGCTGTTCACCACCACGCAAACCTGGATCCACGCGCTCTGTCGGGAGGAAGAACGTGGGCAGGTGATCGGGATGTTCGGATTTGTTTGGTCCGTGGGTTTCGCGGGAGGCCCAATCATCATCTCAGTATTCGGGATTGAAGGTTTGGCACCCTTCCTGGCGGGCATCGCATGTTTGGCAGCATCTGCCATTCCTCTCGCCTTCGGACGAGAGCAGGAGAAGAAGCAGATGGGCTTCAACGGCGTCCGAGGTTTCTCCAGCTCATCCGCGCAGCACCTGGGCCGATGCTCGCCTTCTTCTCCCTAGGCTTCGTCGATGCCGGCAACGATAGCTTTCTGCCTCTCTATGGGATCGGCCTTGGGCTGAGCGAGCGGCAATCGCTCTGGCTGCTCACCATCTTGTTGATTGCGATCACGATCGCTCACCTCCCATCCGGCTGGATTGCTGACCGGATGAGCCGTCCGACGCTTCTTGGCCTATTTGCGGGACTAGCCGGCGCGACGGCGGCCACGCTCCCATTCCTGCCAAATGAGGCGTGGTTGCTGGGTCTTGCTGCTGCCGCCCTGGGGCTGATGATAGGGTCACTCTGGACCGTCGCCGTCGTGATGATCGGGCAGACGTTCCGAGGCGTAGATCTGGTGCATGCGAACGCGTGCGAAGCGGCGTTGTATGGCTGCGGAGCCGTGGTGGGGCCGATCCTGGTCGGAGGCTCGCAGCAGACGCTCGGGCTAGGCTCGTTCCCTTGGCTGATCGCGGGCGCTTGTCTTTCTGTCCTGGCGTCCACAGCTTTGCCGCCCAATAGACGGGAGAGGTGAATTGCCCCACGCCCCGCAAAGCGGGAAGAGGGTAGCGAAATGGAATCGATCCGGGTGAGGGGAAGAAAACGGTCCCGGTGTGGCCATTGACGAGACTCAACCGAAAATCGCTGCGCGAATTTCGGCGGACGGCCTCGCGCGCGGTCCTAGAATGAGCCGCAGGATGGGGAGTGGTGACATGAAGAGCGTCATGCCGTTGGACGAAGAGGCCTGCTATACGGCAATTGCCGAGCGCGATCCGGACTATGAGGGCGTTTTCTACGTGGGAGTGCGCACGACGGGGGTCTTTTGCCGACCCACCTGCCCGGCGCGCCCGCCCAAGCGCGAGAATTGCGAGTTCTTCGCCGATGCTGAGCAGGCTCTTCTTGCCTCCTACCGTCCTTGCAAGAGGTGTCGGCCGCTATCGCACCCCAGCGAGACCTCGGAGGTCGTGCGGCTGCTTGTCGAGGCCGTGGAGCGGGAGCCTCACCGGCGCTGGCGCGAGGCGGATTTCGACGCACTCCATGTCCACGCCTCGACGGCGCGACGACAGTTTCAGAAGCGGTTCGGGATGACTTTTGTTCAGTATGCGCGGGCACGCCGGCTTGGCGTGGCCTTTCAGGCCATACGCGCGGGCGAGCGCGTCATCATGGCGCAGCTCGACGCCGGCTACGAGTCAGGCAGCGGCTTTCGCGATGCGTTCGCGAAGATCATGGGCGCTCCGCCCGCCAAAAAAGACACGCGCGCGCTCTTCGCCGCATGGCTCGATACGCCGCTTGGCGCGCTCATGGCGGTCGGCGACGAAGGCGCTCTCTACCTCCTCGAATATGCCGATCGGCGCGGGTTGGAACGCCAGATCGAGCGATTGCGCATCCGCGTCAGTGCCGGGATCGTGCCGGGCCGTACGCGCCCCATCGAGCAGATCGAGGCGGAACTCGCCGCCTATTTCAATGGAGGATTGAGGCGTTTCGAGACGCCGCTGGCCCGCCTTGGATCACCGTTTCAGAACGCCGTGTGGGACGCGCTGCTTGCCATCCCGCCAGGGCAGACGCGCAGCTATGCCGAGGTCGCGCGCACGATCGGAAAGCCGCAAGCCATACGCGCGGCCGCCCAAGCCAACGGCGCCAATCCGTTCGCCATCGTCATTCCGTGCCATAGAGTCATCAATGCCGATGGCGGGCTCGGGGGCTATGGCGGCGGAGTGCACCGCAAGCGCTGGCTCCTCGATCACGAACAGCGTATGGCGTCGAGGGAAACAATGGGGGCTCGCAGTGTACCTGACCGACCTGCGGCTCCTCGGTTGGCCGTTTAGGGTCTGGTGGCGGTCAGTCGCTTCTGCGACGTTCGTGGACCCGCTCCGGCGGTGGCAAAGACGCTCTCGATCCCGCCGTGAACTGCAACGCCTGATGGCAACGAGCTCTCACCTGATCGAGGATATTGGCTTGTCGCGCGAATACGTGTTTCGCGAAATGGCAAAGCCCTTCTGGCGGCCATAGGCCGGTCGGAAGTGTCGGATATCCTAAGCCCTCCGCCTCAGCGACGGGATCTCGCGCTCATTCGGCAGAACGTCGCCCGGAGGAATCGTCGGCAGCGTTTTCAATGCCGCGTAGTAGGGTGTGAAATCGGGGCGCGTCGCCGCGAAGAGCTGCTCATAGCTGTCGATCACGAAATAGATGTCCTGGAAATCGTCGATTCGGTAGTCCGTCTGCATGATCCGCATGAGATCGAAGGGCAGCCGGCGGGGCTTGTTGCTCTCAAGCGCGTAGATGGATTCCCCCTTCGAGGAGACGATCCCCGAGCCATAGATGCGCAAGCCCTCCGGCGTGCGGATGAGTCCGAACTCGACCGTGTACCAGTAGAGGCGCGCAAGGAAGGTCAGGCTGTCCAACGACAGCGCCTTCAGCCCGCCCATGCCATAGGCCTGGAGATAGTCGGCAAAGACCGGATTGAAGAGCATGGGAACATGACCATAGATGTCGTGGAAGACATCGGGCTCCTGCAGATAGTCGAGCTGATCCCAGCGACGGATGAAATTGGTCGCCGGAAAGCGCCGGTTGGCGAGGTGGCGGAAGAAGACATCGTCCGGCACCAAGCCCGGTACCGCCACGATGCGCCAGCGCGTCGCCTGCTCCAGCACGTCGCTCAATCGCTCGAAATTGGGAATGCCATCGGCGGCGATGCCGAGCCCGGCCAGCCCGGCCAGGAACTCGGGCGCGGCGCGTTCCTTCAAGATCTCCGCCTGGCGGTGAAACAGCGTGCGCCAGATCGCGTGATCATCCGGCGTATAAAGGTCAAAGCCTTGATCGATCACGAAATCGGAACTTGGGGTCTCGACCGACTGATCCGTCATCGCGAGCCCTCCTCGACGATGCAGATCAATTTAGGAACCCGCGGCCTTCACCGCCAGTCCTCGCTTGCGCTAGGCTCGGCGCCGTTGTCGCCGCGCCTATGAGGGGCCCCTACCCATGGCCGATCTCGGTCTTGCCTATCGACCCGCATCCGAACTTGCCCGGATGATCCGTACGCGGGCGCTCTCGCCCGTCGAAGCGGTCCGCAACAGCCTCGCCCGCATTGCCGAGGTAAACCCCAGGCTGAACGCCTTTTGTTTCCTCTACGAGGAGGAGGCGCTTGCCAAGGCGGCGGAGGCCCAACGCGCGATCGAGGTGGGCCGGCCGCTTGGGCCTCTACACGGCGTACCGATCGCGCTCAAGGATTTCACTCCGACCAAGGGAAACCGCACGACCCTCGGTTCCCATGTCTACGAGCATTGGGTGCCGGAGCGCGACGCGGTCGAGGCCCGGCGCCTTCTCGAGGCCGGTGCAATCCTGGTTGGAAAGACCACGACCCCGGAATTTTCGTATTCGGGCTTCACCGAGTCGCCGCTCTGGGGCATCACGCGAAACCCTTGGGACGCGAGCCGTACCCCCGGCGGCTCCTCCGGTGGTTCGGCCGCCGCTGTCGCAAGCGGCTGCGTGGCGCTCGCGGACGGCACCGATTCCGGCGGGTCGATCCGCATACCGGCCGCACTTTGCGGCATTGTCGGTCTGAAACCGAGCCTTGGTCGCATTCCGATGGACTCGCTGCCGACAGCCTTCGACCAGCTCAGCCATTTCGGGCCGCTCGCCCGCACGGTCGAGGATGCGACGCTTTTTCTTGCGATTACGCAAGGGTCCGACGACTCGGATCCGCAGTCGCTTCCGCCGCTCGTCCTGCCCAACCCGTTGCCGCGCGACGTCAAAGGCTTGAAGCTCGCCCTTTCCATCGATCTCGGCTTTCACACCGTGGATGAGGAGGTCGCCGCGAACACGCGCCGCGCGGCGGAGGCCCTCGCCGATGCCGGCGCGCAGCTGCGCGAGGTGGCGCTGGCTTGGGAGCCGCAGATCGAGATCGCCTGGTTCCAGCATTGGGGTGTGCTCCTCGCCGCCTGCTTCGGCGAGGCGCTGAAGACCCATCGCGAGCGGATGGACCCGCGACTGGTCGCGCTCATGGAGCGGGGCCTGGATATGAATGCAGTCGATTTCAAGCGCATCGAGCTTTTGCGCACGCGACAGTGGCGGGCGCTGGCAGCGATCCTGGCGGAGCATGACGCCCTGCTCTGCCCGACCATGCCGATCCCCGCTCCCCCGGTTGGCCGAGCCGATCAGGATTATTGCTATTTCGATGCGGACGGCCGCTGGCGGGGTTTCGACATGACCGCGGTCTTCAATTTCGTCTCGCAATGCCCTGCCTTGAGCGTGCCCTCCGGCTTCACCGGCGCGGGCCTGCCGACGGGGCTGCAGATCGTCGGACGTCGATTCGACGATCCGACGGTCCTGAGAATCGGCGCGGCCCTGGAAGATCGGATGCCTTGGCACGGCCGCAGGCCGCCGATTTGAGGCAAGGAACGCGACTTCTGAATTGAGCCTGTGGGTCCAATCGGCGCAATATGCCGCACCCAACGCCTAAGGAGGAGGGATGCCGGCGAAGGATCTCGACGCGGCCGCGGTCGGTCTACCCGCCTTCGATGTGCCGCCGATGGACGAATCCGCACCATCGGCGGACCCGTTCGCCTTGAGCTCGCATCAGCGCGCTCGTCGCGCGCTGGAGTTTGGACTGGGGATCGAGGAAGCCGGCTTCAACATCTTCGTCCTAGGCGAAAGTCGCAGCGGCCGGATGACGGCCACTCTCGACTATCTGAGAAAGCGGGTAGTGGCCAAACCAGCGCCCGCCGATTGGATCTATGTCGCCAACTTCAAGAAGCCTCACCGGCCGCGGCCCTATCGTCTTCCGGCCGGTCAGGGGCGTGTCCTGCGCGACCGCATGCGCACGCTGGCATCGGAGCTGAAGGAGGTGCTGAAGCGCACGCTCGAATCGGCCGAGTATGTGGGCGAAAGCCGGCGCCTCAGCGACAGCATCAAGGGCCCCATCGCAGCCGAGTTCGAGGAGATCCGCCGCTACGCGCTGGGCCTTGGCCTCGACATCCAGGCGACCTCGCAGGGAATGATGATGATGATCGCCGGCCAGGGAGGGCAGCCACGCTCGGCCGAGGAGCTCAGTCCCGAGGAACGTGAGCAGGTTCGCAAGTCGATGGCGCAGGTCGACGAACGGCTGCAGGCCTTCCGGCATGGCGCGCAACTGGCCGAGGCACGTCTGTCGGAGGCGCTGCGCCAGGCGCGACGGAATTTCGCCGATGGGGTCGCCGCGCCGCTGATCGATTCCGTAGCCGGCGATTATCCCATGCTGTCACGGTGGTTCGTCGAGCTGCGCGAGGATGTGCTCGACTCCCTCGATGCAATCCTGGCCGAGGATGCGGGGGGAGCCGCGCGAGATATGAACGGTCCCACCGAAGAGCGATACAGCATCAATCTCATGGCGGACCATGCCGATGATCGCCATCCGGAGGTAGTGCTGGAGCCGCTGCCGACATACGCGAATCTGCTCGGCTCCATCGAGTACAAGCTTGTCGGTGGGGCGCTTCAAACCAATTTTTCGATGATCCGACCAGGCGCGCTTCATCGCGCCAATGGCGGCATTCTCGTACTGCGCGCCGAAGCCATCGTCGACGAGCGCGACGCATGGACGTTGCTAAAGGGCGCGCTGCGTGATCGCGAAATCCGCATCGACGAGCCGCATCGCCAGGGCAATGTCCCGATGGCGCAATCACCCAAGCCGAAGCCCATTCCGCTCGACGTGAAGGTCGTGATCGTCGGCGCGCCGCACTGGTACTACAACCACTTCGCATCCGATCCGGACTTCCCGGTCCATTTCAAGGTCAAGGCCGATATCGATTCCGAGATGGATGCGACTGCCGGGAATATTGTCACCTTCGCGCATCTGGTGCGGGACTCGGCACGGCGGATCGGAGTCGACTGCGAGACCGACGCGGTGGGCTACGTTCTGGGGCAGAGCGCACGCTGGGCAGGCCACCGTGAGAAGCTTTCGGGTCGCTTCGAGCTGATCGACGATCTGCTGAGCGAGGCGACTGCGCTAATGCGTCAGGCCGGCGACCACTGCCTCACCGCGGAGCATATCCGCACGGCGATCGCCGAGCGGCGGCGGCGCAACTCGCTCGTCGAGGACCGCGTGCACGATTCGATCCGACGCGGTTCGATCTTGATCGACGTGTCCGGCACTATCGTCGGCCAGGTCAACGGCCTGACCGTCCGCGATCTCGGCGATCACGCCTTCGGTCTGCCTTCGCGGATCACGGCGCGGACCTCGGTCGGCAAACTCGGGATCGTCAATATCGAGCGAGCGACCCTGATGGGTGGGCCGATCCAGCAGAAGGGCGTAATGGTGCTGGAAGGTTTCCTCGCCGGGCGGTTCGCGCGCCGCTTCCCGCTCTCTTTCTCCGCCTCGATCACTTTCGAGCAGAACTATGGCGGGGTCGAGGGCGATTCGGCCTCCCTGGCCGAGCTATGCGCGGTGCTATCCGATCTCGCCGATCTGCCGGTCCGTCAGGACATCGCCCTGACAGGGTCGATCAATCAGCTAGGACAGGTGCAGGCGGTCGGAGGGGTGCATCAGAAGGTCGAGGGCTTCTTTCGGGCCTGCAAAGATCGCGGCCCGCTCACCGGCTCTCAGGGCGTGATCGTCCCGGCCGCAAACGAGCTTAACCTCACTCTGCGCGACGAGGTGCAACGCGCCATTGCCGATGACGTGTTTCATGTCTGGAGCGTCGCTCATGTCGGGGAAGCGGTCGAGCTTCTGACCGGAATACCGAGCGGAGCTGATGCCAAGGAAGGCAAGTATCCTGCCCGCAGCGTCTATGGGCGTGTACTTGCAAGGCTTGCCGAACATGACCGCATCCTCACCGAGCGCGTGGTTCTGAGAGGATGAAGATGCGTGGCATGCCCTCACCCTCCCATCGCTACCGCGATGGGTCCCTCCCTCTCCCACTGCGCGGGCGAGGGGCACGTCGCTGCACCCTCCCCTCGCCCCTGCGCCAGCGAGGGAGAGGGTTGGATGAGGGGGAGCACAGGTGAGCACGACCGCGGCGCTTCGCTTTCGCCACCGGCACCTCCTCGGCATCGAGGGACTGGCGCGCGAGGAGATCACCCTCTTGCTCGACTTGTCTCAGGCCTTTGTCGATCAGAATCGACGGGCCGACAAGAAGCTCTCGACACTGCGCGGGCGGACCGTGATCAACCTGTTCTTCGAGACGTCCACGCGCACGCGCACCTCCTTCGAGCTGGCCGGCAAACGCCTCGGCGCTGACGTGATCAACATGACGGTGGCCACCAGCTCGATCAAGAAGGGCGAGACCCTGATCGACACCGCGATGACTTTGAACGCCATGCGGCCGGACATCCTGGTGGTGCGGCATCCGGACTCGGGCGCGGTCAACCTGCTCTCCCAGAAGGTCGACTGCGCGGTCATCAACGGCGGAGACGGCAGCCACGAACACCCGACGCAGGCGCTGCTGGATGCGCTGACCATCCGGCGGCGGCGCGGCCGGTTGGAGGGCCTGACCGTCGCCATCTGTGGCGACATCCTGCACAGCCGCGTCGCGCGGTCCAACATCCATCTGCTGACGACCATGGGCGCCTCGGTTCGACTGATCGGACCGCCGACCCTGATGCCCTCGCTGATCGAACGGCTCGGTGTCGAAGTGTTTCATGACATGAAGCGTGGCCTCGCGGGCTCAGACATCGTGATGATGCTGAGACTGCAGACCGAGCGCATGCAGGGCAGCTTCGTACCTTCCATCCGCGAGTATTTCCGTTTCTTCGGCTTGGACTACGAGAAGCTGAAAGCCGCCAAGCCCGACGCGCTGATCATGCATCCCGGTCCGATGAACCGCGGCGTCGAGATCGACAGCGAATTAGCCGATGACATCGACCGCAGCCTGATCCGCGAGCAAGTTGAAATGGGCGTTGCGGTGCGTATGGCCTGCCTCGACCTGTTGGCGCGCGGCGAAGCGAGCAACGAGGCGGAGGTCTGACAAGATGGCCGAAGCCAAGCAGCCGCCGCGTCCGGTCCTCTTTTCTGGAGTACGCCTGATCGACCCGACGAACGGGCGCGATGGGCTGGGAGACCTTCTGGTTGTCGATGGCTGTATCGCGCAGGTCGGAACTGGACTTGCCGACACGGGCGTCCCGGAGGGGGCCGAACGCGTCGTCGGCTCCGGACTTTGCCTTGCACCCGGCTTGGTCGATCTGCGCGTGCAGCTGCGCGAGCCTGGAGAGGAGCATAAGGAAACGATCGCCAGCGCCAGCGCGGCCGCGGCGGCCGGCGGGGTCACCGCGATGGTAGCGCTGCCCAACACCGATCCGGTGATCGACGATGTCGCGGGCATCGAGTTCATCGCGCGGCGCGCGCGAGAGATCCGCAAGGTGAAGGTCTATGCCTATGCCGGCGTGACCAAGGGGCTCGCCGGCAAGGACCTTACCGAGATGGGCCTTCTGGCCGAGAGCGGTGCGCTCGCTTTCACGGACGGGCTGAACGCGGTCGCCGACGCGCGGGTGATGCTCCGGGCATTGAGCTACGCCCGGACGTTCGGGGCGCTGATCGTGCAGCATCCGGAGGAACCGACGCTCGCGGCGGGGGGCCAGATGAACGAGGGAGAGCTGGCGACGCGGCTGGGCCTTGCCGGGATTCCTGCGGTCGCGGAAGCGATCATGATCGAGCGCGACCTGCGCATCGTCCAGCTGACCGGTGGGCGATACCACGCGGCACATCTCTCAACCGCGGAGGCAATCGCGGCGATTCGGGCGGCGAAGGCGCGCGGGCTCCGGGTCACCTGCGATACCGCCCCGCCCTATTTCGCGCTGAACGAGCTGGCTGTCGGCGATTACCGCACCTTCGCCAAGCTCTCGCCGCCGTTACGAGGCGAGAGCGACCGCACAGCGGTCGCCGCTGCCATCGCCGACGGCACCATCGATTGCATCGCCTCGGACCATGCGCCGCACGATCAGGATTCCAAGCGTGTCCCCTTCGCCCAGGCCTCGCCAGGCGTGATCGGCCTGGAGACGCTGCTGCCGGTGTCGTTGGAGCTGGTGCATCAGGGCCTTATGCCGATGGTGGAACTGTTCCGGCGCCTTGCCCTCGCTCCGGCCGATCTGCTCGGGCTGCCGCAGGGACGCCTGACGCCCGGCGCGCCGGCCGATCTGGTGTTGTTCGATCCCGAGCGCGCCTGGGTGGTCGACGAGGATCGTTTCCTCAGCAAGTCCAAGAACTCGCCGTTTGGCCGACGGCCGGTGCAGGGGCGCGTGTTGCGCACGCTGGTGGACGGGCGCACTGTGTTCGCCGCTGAAAGCTGAGGATTGCATTCCATGCCCGACCCGCTCGGCGGCTTCGCCTATGTCTGGCCATACTGGGCCGCCGCCATTGGCGGCTATCTTCTGGGCTCGATCCCATTCGGCCTGATCTTGACGCGATTTGCCGGGCTTGGAGACATCCGCGCGTTGGGCTCGGGCAATATCGGCGCAACCAACGTTCTGCGTACCGGACACAAGGGGCTGGCGGTCGCGACATTGCTGCTTGATTTCGCGAAGGGAGCGGGTGCAGTACTACTTGCCGGGCGCTATGGACCCGACATGGCGGTGCTCGCCGCCGGCGGCGCCGTCATCGGCCATATCGCGCCGGCATGGCTTGCCTTCAAAGGGGGAAAGGGCGTTGCGACCGCGCTGGGCGTTCTCTGCGCCCTCTCCTGGCCGGTCGGAGCCCTGGCCGCACTCACCTGGCTCGGCACGGCAGCATTGACGCGCATCTCCTCGCTGTCGGCACTGATCGCGCTCGGCCTCGCGCCGGTCTATGCCTGGATCTTGGCCGATCCGCAGCGTGCGCAACTCGCGCTCTTCATCGGTGTGATCGTCTGGTTGCGCCATCACGACAATATCCGTCGTCTCCTCAGGGGCGAGGAGCCGCGGATCGGGGCCAAGCTCCGTTAACCTGGTTGCTTGAACTGCTTGGCCAGAGCCAGTCCCTGGCGCTGATAGGAGGATCCGATCGCCTCGCCATAGGCCCGGTCCGGACTTTGCGCCAGCCGCTCGTAGCGGAGCCACCCGACCAGCTGCCCATGCTCCAAGAGGAACGGGACCTCGTGCGAGCGCACCTCCAAGACGGCCTTGCTCTCGTTGCCGGCGCCCTCTCCGAAGCCGGGATCGAAGAAGCCCGCATAATGCACCCGGAACTCGCCGACCATGGTGTCGTAGGCGACCATCTCCGCCGCCCAGTCACGCGGCACTTTCACATACTCGCGAGTCGACAGGATGTAGAAATCGTCGGGATCGAGGATCAGCCCATAGCTTGGGCTCGCCTTGATCGGCTCCCAGTAATCCTCGATCTCGTATTGCGCGCGCGCGTCTATATCGATGACATCGGTGTGCTTCTTCGCGCGCCAGCCGGTGAGGCCGGCCTCCGTGCACTCGAGGTCGAGCGTCACGCCGATACGATCCTCGAGGATGGTGACCTGCGCCCCTTTCGGCGCGGTGACAAGGTTTTGTTCGTTCTGCAGGCTGCGCAGCGCCGCTCCGCTCGAGGCAGGAGAGCCGCGACGCAGCCGGAGCTGGTTCAGCCGGCTTCCTTCACGCACCAGGATGCTGAAGGTGCGCGGCGCGATCTCGGCATAGAGCGGCCCTTGATAGCCGGGCTCCACCCGATCGAAGGCGGTGGCGCGGTCGGCAATTAGCCGCGTAAAGATGTCGAGCCGGCCGGTCGAGCTTTTCGGATTGGCCAGCGCCGATACGCGCGAGGGCAACCGCAGCCATTCCGCCAGCTGCACGATATAGACGCAACCGCGCTCAAGCACCGCGCCTCGCGTCAGGTCGATTTCGTGCATTCGGAACTGGTCGAGCTTCTCGCGCACGGAACGCGCGCCGCCCGGTAGAAAGCTCGCCCGCACGCGGTAGGCGACAGGTCCCAGCCGCAGGTCGATGCTGGCGGGCTGCAGCTGCTGGGGCAAGATGTCCGGTGCACCGCAAATCATCTTGTCCCGCACCGCCTGTCGGATCGCCTGATAGGGCAGCACGCCGGTGCGTGGCGCCTCGGCCTCCATCTCTGTGCCCGACGAGGCAAACAAGCTTGCGGCCGCCTCGGTCATCGTCTGTACTCCCGCAGCTTCGCTCGCAGACTCCATGCCGGCGCGACGCCAAGCGCATCGCCCGCAAACAACGCCATATGAAGGGAAAGCCGGCATCCGTTCAAACTTTTAAGTAATGCCCGGAGATCCCGCTTCGACCCCCCGACCGATGCACAAGTGCGATTGTGCGCAACCGGAAGAGCCGCAAGCATCTTTCAGGCTTTTCCCCGGCTTTCACAAGCCGCCGAGGATAGCGAGGGCGGTGGAGAGCGCCCGTCGACATCCATTTACTAATCTACAAACTCCCGCCTGCCACAGTGTCGCTTGGTTCAGGTGGGGGGAAGGATGCTGGAAAGAACAGGCGCGAAAACCCGGGGCCCTGCTCCGCTTGAGGAGATAGCGCCGAAGCACCGGACCATGCTGGAGCGCCGGCGCGGAAACAGGCTGGTGTCGGCATGGAAATCTGCACGTGGCGATCTGGAGATTCCGAGCCTGGCCGCGCTCGAGGCGGGAACGGATGCCGAGCTCTTGCGTCACTCGATGCTTCTACGGGTGCGGGCCAAGGGTGCTTTGACCATCGAGCGGTTCGGGCCGCCCGCGCCGGTTTTCGATCGGACCGCATCGCGAAAGCACGCCGACGGCCCCCCGGTCGTCACGCCGCTCGTTGTGACCTGGATTCTGTCGGTCGGAGCGGCCGCACTGAGGCGCCGCGCGCCGGTGGTGGAAAGTGACAATGTATCCATCGGCCGCCGGGTCCTTCACTATCGATGCGCGGTGGTGCCGGTTGCGGAAAACGGCTCGGAAGTGGACGCGCTGGTCGGTGTTCTTGGCTATCGTTGGGCCTGATACAGGTTTCCGGCCCAGTAATGCACAATAAATCCGAAATAATTGCGGCCCACGGCTTTACGCTGCATTTACCGCTCGATCTCTATAACACGTACCGGTGCGGGGGTTAGAGGCGAAGGGGGGCTAGAATGAGTGCCCGTGATTTCTTGGTTTTCCGGCGCGGCGCGCTGGCGGCGCTCGTAGCTGCGGCGCTGCTCGGCGGTTGCGCGACCGCCGGTCAAGCTCCGGTCGAAACCGGAGCGGCCAGTCCGGAAGGACTGATGCGCATGGGCGACAAGGCCCGCGATCGCGGTGAGCTTACGCTCGCCGCCTCAATCTATCGCCGTGCGCACGACGCCGATCCACAGCGCGCCAAGCCTTTGGTGTCGCTCGGCCAGGTCCTCATCGAGATGCAGCGGATCGATCAAGCCTCCGAGGCGTTTTCCGCCGCGCTGGTGATCGAGCCCGCCAACTATGACGCTTTGCGCGGGCTGGGCAACGCCCGCCTGATGGCTCATCAACCCGAAGAGGCGATCCCGCCGCTCAAGCAGGCGCTCGCCATATCCAGCAACGATTTCCGTACTCTCAACGCTTTGGGGGTCGCCTATGACATGACCGGCGACCGCGGCAGTGCGCATCAATATTATCGCACCGGCCTCAAGCTTGCTCCCGACAACACGTCGCTTCGTTCGAACTACGCCTTGTCCCAAGCGCTGGCTGGCGATACCGAGGGCGCACTCGAAACGATGGCACCGCTGGCCGGCGCTCCCGTCACCACCGAACAGCAGCGCCAGACCATGGCGCTGATTTACGGTCTGGCTGGAAACGACGAGGAGGCCGAACGTCTTGCGCGGATGGACCTCCACGATACCGCGGTGCAGGCGAACATGGAGCGTATCGCCGAGCTGCGCGCTGATGCGGTGTCCACGGCCGAGACCCCGAAACCGGGCTCGGGCGAGGCAAAGACCATGACCGCCGTGCTGCGCGAGCCGCTGTCGGAAAGCAGCCAGCCCAAGGCCGAGCCGGTCGCGCTCCACTCCGGTCCCAAGCCCCGACCCGCCACCGTCCCGACACCCGCCGCATCCTCCGCCTCGGCCGAACCGATCGCGTCGACGCGCGCACCGACCTGGGCTCCGCCCACGCCGCTTGAGCAGCAGGCAGCGGCGACCTCTGTCTCGACCGAGCCGATCGCGCCCAAGCCTACGCCAGCCACCACCCTGCCCGCGCAGCAGCAGACGGCGTCGGCGGCTACGCCCGCCTCGATCGAAGCAAAGCCCGCGACCGCCGAAGCGGAAGCGGCGGAGGCCGTGATCAAGCCGTCAGGGGATGTGTGGCTGGTGCAGCTTGCCTCCTACCTTGCGCCCGAACTGGCCGAGAAGGGTTGGCGCGAGCTCAGCGCGACGGCGCCCGAGCTCTTTGCCGACCGCAAGCCGATGGTGGAGCAAGGCCGCCTTGCCGACGAGACCGTCGTCTGGAGGCTGCGCATGGGCCCCTACACCGCCTATTCGGATGCCGTCGGCATGTGCGAGCAGCTCAAGTCCCGTGGCCTCGACTGTTTCGTGGCGCAATCAGGGTCCTGACACCGGAACTTCAACGGATGGTTAACCTTATTCTGGCGTCCTCCGAATAACAGAGGGCGCCAGAGGCGTTTTCAGTCACCCGATTGCGCGCGGGCCTGGCCCCGTGCGATTCCTTCTTGCCTCGGCTCTCTTGTGGGTGCATAGTGCGCTGCCCACAACATATTGAGGGGGCCGCAATGAGTATGGTCTGGACGCCGGAACGCATCGAGATGTTGCAGTCCCTCTGGCGAGAAGGATACTCGGCCAGCGCCATCGCCGAGCGCCTCGGCGGCATCAGCCGCAATGCGGTAATCGGCAAGGCGCATCGTCTGCTCCTGCCCTCCCGCCCCTCACCTATCAAGCGCGAGGAACGGGTCAAGCCAGCGACCCCGCAACGGGCGCAAAGCGGGCATGGCTGCATGTGGCCGATCGGCGATCCCAGGTCGCCGGAGTTCCGCTTCTGCGAGGAGCCGGCGGATCCAGGCCGTCCCTATTGCGCATCGCACTGCGCGCAGGCTTATCAGCGCCGCGAAGACGCCGCCTGAAGGCCTTGCCTCGGCGCAAGGGCGGCGCCTATATCTGCAAAGCCACTCTTAAGGCCGCCCTTCGCCGGATTAGCTCAGTCGGTAGAGCAACCGCCTTGTAAGCGGTAGGTCGCGGGTTCAATTCCTGCATCCGGCACCATTTTGCCGCCGTCAGCAGCCGATCTTTGCACAGACCCGCTGCACATAGATCTTGTTCGGCTCTGCAGCATCGCTCGGCAACAGGCCCTCCTGGGCCACCGTCCCGTCCGGCCGACGGCAGCTGAAGGCGAAGCCGGGCGCGATCCCATCGAGCACGCAGTTTCCGACCGTCCAGCCCGGCGGCAGCGCCGTCAGGTCGACCGCCTTCCACTTCGGATGGCCGGTCTGGCGGAGCCGGTCGAGCCGGCTGAGAATGAGGTAACTGAAATCGGCCACTGTCTGACAGGAGGAGGCTTGGTAGTCATTGCGCTTGGGTATCCAGTTGTAGGTCAGCAGCACCGCCTTGACCGCCACCACATCCACCGCTTCCTCTTGGAACGAGTATGTGCCCGCCGCAATCTGAGCCGGCGTATAAAGCTCTTGCAGGACCGCCTCCTTCAGCGGCAGCAGGTGGAAGCGCTGCGGATCGATATTCCCTTCGGCGAACAGTGCTGCCGGCACGCCGACAACATAGAAGAAGGCGTCGATCTTCCCATCGAGCAGCGCCGCGAGCGAATCCGCCGGAGACAATTTCACTCGCTCGGCCGGCTCAATTTTCAGAATGTCGAGCAGGAGCGAGGCCGTCAGGCTGTTGCCGCTTCCCTCCACGCCCGTGGAAACCCGCTTGCCCGCAAGCCCCGCAAGGTCGGCAATCTCGCGTCGGGCCAGCACATGGATCTCTTCGTCATAGAGCGGAAAGACAATACGGATCCCCTTGGCGGCGCGCGCGAGCGTCGGGTCTTCGGCCTGGAAGGTACGCACATACTCCAATACATCGCTCTGCGCGATCCCGAACTGGGTGAGCGGCCGATCGCGCACGGCCAGCACGTTCTCGATCGAGCCGGCGCTCTCATGCACATTCAAGGTTCGTCCGCATTCCGCCGCGATCGTGGCGATGTCGCGTCCGAACTGGATGTAGGTGCCCTTCGCCCCGCCGGTAACGATGCTGGTTTCATAATCCTGCGCCGCCACCGGGGTCACCGGCAGAAGCATCGCGACCCACAAAGCATAAATCAGGGCCCTCATCATGGTCTTTCTCCTTTCCGCTCTTTTCAGCAGTCTCCAAGCGCGCGGATCAACGCCGCGGCCGTCTGCCGATTGACCTCGCCGACCGCCGTCCTGAGCGCCGGGACGACGCACATCCCGGCCTCGAGCTCCGCCACAAGCTGCGCCCGCGCCGTGGCATCCGCCCCGTCGAGCCCTGGCGCCGCCCGCACCGCCGCCGCCACCGCCTCCGTCGCGCGAGGCGATCCCGCCGCCGGCAAAGGCTCGACCTCGGATCGCGGAGCGGCGACACTTTCAGCCGTCGCCGCTTCGGCCGCGCGAGATGATCCCGCCGCTGGCAAAGGCTCGACCTCGGGTGGCGGATCGCTGATGCTTTCAGCCCCCGCCGCTGCGAGCTGCGTGCGCAGCGCATCACGTCGTGCGGTATCCTCGGCGATTGCCTGCCTGAGCGCGGTGCGGCGCGCCGCGAGCTCCTCGGTCTGCGCCCGCGCAGCGACGATCTCCGCCTGTAGAGCACCCATCTCGTTCGCCGCGCGCTCGATCTCCGCCCTTACTGCGGCAGCATCCGCCTGAAGAGCGTTCCGCTCGCTGACCGCGCTTTCGATCTCCGCCTTTGCAGCGGCGATCTGCGCTTGAAGAGCATTCTTCTCGTTCGTCGCGTGCTCGATTTCCTTCCTTGCAGCGGCAACCTCCGCCTGAGCAGCATTCCGCTCGCCCGAAGCGCCCTCGATTTGCTTCCTTGCAGCGGCAACCTCCGCCTGAACAGTATTCCGCTCGCCCGCAGCGCGCTCGATCTCCGCCCTTGTGGCGGCGAGCTGCGCTTGAAGAGCATTCTTCTCGTTCGCCGCGCGCTCGATTTCCGCTCTTGCATTGGCGGCCTGCGCTTGAAGGGCATCCTTCTGGTTCGCAGCGCTCTCGATCTCCGCCTTCGCAGCGGCGAGCTGTGCCTGCAAGGCGTCGCGATTGGCCACCCCCTCTTCGACCTCTGCTCGCGTGCTGGCGATCTCCGCCCGCAGGGCGTCCCGCTCACCGGTTGCGCTCTTGATCTCGCCCGAGAGCGCCGCCAAGCGCTCCTCCAACTTCGCCAACTCACCACGGCCAGCTTCCAGCCGCGCGGCGATTTCCTTTTCCTCCGCCTTGGTCTCCTCGATCCGTCCGGCCACGGCCTTCGCCTGTTCCTCGAGCGCAGCCAGCCGCCCGGCCGCCGCCGTGGCCGTGCGTTCGGCTTCCTCCGCCGCCGTTCGGGACGCCGCAAGTTCGGTTTTGGCCGTCTGTGCCTCGGCCGCCCGCGCGGTTGCCTCCGAGACCGCCTCCTTGACCTGCGCCAGGATCGCATCACGGAGCGCCATCTGCTCCGCCTGGGCCGCCTCGGCCGCCGCGACTTCCTGGCGCGCCGTCGCGGCCGCCTGTTCGAGTTTGTCGAGTTCTGCTCGAACCGCAGCCGCACGCTTGCTCGCTTCGGCGACGCCCGCCTCGATTTCGGTGCGCCGCGCCTCGAGTTCGGCCAGCTCCGCCTGCACCGCGGCGATCGCCTCGACGCCCGCCCCGCTGAACTCCTCCGGCACAGCCTGCTGCCCTGCCGCAGCGGTTGCGAGGCCCAGCCCCAGCGCAAGACCAAAGGCTCCGATCCTAGAGCTTTGCCACAGCAGCGCGGTCATTTACCCTCAGCTCCTGATCCAAAGTTCCAGTCGTCCGGGCTCCGGCTCTGCGATCAATCCGCGGTAGTCCCGCAGCAAAAGCCCCTCATGCGTACCGCGCAGCGCTCCAATAAGGGCCTCGGCGGTCTCGCGGTCCCCGTCGCGGAAATAGCCGACCCGCGAACGGGAAATGGTGAACGGCATTTCCTGCACCAGCACCCTGACATAGCCGGCCTGCGCCAGCGCCGTCTCGATCCGCTGTCGCTCCTCGGCCGAGAGGCCGGGACCCACCCGCAGGTAAACCGTCGGCCGAGCGGCCGCGGGCTCTACAACAGGTTGTTGCGCGGCAACCGCGGTCGCCGCCGCCTCGGGTGCGGGTCCTGTATCGACCTGCGAACGCATCAGCATTACCGCGGCAACGATCCCGACCGCCGCAAGCGCCCCCAGCGAGCTTGCGACCACGACGCCCCTCGTATTGCGACGCATCGGCTTTGGCGCTTGTGCCGCTGTCGCAATCGAGGCGGACGCCTGTGAAGCTTCCGAAGACGGTCCTGGTGGCGATGCGACCGGCGGCTCCGACGGCCACGGACGCAGCGTCAGATCAACGATCACGTCGGTGGCCCGCACGCCTGTGGCGAAGACGGCACGGCGCGGCACGCTCGGCAAGGGAGCGGCTGCCGCGCCTGCTTCCATCGTGTCCCCGTGGCCCCGGTTCTCGCCGGCGTGCGCAAGAGGCCGATCGCGCGCTCCGTCCATATCAACACCCTCGTCAGAGCAAGGGGACGCCGGCGACGGCGAGGCACGCCGCTCGGCCTGGACCCTGCCGCTTTCGTTTGACAGCTCGCAAACTCATGGATCGAGAAACCCAATCCTGAACCTCCGTGCCTCATCGCATCAAGAGTGTATCGGCGCCTTCCCCCTTTTGAGGCCGTGAGCAGATCGGCCGATGACCGAATGGCAAGGTCGACTGCCGACGGGCGCGCGAGATTGACGAGAAAACTCTATCGAATTCTTCACAATCGCAAACGATCTCGACGGCGAAGCCGACGGACCGCTCCCGGCCCGAGGAACCTTTCCTCTCACATCCGGCAATGGGACGCGTGCGATATCCTTACGTCCGGAAAGCGCGCTCTCTTTCCTCTGCCGAGCCAAGCCCGCCCTCCCGTCGCCGGCGGAGGACGAGCTTGGTCAATTCCATGATGATCATGAGCGTGGCCGCGACCGCAGTGGCAACGAGCCAGTCCGGAAAGGAGATCGGCGCGGTGTGGAAAGCAGCTTGAAGAACCGGCAAATAAACCACCAACACGTGCGTCAGCAGCGACAGCAGGACCGCTGCGATCAGCCACTTGTTCTCGAAAAAGCCGCTCAGTGCACTGCGCCAGGTCGACCTGCAGTTGAATACATTGAAGAGCTGGAACATCATCAGCGTGGTGAAGGCCATGGTCCGCGCGTAGGTCTCGTCGGCGGCGTTGGGGCCCGTGCCCTTGGCGAGCGGCGAGAACAGCCCGCCTGGATAGTAGGCGTCAAGCACGGCAAGAGTACCGATCATCATCACCGCGCCGATCCCGGCTAGGCGCAGCCAATCGGCCGTCGTGAGCACGCCGGTGCCGCGCTGGCGTGGCTCGCGCTCCATCACGTCGGGATCCTTCGGATCGATCCCCAGCGCCAATGCCGGAGCCCCGTCGGTCACCAGATTGATCCAAAGAAGCTGAGCGGCCAGTAACGGCAGGAACAGGCCGGCATCGGCCGCGGTAAGGCCCAAAAGGCCGGCGAACATGACCCCCGCGAACATGGTCATCAGTTCGCCCGAATTGGAGGACAGAAGATAGATCAGATATTTCCGGATGTTGTCGAAGATTCCGCGGCCTTCCTCGATCGCCTTGACGATGCTGGCGAAATTATCGTCGGTCAGCACCATGTCTGCCGCCTCCTTCGAGACGTCGGTGCCGGTGATGCCCATGGCGACGCCGATATTGGCGCTCTTGAGGGCGGGCGCATCGTTGATGCCGTCGCCGGTCATGGCGACGATATGGCCCTTGCGCTGAAGTGCGCCGACGATGCGAAGTTTGTGCTCAGGATCCACCCGGGCAAAGACGCGCACCTCCTCTACGATTGCGTCAAGCTCGGCATCGCTCATGGAGCGTAGCTCGTTGCCCGTCACCGTGCGGGCCCCGGGCTCCATGATCTCCAGCTCGCGGGCGATCGCCTCTGCGGTTGCGGGATGATCCCCGGTGATCATGACGGTGCGGATATGAGCCCGCCTCGCCACCGCCACCGCCGCCTTCGCCTCGGTGCGCGGCGGATCAATCATGCCGACGATGCCAAGCAGCACCAGATCGTCCTCGATACTGTCGGGAAGCTCGATGGTTTCGGCCGCCTTGGCGGAAAGCGCCCTAGGATCGAGGCCGATACTCGCCGCCGGAACCGACCGCGTGGCGATCGCAAGCGTGCGGAGCGCTTCGCTCGCCAGCGCATCATTCCGTTTCGAGAGCTCGGCTGACCTGCGTTCATCGAGGGGCACGATACGACCCCCATCCAGGAAATAGCGGCATTTGGCGAACAAGACCTCCGGGGCACCCTTGACGAAGACCTGCAGCTCCCCGGATCCGTCGGGATCGAGATGCACCGTCACGTGATGCTTGCGTTCGGAGGTAAAAGGAATCTCGCCGATCCGCGCATAGCGCGCCAGCTCATCCTCCTTCAGGCCGAACTTCCGGGCGGCAACCACCAACGCCCCTTCAGTCGGGTCGCCCTGCACGCGCCAGCGGTCTCCAGAATGAACGAGTACTGCATCGTTGGCGAGCGCGGCCGCCCACAAAGTCCGCGCGACGGCCTCTCTTTCCGGTCCGTCGGTGAGAGGCGAGCCCCCGAGAGTAAACGAGCCCTCCGGGATATAGCCGCTACCTCCGACCTCGATCAGGGCGCCGGCGGTGGCGATTGCCCGCACGGTCATCTCGTTGCGCGTCAAGGTGCCTGTCTTGTCGGAGCAAATCACCGTCGCAGCGCCCAGCGTCTCCACCGCCGGCAGCTTGCGGACGATGGCATTGGCTGCCGCCATGCGCCGTACCCCGATGCTGAGCCCGACCGTGACGATCGCGGGCAGCGCCTCGGGGATCGCGGCCACCGCCAGGGCCACGGCGAAAAGGAACAGGCCGAGGATTGCGTTGAGGTCCGCCACAGGCCCGCTGAGGAGCCCGGTCAGGAACACCACGCCGCAGATTGCGAGCATGATCACGCTGAGCCGCTTGCCGGTGCGGTCCAGCTCCTGCTGGAGCGGCGTCGGCTCCTTTTCCGCGGCTTCGAGCAGGCCGGCAATACGGCCGACCTCGGTCTCCATGGCGGTTGCCACGACCACAACACGGCCGCGACCGTAGGTTGCAACCGTGCCCGCAAAAAGCATATTGTGCCGGTCGCCGAGACCCGCTTCCCCCTCAACCGGATGGCTGGACTTGGCGACGGGCACGCTCTCGCCGGTCAGGGGCGCCTCGTCGGTGCGCAGATTGGCGCTCTCGATCACGCGGGCATCGGCCGGAATCTTGTCGCCGGCCTCGATCAGCGCGATGTCGCCCGGAACGATCTCATGGGCCGGGATGCGCTGACGTTCGCCTTCACGGATCACGGTCGATTCCGGCGCCGCCAGCGCCATCAACGCCCGCACCGATCGCTCGGCCCGCGATTCCTGGAAGAATCCGAGAAGTGCATTGAGGATGACGATGGCCAGAATGACGATCGCCTCATAGGGCAGATCGGTTTCGCGCGGATCCTGTAGCAGCCACTCGATCATCGAGATAACCGTGGCGACGAGCAGAATGATCACGAGGAAATTTCGGAACTGCTCGAGCAGCAGCCGCCACCAGGGTGTCTCGGGCGCACTCCTGAGCCGGTTAGGGCCATACTGCTCGAGACGGCGCTCTGCCTCGGCCCGGGTCAGCCCCCGGATGCCGTCGGACTGAAGAGCCGAGATCACAGCATCCACCGGTTCGTGGTGCGGCGCCATCGCGCTCTGCGGGGGTGTAAGCGTCTCTGCCGTCATTGTCCGCTCGGGAGCGCAATGGTTGAAGTCGAGGCGCGGAAGGCTGCGCTACCATAGTCCCCCTTCACGAGGGTGACCGGGATATCGGGATCCATCTGATGAATGGCCTCATGACTGACGGAGCCCATCAGCAACTGCGTGATGGTCCCGCGTCCATGAGTGCCCATGATCACCTTGTCGCAGCACATCTCATGCGCCAGTTCGGCGATCACCCGCGCCGCCTGGCCGACATAGACATGCTTGGTGAAGGGGATATCCGCCTCCGACAGCATTTCGCAGGCCCTTTTCAACGCCTTCTCTCCTTCTTCCACATGAAAATCCCTGACATTCCCTTTGGAGACGAACGCCGTCACATCGCCATGAAGCGGCGGCTGTACGTTCAACAAATGGAGTTCCAGGGCCTCGCGATCCCGCACCAGCTTGATGACATGCCGGACAGCGCCAAGCGAATTTTCCGAACCGTCCACAGGCACCAACGCCTTGAGCATGGCCGACCTCCACCAGTCGATGCAAAGCCGACGCAACCACCGGAAACCGTTCGCAATCGACTTCCGGCAGCCATTCCGGCTCGCTGTACCACTGGCAAAGGTCTTGCTGCGGTGCGCTCTTAGCCCCGCCCGCACATCCGGGGATACTGCGATCCCGGCCTGACGAATGTGCGGCGTGCTACTCCCCTTTGCGGATAAGCATGCGACTGTAGCGCGCGCCTCCCCGCGGCAGCAAGCTCAGGAAACCCGCGGTGCTTTCCGTAGAGGGTAGTTGGACTTCGTAAATGCTCTTTCCGGATCAAGAGAGGCTGGCGGAAGATGCCCGCGGAGGCGTAAACTTGTTGATTCGGCTCAGAAGCGAGGGTTGCTCTTTGCTTTAGGGTATCAACAACGGCGGGAGACGCCCGACGATGGCGCAAAAGAACTCACGTACCGAACGGCTATTCGGACGGAGCCCTTCGGACATTCCCGAGTGGATGGCCATCAGGGACGCGGATGCAAAGCGGCGCAACGACAACCAGGCCAGATTGAAGGCCGCGCGGCTGGCACGCGATGCCGCTCAGGGCTCTGCCGGGTCGTCGGTCGCCGCACCGGGGTCGGGTAAAGGCAAGCGGGCCAAGAAGAAAAAGGCCAAGCCCTAGATGCTGCCGCCCCCCCGCCCGGGCCGCACCCGGGAGGGCCCGCCGTTCGATTTTGGCGAGGTTCAGCGCAATCGGCTGGACGGGGCGTTCAGCTAAGTGGAGAGTTGCCTCCGTGCGCTGGGGCGACCACACTTGCCCGAAGCGGCTTAGACAATGACATGACTGACAAGGACAGCCTCCCCCGCTCCTGGCGCCCGCGCACCAATCTGGTGCGCGGTGGGCTTGCGCGCAGCGCTTTCGGCGAGACGGCCGAGGCGCTTTATCTCACCTCCGGCTATTGCTATCCGGATCCGGAGACCGCCGAGGCCCGCTTCAAGAACCAGGCGCCGGGCTATATCTACAGCCGGTACGGCAATCCCACCGTTTCGATGTTCGAGCAACGCATGGCCCTCATGGAAGGAGCGCCGGCGGCGCGCGCCGTCGCAAGCGGCATGGCGGCGGTCAATGCCGCGCTGATGTGTCAGCTCAAGGCGGGCGACCGCGTGGTCGCTTCGCGCGCACTCTTCGGCTCCTGCCGCTACATCATCGAGGAGCTGCTGCCCCGCTTCGGCGTCCAGACCCAACTTGTGGACGGTCCGGACCTCGAGCAATGGAGCCGGGCGCTGGCCAAGGGCGCGCGCTGCATATTCATCGAGACGCCTGCCAATCCGACGCTGGAGATCATCGACATCGCGGAAGTGGCGCGGCTCGGGCGCGAGGCGGGCGCACGCCTTATCGTCGACAATGTCTTCGCCACGCCGATCCTTCAGCGCCCAATGGAGCTGGGCGCCGATATCGTCGTCTATTCGGCGACCAAGCATATCGACGGTCAAGGCCGCATCTTGGGCGGCGTGGTGCTGGCAAGCGAGGCGTTCATCAATGACGAGATGACGCCTTATCTGCGCCACACCGGCCCCTCGTTGAGCCCGTTCAATGCTTGGGTGCTGCTCAAGGGGATGGAAACGCTGGGGTTGCGGGTCGAAGCCCAGAGCGCCGGCGCCGCGGTCGTCGCCGATGCGCTCGCCGGGATGCCCGGCGTCGCACGCGTGCTCTATCCCGGCCGGAAAGACCACCCGCAGCACGCGCTCGCCATGCGTCAGATGAGCGGCAGCGGCTCCACGCTGATCGCCTTCGATCTTGTTGGCGGCAAAGAGCAGGCGTTTCGAGCTCTGAAACACCTGTGCCTCATCGACATCTCCAACAATCTCGGCGATACCAAGAGCCTCATCACCCATCCGGCAACCACGACCCATCAGCGGCTCGCGGCCGAGGAACGCGCAAGGCTCGGCATCGGGGACGGGCTCTTGCGCCTCTCGGTCGGGCTCGAAGACCCGCAAGATATCATTGAGGATCTGGCTCAGGCGCTGCAAGCCTGAGGGCCGCGCTGTCGTAGCGCTACTTGGAACGAGAGCACGGTCAGCTGAGCGATATCGGGCTCGTCGAGGTTGCGTGATGAGGCATGACCGAATCCGCGATCGCTTGCCTCAAGCTCTCATGCACCGACAGCGCCGCGACAGCGGAGATTACGGCGCCGACCATGATGTACATGGCCGGCACCATCAGATGGCCCGTCCACCCCATCAGCCAGGTGGCTATTGCCGGCGCCGTGCCGCCGGCAACGCCAACGGTGATGTTGTAGGCTGTCGAGACCGCGGAGCAGCGTACATTACGCGGGAAGATCTCGCAGATCGCGATGGGGTTGACCGCGCCGTAGGCCCCGATCAGGAAGGCAAATCCAAGTTGACCCAATATGACCAGAGGTATTTGCCCGGTTTGCATCAGCGCCATCAGCGGCCAGGAGAACAGCAACAGCCCAATCGACGCTCCAACCAGGATCGGTTTGCGGCCTATACGGTCGGACAGCCGGGATGCGCCCAGGATGACAACCAGCAGGACCATCATGCTGAACGAGTTTATCTGCAGCGCAATACTCGCCCGCAGATCGGCGGCGAGCTTCAACCAAGCGATGATGTAGACGAAGATAAGATAGAAGCCGATGGCATTGACTAGGCTGATGCCGATGACCTGCAACATCTGCACCGGATGCTCGCGCAACGCCCGCAGAAGCGGAAACCCTGACTTGGCGGCCGGCTGATCGAACGGCATACGCCGGCGCAACAGGAATCCGACCCCGCCTACAACCACGCCCAAAAGGAAGGGAATGCGCCAACCCCAGGCGACGACATCTTCCAGCGGCATCGTGTTCAAGACCAGGGCGCCCACGGCAGAGCCGAGTAGAATTCCTGCAACCGCGCCGAATGGCGCCCAGGCGCTGGCGGCGCCGCGCTTCTTAGGATCCGCGGTCTCGGCGAGGAACACGGCCGAGCTCGTGTATTCGCCGCCGACCGCAAGACCCTGCATGATGCGGCAGAGCAGCATCAGCAGCGAGGCGGCGACACCGATCTGGGCATAGGTAGGCAGCACACCGATGACGAAGGTGGGCACCGCCATGGCGATCACCGACCAAAGCAGTGCGGGGCCACGGCCGACGCGGTCGCCGATATGGCCGAAAAGAACCGCACCGAGCGGGCGCATAAGGAAACCGACCGCGAAAACGCCAAAGGCGGCGAGCAGGGAGGTTCTTGGATCCTCGGTTGGGAAATAGAGATTCCCGATGGTACGGGCGAAGTAGCCGTAGACAGAGAAATCGTACCATTCCATCACATTGCCCGCGATGCCGGCCGCGACCACTCGCCGGCGTGACCGATGTCCTTCCTCCTTCGACATCATGACACTCTCCAGCCTCCGCCTCAGGCTGTGGGCATCGAAATAGTCATATAGGGCCGGCGGACGCCACCAGAGATCGCGGGGGTCCGCAAATCTATGATCAGGGCAAGCATTCCTGAACGTACAACCGATCGCGACATCCGAAAGGTGCTACGAAGGGTAGGTCGGCCCTCCGTGCTTGGTACTCGATTACACTCACGTCAAAATCATGTGCATTCAATTTCTCGCAATGGTCAAGCCACTGGCCAATTGCCGGAAGACAATCCAAACAAGAGCGCCGATACAAAGAAAGATGGCGCCTAGATCGAATGCGATTTGGGAGCTGCCGGCCATCTCCGTGAGATACCCAATGAGCCAAGGGCCGGAGACGTTCATGAAGTAATAGATAGTGAAGAATAGTCCCATACCCGCAGAGCGCGTTTCCGGCGCCAGGATTCGCGCAGGCAAGGTCATGATCGGGCCGCTTGGGAGTCCGCTGACAATTCCCAGGAGAACGAACGCCGGCAAGACGGCGTCGACACGCGATGACAGCAGAAGCACCGCAGCGAAGCTCAAGAGGCCTCCGAGCAGAATCATCGAGTTGCGACCTGTTCGATCAGCAAGCCACCCACCCAAAGGCAGAGAGAGCGCAACAAGCCAGAGCACCACGCTTATGGTCGAGCTCGCTTCGGAAATCGTCCAGCCGCGTTCTGTCAGCATCAGGGGTCCGAACCCGATGATCGCTACCAAGCTGATATTGTAGAGGCCATAAATCCCGCCGGCCGCGAGCACCGCCAACGAAGCTCGTGGACCAGGCCGTAGCGATTGTCCTGTAGGAGCCGGCCCCAAATATGACGGGACCCGATAGAAGGTGAGAGCAAGAAACGAAACGAAGAGATAGGCGGCAACCCCGCAAGATGCCAATACACGGCCATCCGCTCCGGCGAGGGCCGGCAGCGTAACAAGGGCCAAAGCAATGCCGAAAGGCGAGGCATTGCCGAATATCCCCATCGCGGTGGCGATTTCACGGCCGGCAAACCAGTCGGTTATCATCTTTGTCATCGCTACGTTCAGGAGGATGCCGCCGCTCCCCGCGAGGAACCTGCCGGCGATCTGCATCGACCAGGCGGGAGCTAGTCCCATCATCAATTCACCAAGAATCATGAGCGCCAGGCCAACGAGCGCAACGGGCTTATCGCCCAGTCGCGCGCCGACGGCGCCGCCGGGAAAGGCCAGAACGATGCCAGGGGCATGATAGAGGCCGATCAACAATCCGATATCGGCGACGCTGACCGAGAAGTCCGTGATGAACAGCGGGGAGAGCGTTCCAACGACTTGATATTGAAGACCGATCCCCATTCGAACGCCAAACAGCAGCGCAAGAATACTCCAGCGGCTTGAAAGCATTAAGAAATCCTCGGCAAGAGAGTTGGATCAGAAGGCCCATCCAGCATTTGTTGTGTTGCAGATGACCGCCGGGATCCCCAATCCCCAGTTCCGTGGCTGTTTCCAGCAGCTCGACAAGATCGTGGTAGGAACGCCGATGCCCTCGGGCATCTCGAACTCCGTCCAGCCAGGCATGTCACCATGCATGCCGTTGTTTCTTGCTGCAACTACCTCGGACATACTCGCAAGGGCACATCCTTTGAGAGAGTCGTGCACGACTGGAAATTGCACAACTGGACATGAAATTGGATGATTCTTCTCGATGGTTCTTAGCCTCTACCGCAGCACCGGTAAGAGAGAAAGCACCAGCAAACCGGCCATCGACCAGTTGAACGCGATACGGGCACGCGGATTCCCCAGCAAGCGCCCAATGGCCGCGCCGAAACCCGCCCAAATCATCACCGACGCGAAACACGCCGCCGTGAGCACGCTTGCAATGACGGAGGTTTCCAACAGCACGTCGCCGCCCGTGGTGGTGAAGGCCGCCAGCGCACCCAAAGCCATCACCCAGGCCTTGGGGTTGAGCCACGTGAAGAGGGCCCCCTCGAAAAAGCCGATCGGTTTGCCGCGCCCCGAGCTGCTGTTGCCTGAGTCGGCCCGAGCGATGCACCAGGCGAGATAAAGGAGATAGGCTCCCCCGGCGTATCGCAGCATTTTGTGCAGGCGCGGTTCGGCTTGAACCACACCGGCCAGACCAAGTCCGGCCACGACGACCATGAAACCGAACCCCAGCGTGATCCCGATCATCTGCGGAATCGTCCGGCCAAAACCGAAATTCGCGGCGGAGGCCGTAACCATGACGATATTGGGCCCCGGAGTGAATGACATAACCGCCGCGAATAGAACCAAAGATCCCAACGTTCCGTGCATCAAACCCATCGCTTTCCAATTCCCAGCACCAGGGGCAGTTGTGGCATGATGCTTTCAGGGGATTTCGGTGCAACTACCTCAGAGATACTCATGACGAGCGAGAAGACATTTGCTGGGTCGCTACGATGGTGGCGTGAGCATCGCGCGTTCTCTCAGCTTGCGCTTGCGGGGCGAGCGGGAATATCCCAGCGTCACTTGAGCTTTCTCGAGCTTGGCCGCGCGTCACCAAGCCGCCAGATGGTCAACCGCCTGGCCGCGACGCTGGATCTTCCGCTCAGACAGCACAATGCATTGTTGCTGGCTGCCGGCTTCGCCCCCGAGTGGCGGCAGCGCGATCTTGCGGCGCCCGACATGGCCGAGGTGACGAGGGCGCTGGACCATATGCTGGCTCAACAGGAGCCATATCCTGCCGTCGTGGTCGATCGCCACTGGAACTTGCTCAAAAGCAATGCAGGCGCCGTTCGCCTCGTCGAGTTCCTTGTCGGTCCCATCGCGCCAGGCACTTCCATCAACCTGGCCGATGCGCTGGTTGCGCCGAATGTGCTGCGGCCGCACTTGACCAACTGGGCGCAGGTCGTGCGCTATTTTATTCGCAGCGTCGAGGCCGATGCCGCGGCGGACGGATTGATCGAGACTGCCGCTCTGCTCGACCGGTTGATGGGCTACAGGGGCGTCCGGGCCGCGCTGAACCTTCCTTCGAACAAGGCCGACACCGGCCCGGTCCTGGCGATGCATTTTCGCAAGGGGGACACGTCCTTGCGCTTGTTCACCACTATCGCCACGCTCGGCACTCCCCAGGACATCACATTACAGGAGCTGCGCATCGAATGCTTCTTTCCCATGGATGAGGTAACCGCAGAGCTTCTGCGAAGCTGGGCGAAACCGCCACGACGCGGGAAGTCGGGCTCTAGATCAAGGCGTCGTGCGTAGGCCTTGGCGATTTCAGTTCTTTGCCGCATTTCCTAACGCAAACCGTAACCACCAAATGCCGGATTTCTGGTGCTTCGTAACCGAACAGATGCCGACAAGGTCAGCCTATGGAGGTGTCGTCGCCGGCATTTCGGCTCACTGCGGATGACCGGACCTACCGTGCCCTCCTCCATTTCAACGCATCGCGCCGGCCTCCGTCTATTGGACAACCGTCTAAAATCGAGTGCATCATTGTATTAGTGTCTTTAAAGCCCAGGAGGGAATATCACCCGTACTGGGTGGGGAGCTCTTCCATGGGTCGTCTTGCATCGCGAGTGCGCGCCCCGCATCGAAAGCTGCACGCATCTGGACTGGGTCGAATGCGAGCACATCATTGCCGATATTCACGTCGTCCGGAATACCGACCATGTTGAAGGAGTAGCCTAGTATCTTTGCCCCGAAGTAGGACCTTGTCACGGCCGTCTGCATGGACTGTTCCATCATCACGCTGACCGTTGTCGCGGCGATTGGGCCAAGAGCCCGGACCAAGGCTGCAGGCGGGTGCGTCACCTTGCCGTTGTCAATTAGGTACAGATTGCCTGGTCCGTGCAGCGGTGGATTGGGTTTTTCCATTCCCCCCATCCCTGGGATCACCAGATTTGAACGCGCGGCCCCGTCGACGAACAAATGGTTGTTTATTTCAACCGGTGGAAAGACGATAGGGAACGAGGCGGAGGCCAGCAAAACGTTACGATAAAGTTCCAATTCACCGGCTTTCGCTATCAACGACATATTCCAGACCCACGTCTGGCCGTAGTCGATGTTGGTGGTGCCCACAAACAACATACGATTTTCGTCGTATGCTGCAGCCACACGCTTCAAAGTCTCCGATGTGACATATTTGACGAGCATCGCACGCAAAGGGGCAGTGTCTTTCAGCGAGTCGGAAGATAGAATACTGAAGAACCCTCTATCCTTGTAGATATCGTCTTTCGTGATTTGCGTGTACATCTCTTCCAAAGTCGCATCGTCGGCAGGGGTGCCAAGAAGGGCGTGGGTGGCAAGCAACGCACCGGTGCTAACCCCACCGACGGCATCGAACCGTGGTCGCCGTCCGCTCTCGCGCCAACCAATGAGGAACCCGGCGCCAAAGGCGCCGTTCTGGCCGCCGCCGGAGAGCGAAAGAAGGTTCAACGCATGTCCGCTCTTGCGCTCCAAATAACGTATGAGATTGTCGCCAGGAATGGCCGTGACTTCGGCATAGATACTCGAAGGGTGGGTCGGATTCAGCGGCTCGTACCCATTCGGGAGCGTGGCGTACGACGGTGCAATTGTGGAGAGTGCCCGCTCAGGAGGCGATGCGCAGGCAGACAGAAGCAACAAAGCCAGAAGACTCTGCAAAACCACGAATGTCCTGGCCATGCTCCTCATGGGCCTCCAAGAAAGTAGAAAGTCAGGCGATTGATCGGTCCAAAGAGACTTTTGCCAGACGCCGTCTAGCGCTTTGTCTTGCCGCACTCGCGCGGATCGACGCCGACGGCAGTCCCCAGGGCTCTCCATAGGTACACGCGTAAATACGTGATCTACGAAGCACATCGATGCTTTCCCTCTTAGGTTTCGTTCATCCTCGGCAAGATCAAAGCGTAACATCCACAACACAGCGCCAGATCAAAAGGTAGCATTCGATGAAGTCGTCGGGCAGGGGCTTGGAGCCAGTCCAATTGCCTTCGTTGTAGCGGGAGCAATTATCCGGGGGCTCTCCGTAGCCTATCTTAACCCTCGGCGCCGGGGGGCTAATAATCACTCTGTCGAGTCGGCCAAGCTCCATCGAGGGCGCAAAGGATTGTCCAGCTCCAACACCCATTGCGTGGCTCGAATTCCGAAGCCCGGTCGTCGGGTCCGCGAACGCCGGCTGGAAGGACGCCCTAGGAAAGCGCCGCCGGAGCCCCTTCGCGCGCGAAAGCTCGAATGGCCTCGTAGTGCGCCAGCGAAAGTTCCTCGGCCCCAAGCAAGAGGAGCGCATCACGAGCTTCCGCCAGAGCCGGATCCGCCAGCGTGTCGGCCAGCGCCCGGCGCAGGCAGGAAGATTCTTGCCCCGTCGCGCCAGCGGCGGTGACATAAGGCAGCCCTGGCGCCAGAGGGCTCTCTTCGAGGATGCGAACGCTCTCCGTCGCGCTTGGCCGATATCGCCGCAGCAGCGCGAAGGTGACGCAGTCGATCGCGGCGAGATCGGCACGGCCGGACCGAACGGCTTCGATGCTCGCCTCATGGCCGCCCGTGCGCTCGACACAAGCAAAGAAAGGACTTCGTCCCTCCCGCGCCACCCGC
>DASPGI010000121.1:0-26696 GCA_035620695.1 Alphaproteobacteria bacterium
TCCCGATTTGATGCAATAGACTATCGATGGAAACACGGATCGGTCGTGGATTATCTGGCGCGTTTGGATGAAGCGTTTCATGAGACGCTCGGCTGGTGCCAGGAGCATGATGAACTTGTCACCATGTTCTCGGGCGGAGTCGATTCGACTCTGTTGCTGACTTACATGAATGGTCGAAGGACCGCCCTCTTTCACGCCCCGGAGTCGGTGCATTCCGGGACTCCCGATCCGACCATCTACGCCACCCGAGCGGCGAGATTGCTGAACCTTGATCTCGAAATACGACGTCTCAAGGACGGAGATAATTGGGTCAACATCGAAAGCAACATCGACAAGGCCGCCTTGCCTCAGAGAGTGGTCCAGACCGTGATGTACACTCAAGCCTACGCTGGTCCTGGCGCAGGTTTCATTCATGGCAGTCGCGGCGATGCGCTTTTCGGAGCCGCCGGGACACGGAATGCGGTCTTGTCCGCAAGAGTGCGAGCCTATCCCCTCGATATTCTACTGCGTGGTGCTGCCCAGATATCCGGTCGCGCAAATGGCTTGTTGCAGTCCTCGCGTCAATTGATGAGGGATCCTGAGTCGCCGCTCGGGTGGGCGGCTGGAATGTCCAGCCGGGGCTTCACCGATTTTGACATCGTGTCGGATGCGGTAGGGACTCGGACTCTTCAGAGTCGGTTGGCGCGTCGTGTACGGTACGCGTCGACACGGCTTGGGCGAGCATGGAAATCGTCTGGCAGACTATACCGCCATCTGGAGCTTGCTCACTGGATCGACTACTGGTGCGAGGATAGCACCACTTTTCTTCGGCAGTTGGCTCTTGCCCATCGCAAGCGGGTTCACTTGCCTTTCCTTTCGACTCCTCTTGTAGCCACAGCCATGTCGGTGCCAGCCCATCAGCGCTATCACAGGAATTTCGCCGTCAAGTATCTGCTGAAGGAGGCTTTGCGGCGGCGCCTGCCCAGCTACCCGGTCGATCAGAAGAAGGGCATTACCTCGATGCGTCTCCCTCCGACATATCGGGGCAGAAATCGCGACGCCGTCTGGGAGGAGTATGGAATGCCGGATTTCATTCCCAAGCGGCACCATGACAATGTCAGGTCTTTCAATAACGCGATCAGTCACAACGCTCTTACTTATTCAATGTTCGATAAGCGCATATTGAGAAATTCCGACCTCGCCGGAATAGCTGGAACCAGGGTGCTTGAGCATCGTAACAATCGTTGGTACAGAGGGTTTATAAGAAAGGCATCGGAATTCATGGGCTGGATCGTATCGACGGCCCCCTTGCAAATGTTGATGTCGGCGGCGTGAATCATACGAAGTTCTTGGCGCCTGCAGTTCGCCCGTATTGAAGGTGCGGGGAGCTAAGATCCCCGCAGCAACAGGTTCCAACAAGAGTCTTGATCGCTGGGTGGGGTGTGGCCCCTGGGTGTCGGATGCGCGCGGAAAGGCAAACCGCGCCGGCGTTGGCCGACGACCATGGTCCGGAGGCCCGAAAGCTTGTAGCGTATGGTGCGCGCTATGTCTTCTACAGGCCCAGGCCCCATCACACGATAAAAGGTCGCTCGGAGCCGCGACATGACCACAATTCTTGCTTTTTTGGGTGCCGCAGTTTTCGAGATCGCGGGCTGTTTCGCCTTTTGGGCATGGTTGCGGCTGGGGAAGTCCATCTGGTGGCTAGCGCCGGGCGCCGCCTCGCTTGTGCTCTTTGCCTACCTTCTCACCTTGGCGGATGCTCAGGCGGCGGGGCGAGCGTTTGCGGCCTATGGAGGCGTTTATATTGTGGCCTCGCTCGCTTGGCTATGGTCCGTCGAGGGGATGAGGCCGGACCGATGGGATACGATGGGCGCGGTGACCTGTCTCACCGGTGCTGCCATCATTCTCTGGGGCCCGCGATAGAGGCGGCGAGGCCTATCGCCAGAAGGAGGGGTAGACGCCGGTTACATCCCAGACCCGGCCCGGGCGTTCGGTGTCCATCTTGTAGTCGGTTTCCCGGATCTCGAAAAGGCGACGGCCAAGCTCGCGCGCATGGGCCAGAGGCTGGTTGGGGTCGTTGCGAACCTCGCCGGTCGAGTTGCCAATGCCGGTGACGACCCCGACAAAGCTGTAGTGCAGATAGCGGCAGATTTCCTGGACCTGGTGCACGATCGCCAGCCGGGCGGAGAGATTGGTTTCCTCGGCGCTGAGCACGAGCGCCAAGCGCTTGCCCATGAGCTCTCGGTGCACCCGCTCATGGTCGGGATAGGAATGGGCGTAGTAGCAGAACATTCGGTCGAGTACATTCTTCAAGCTGGCCGACATGCCATACCACCAGACCGGCGTCGCCAAGACCAACGCGTCCGCCGGCAGCATCATATCTAGGAACAGATTTCGAAAATCGTCGTCGATCCCGCACGAGCCATCGTCACGGCGACATTCCCGGCAGTTTCTAAGAAAGCCACTGACATGATCGGCGACATGGACGCAGCGCACGCTGTGGCCCGCTTCGGCGGCTCCCTCCAGGACCGCCTCTGCGAGCAGGCGTGAATTGCCGGCGCGACGTGGACTTGAGCTCAAGGCGAGAACAGTATGCGGCATGGTCATCTCAGGCCGATCCATAGCGTTGCAGATAAGCGACTTTCGCCGCCTCAAAGCACTCCAAGCGGGCGCGAACGACGCCGGCTCCGATCTGGCCGCCGTCCCGGCCGGCAATGCCGATATCCATCACCGGCGCGGTTCCCGTCTCCAGCACCTTGAAAATGTCGATCCCCGTCGGAGTTCCTCGATATTTAAGGTACGGGATCTTGTAATCGGGATTCTCGCCGAGCGTGATGTCGTAAAGCGCCAGATTTCGTCGCACCATGGCCTCCGGGTCGCCGCCCTGGTAGTTCTGTAATGGAAAGGCGGCGGCCTGCGCAAATCCACCGAGCCCGATGGTCTCGGCGATTATGCTCTCGCCGCCCATCCAGGTGATCTCGTCCTCGCTGTGGCCTTCGAAGAGCTTGGCCTGCACCTCGGGGTGGGGGCCGCAGAACCAGGCCGAGCCGAGGCCGGAGACGCGGATAGCGAACTCACGGCAATTGAACGCCATGGCGGTCACCATGCTCGAGCGTTCGATTCCAGCGGCGGCGTCCGCCGTGGCCTTCGCCGCCGCCATGGACAGGCGGAGGAAGAAGTAATGGTCTTCGGTCATCGCGGCGATGGTCTTGGCCACTCCCTCGCGGTCCTCGCGCGCCACCTCGAGCAGGTGTGGAATCAACTCGCGCATGAACAGAAGCGAGGCGGCGGTGTTCCGGCTATGCAGCTCATCGCTCATATGCAGCGCGCGCTGCATGATCGGCTTCAGGCCAATGCCGCCCGAACGGCGGACCGCTTTGGCCAGCACCGGCGCAACGACATCGTTGACATAGGAGAGCCTTTCGTGAACCCCGCTGTCGTAAACGCCGTAATTGAGGCGGCGCGGATTCGTCCCCTCATAGAGGTTGCAATACCCAAAATTCCCGAATGCAGCGTTGCGGACGACGAAGACCGGCATCGACGCGGTATAGACGCCGGCAAGTGACCCGACGCAGCCATGCTCGTGACAACCCTCGATCCGGATCTGACGCGTTTCAAGCTTGCGCTCAGCGGCCTGCCGGTCCTCGGCAAGGCCTTCGAACAGCGCCGCGCCGATGATCGCGGAGCGTTGACCGCCGGCATAGGCTTGCCAGGGCATGCCCGGTCCGGAAGTGAGGATCAGGTCAGGGCGCATGCCTTGCAGCGCCTCGATCGCCGGCCGGATGTCCTCGAGGACGGGATCGGACGTGGTCAGGCGCCGGAACGCCTCGGCATTGGCCTGGTCACGCTCGGAGGTCATCGGCGTCATCCTTCCTTTAGAAAGGAGAGCAGTTCTCGAGCGAAATCCTCCGGCGCGTCCTGCTGCAGCCAATGCGAGGCGTTCTCCAGCCGCACCAGCCGCGCCGCCGGAATCTCTCTGGCCAAAGCTTCACCGTCCGAAATCGTCTGCCAGGGATCATGGACGCCCCAGAGGATGAGCGTCGGCGCCCGGATCTCGCGATGGCGGTCGACCAGCGCCATGGTGTGGTTGGTGTTGAGGGCGCTGGCGTTGCGAATGATGCTGATCTTGCCTTCCTCGTCGCTATAGGGTGCTACGATCCCGGCGCGGAACTCCTCAGTCAGGCGGTCCCGGTTGTGGAGACCGTCTGGCAGGCCCGAGGCGACGAATGCGGCGATTTCGGCGGGAGACTTCCTGCTCCACGTCGGATTTCCGAGCGCGATCATGTCGTCGATCGGCCATGATGCGTAGGCGACCACGTTGCACAGCACCAATCGCTCGACCCGATCGGGATGCTCTATGCCCATGATGAGCGCAACCCCGCCGCCGGTGTCGTGCCCGACGATGGTGGCGCGGTCGATCGCGAGGGCGTCGAGATAGGCGAGGATCATCGCGGTCTGCGCCTGCAGAGAGCGGTCGAAGCGGTCGCGACGGTCGGAATAGCCGTGACCAAGGAAGTCCGGCGCGAGCACGCGGCAATGCGGTTCGAGCAGCGGGATCACGTCATGGTAGAGATAGGACCAGGTGGGGATGCCATGCAGCAGCAGAACGGGCGCCCCTTTGCCGACGTCGGTGTGCGCGACCATCAGGGGCTGGTAGGAAAGGCCCTCCAGCCAAAGGGTTTTCTGGCGAGCGGCAAAATCCTGATGGCGCATGGAACGTCGCTCCTTTTCGGCTCGAGGACTCGATCGAGCCTAGAAAATTTCGCCGTTCTCGGAGACTTCCTGATACCAGCGCGTCCGGGTTCCGATCTTCGACCGGATCTTCCACTTCATGCTTTTCGGCATTTCCTCGACCGCCACAAGGAGTTGGTCGATGCGGGCGCGAATGATTTCGGCCTGATCAGGGCCGACAACGGGAAACTGCGGGATGAATTCGGCCACCTTGCGCAGGTTGCTGGTGAAGGTGTGGTAAAAGCCCCAATCCTGCGACATCATTTGGGCGATGTAGCGGGAATCGATGCTTTCCCGCGGCGCCGAGGGGTCGGCGATCGGATGCTCGATGAGGAGCACCATCGTATCCTTAAGATCCTTCAGATTGATCTCGACGATCTGCATTTTTTCGAGCAGGAGGTCGGTGGTCGTAAGCGTCGGGGAATCTAGCTCCAGCCGCCCCTTGAAGGGGATCGGATGGCAATAGTTGAGCTCGTCGGTGAAGACATCTACATGCAGGCTCCACTGCGGATGCCGATAGACGTGCCGCGCGCCTTCGGATCCGACGAACATGCCTTCGTTCGAGGCGTAGCCCTCCTGCTTCATGAATTCCCGGATCGCGTGGCTCTGATGTCGATACGCCCCCAGATCCACATCCGTCAGCTCCCGCTCCAATTCCGAGAACAGATGAATGTTGGCGGGCGAGTGGAGTCGATAGGCGATGGAGCCCAGGATCCTGAGCTGGATCCCGCGCTCCTCCGCCCTTCCTACGAGCCGCAACGCCTCGTCGACAAAATGAAGGTTTTTCAGCGCCATATCGGCATGGTCAATCCCCGGCCTATTCGATCGGGATCTCCTTGAAAGCCAGCTCGACATTCACGCCCTGCGACTGCCGGATGGCCTTCATCACGAAGTAGAAGACGATGCCGATCACGAATACGCCGCCGACGATGATGACCTGGTTCATTTGGTGCCCGGCGGCGACCGGATCGGAGAAGAGCACCCAGAAATAGAACTGGGATGCAATCGTCCCGAGCAGGCACGCAACCGTCATCACCGGCAGGCCGAAGATACGCCGCCCGGCGATCGGGGATTTGCTGTAGATGTCCGGCCTGACGTAAGGGAAAAAGATCCCCGCCGCGAGCACGATGCTCCAGGCCAGCACCGCCGCTTCGATCAGGATCACGATCGTCGCGAAGAAATCCGTGAAGCTGAACAGCGCCATGAAAATGACCATGACGATCCAGGTGATCCAGATCGCGGTCGTTGGCGTGTGCCGCGTTTGTGAGATGTCGCCGAGGGGCGCCGGCGCGATCCGGTCGAACGCCCAGGCCACGACCGCACGAATGGCGAAGGTGTGCATGCCCGGAATCCACATCCAGATCCAGGTGATGAAACCGATCGAGACCAGAAGCGTAACGAACCATGACTGGGTGAGAATCCCGGTCAGAAGCGTAATGGTGGCGTCGGTGGGCATGGCTACGCCCGTGCCGTTGAGGATGTTGAAGACGGCCGATCCGATGAAGTCGTATCCGAATACGCTGTTGGCGAGGGAAACGGTGATGATCCAGATCACCAGCGTCACCACGAGCGCGCCGAGCATGCCGACGGTCTGCGACCGCTGTACGGACTTGATCTCGCCGCCGATCGCGATCGAGAAGGCGGAGCCGATCAGCGGCAGGAACGCCCAGTTCGAGAGCAGGATTGTCGTGCCGAAATTGGCCCCCTCGGTTGTCCAGCCGTTCTCCTTGGCCGAGGCAATGATCGCATTGTAGGGATCGGCCTCGCCGATCAGCGGCCCCATCATGGCGTTGAAGGAGGCGACGAAGTCTTCCTGCGAATAGACCGCCAGCACCACGATCAACAAGACCGAGCCGATCATCGCGGCAGTGAATACGATCTTCTGGCTCAACAGGTATGAACGCATGCCGCTGGTGAGCAGGAAGGAGCTCACGAGCAGGATGAGCGAGCCGATGATGAATTTGGGCCAGGGCTGAACCACCCAGTTTGCGGCGTTGATCAGGCTTTCGTTGTTGTTCAGATAACCGAGCAAGGCCAGCATCGGCGACACGCCTAGAAGCACGATCCAGTAGGCCGCAATCGCGCAGTAGAAAAGCCAGGCGGTGATCTCAACCAGGCTCAGGGTGAGGGCCAGGAAGGGGGGAAGGCTGCGCGAGCCAAAAACATAGATGCCACCCGATCGTGGCAGCGTCGCCGACCAGGTGATCATGCCCCAGCAGATCGCCGCCATCAGAATGCCGGCGATGATACAGGCAAGGATGATGTTGCCGCCGGGATAGAAGGCCGGCCCGTAATACATCAGGGTGCCAACGCCGAGGCCGATGCTGACCAGGCCGACATCGTAGATCAGCACGTCGGTGAGGCTGGCAGTGCGTATGAGGCCGGAGGCCTTGCGCAGGAAAATCCTTTGCTCTGGGCGATCAGTCGGTGTCGAGGTCATCGTCTCCTCCCCTACCGCGCTTGTCGGTTCGGCTAGCCTTGTGTCAGATGCACGCTCTTGACCGTACCGTCCTGGAGCGTGACCAGGACTCCCTGCAGCATCCCCTCGGGATAGACGCTGCCCGGATTGACGCATACCGTGTTGCCGATCTTGATCTGACCGCGCCCCTCGTGGATGTGGCCGTGCAGTCCGAGCAGCGGCTGATGGGTGCGAATGATCTCGAGAAGCGTCGTGCTGCCGGCATGCATCTGCACGGGATTGCCCATCTCGAACACCACCTGCAGCCGCTCGTCGAGCTTGGGGCACTGATCGAGAACGGTGCCATAGGGCGGCACGTGAACATTGAAGATGCAACGCTGCATGTCCGAAACGAGCGGCAGAAGCTTCGCGAAGCGGGTCTCGTACTCCTCCTCGCTGTATTCGCGCTCGGTGTTCCACGGGGTATGGTTCGAGCCGCCGCAATGCAGGAGCTGGTAACCGCGAAGCTCCGTCACTTCCATCTCGTGGAATTGCACGGCGGGCGATGTGCGCAGCACCTCATCAATCTCGACGAAATCATCGTTTCCCGGCGAGGTAATGAAGGGCACCTCCTTGCCGGTGAGCTTCTGCTCGGCGAAGCGGCACCATTCCCGCACCCGCTCGATCACCAGCTTCTTGAACAGCTCGTGGCGCATGTGCTCATCGTCGCGAAGCCGCCGGTATTCGTTCTCGGAAAGCAGGACCGGGTAGAATCCCATGTCACCGGCGCGCTTGATGAAGGCATCGACTTCCTCGGAGTTGGTCATCTTGATCGTGGAGCCGGCCTGGAAAGCCAGGAAGGTTCGATCCGGCTGCTCGGTGATCGGCAGCACGGCCTTGCCGGTCATATCGCCGCCCATGACCAGGACATTGGCGCCATAGAACTGGACCGCGTTCACGAACTTGCGGAAGCAGACGTTCGATCCGTGCAGATCCGAGGCGAAGAAGATCACCACGGTCTCGCCTCCCGACCTGCTCCTCTTCCAGAACATAGTCCCTTCGGGCCCTCAGAACTGCTTCAGATAGCGCGCTTTCTCCCATTCGGAGACGTGATTGGTGTAACTCGTCCATTCGTCGCGCTTGTAGTCGGCCCACGCCCTGAACATGGCCGGCCCGAACACCTCGCGCGATAGCGGGTCGGCCTCGAACTGGTCCAGCGCCTCGCCGAGGGTGCGCGGCAGATAGCCGACACCGAGATCGCGAAGCTCGGCATCGGTCTTGACATACATGTTGTCGGTGTGCGGCTCGCCCGGATCGAGATTCTCCTCGATGCCGTTCAGGCCCGCGGCAAGCACCAGGGCGGCGCCCAGATAAGGATTACAGGCGCTGTCGGCGGCGCGCAGCTCCACTCGTCCGCCGACCAACGGGATTCTCAACGTGTTCGTGCGATTATTGTTTCCGTAGCAGACAAAGACGGGCGCCCAGGTGAACCCCGACTGACTGCCGCGCAGGATCAGCCGCTTGTAGCTGTTCACGGTCGGCGCGATCACGGCGCAGATCGCACCCATGTGGCGCAGCACACCGGCGATGAACTGATAGCCGATACGAGAAAGCTTGCAGCCACGGCCATCCCGCTCGTCAAAGAAGAGGTTTCGTCCGCCCTTGAGGTCGGAGAACGACATGTTGAAGTGCGCACCGCTCCCGGTTCGGTCGGGGAACGGCTTGGGCATGAAAGTGGCGAAATGGCCGTGCTTGCGTGCGATCTCGTGGGCCATCATCCGGAAGAACACGTAACGGTCGGACATGGTCCGCATGTCGGCATAGGCGAAATCGATCTCGAATTGGCCGATTCCATCCTCATGATCCAGCGAGAAGACATCCCAGCCGAGCTCGTTCATTGCGTCTACGAGCTCGCTCATCCATGCCATGTTGTCGATCAGCCGCACGGCGTCGTAGGCCGGCTTCTCCAGATTCTTGCGGGTTGACACGGGGACAAAGCCACCCTGGCCATCGTCGCGCAAGACGAAGAACTCCGCCTCCACGCCCAGCTGGGGTACGAACCCGAGCTTGGCCGCACGATCCATCTGCCGGGTGAGGATGGTGCGGCTGCAGGCCTCGAACGGCCTGCCTCCGGTCCACAGATTGCTGGGAAACCAGGCGACGTCGCGCCGCCAGGGAAGCTGAATCCAGGCCTTCGGATCGGGATGGGCCGAAACCTCCTCCTCGAAGACATCCTGGGGGACCCCCTCGAGAGCGGCTCCGGTGAACAGCTCCGACCCGTTCAGCATCTGCCGGAGATGCGCCAACGGCACCATTTTCGCCTTGGGCACGCCGTGCATATCGACGTAGCTCGCCAGCGCATACTTAACCCCACGGGCGGCGAGCTCCCGTTCAAGCGGTTCGATGTCCCGCTGCTCGCTACCGGCGCGGTTGTTGCGAGCTGCCATTGTGATCTCTAAGCAATTTTATTGTGCGTCAAGACCATAGAGCCTTTCATTATTACTCGCTCCTAAGCGTCGAAGCTTCTAATCAATCGATCAATTAACAAGATGGGCCGGATCGCTGGTCGCATTGGAGGTAGGTAGGTGTGCCCAATCACCGCCGTAGCGATTCATCTAGGGTCGGCGTGGGTCTAGCTCCATCTCAACCGGTCGTGCCTGGTGACCCAGATATTCCCAGAACAGGGATTTGAGTTCGTCCAGCGCTGCCGCGATGTCGAAATCCGGTTGAATGAATGAGCGCACCATGATTCCGTCAAGATGGGTTGAGGCAAGATGGGCCGCCCGATAAGGGTCGACAGGCCGAAAGAGCCCGATCGCGATGCCGCGCGCGACGCTGCTGGCCAGGATGTCCACCTCCTCGCGGTAGAATTCCTCGATGATGTCGTCGATGACGCCGGTCTTCGTTCGGCTGCTGCTGTAGTCGAGCATGATCTTCACAAGCTGGCGTATCGGGCGCCATAGCTGGCGTTGGGTTTCAAACCAGTCGCCGATGAGATCGACCGGGTCATGGTGCCGCTTCTTGAGCGAGCGGTAGTTCTCGAGCGACTTCCTGACGGCGTTCTGCAGCGCAGCGCGAAACAAGCCCTCCTTACTCTCGAAGTAGTAGTAGATGAGGGCCGTATTGACCTCCGCGGCCTTGGCGATCTGCTTGATTGAGATCGAGCCGTAATCCCCCTTCGAAAACAGCTCAAGCGCCACCTCCATCAGCCGTTCGGAGGGCGGCGGAAGATTTCTCCTCCGCTTTGCACGGTGCGGCGTGTCGGGGCGAGACTTCGCCATCCTCCCGACCATGGCGCGGTTGATCCCTTCGACGGCCTTTGGGGAAACCTGTGTTCAGCTTAGCCGATCGGAGGAGGGGCGGAAAGTTGCGAGCGTCCGTTCCATAGGACAGGTTAGGCGCTCGTGGACCCCAGATCGCGAAGAGGTGAGCCATGTTGCCGGTCGGACGGCTTGCGCCAGAGCTCGATTGGAATTTGCTGCGCATCTTCTCAGAGATCGTGAAGGCTGGGGGCGTCAGCCGTGCGGCCGATCGTTTGTGCCTGAAACAACCCACAGTCAGCCTCGCCCTGAAGCGATTGGAGGAAACGCTGGGCATGGTTTTGTGCAAGCGAGGTCCGGGCGGATTTGAGCTTACCGATGCGGGAGCGCTCGTCTCCGAGACCTGTGGGCGCATGATTGAGATGGTCGATGGAATTCCATTGAGCGTCGCTAATATGCGCGCCGAGCTGCGTGGGCGCATCCGACTGCAGGTCATCAGCGGGATGGTGAACACAGTGTTCGATCAGGCGATCGCCGCCTTTCACGGACAGTTTCCAAGGGTCGAGATCGCCATCGAGGTTTCCACCTGGGATGCGATCGGGCGGTCGCTTCTGCGCCACGAAGCCGACATTGGCGTTGCGCCTGCGCGCTTCTTCCATGCGGAGTTGACCTATCAGTCGCTGTTTCTGGAACGCCACCGGCCGTATTGCGGCTGCTCCCACCCGCTGTTCGGTCGGAGAATGGCATCCGCCAGGGATCTGGACCGACACGCCTTTATTCTTACCGCCGCAGATGAGCCGGACGAGCTAACGCGTTATCGGCTACGCAACGGTCTGGGCTCGGAAGTCGCAGGCCTGTCGGAGAATCTCGACGAAGCCAAACGGCTGACGCTGCTCGGCCTGGGCATCTGCTTCCTGCCGGAGGGATTTGCCGCTCCCGAGGTGGCCGAGGGACGCCTATGGCCGCTGATCGATGTCAGTGAACCCTCGATGGAGATATTCATCATCACCAACAGGTCGGCGCCCAGGCACATTGCCCGAGATCTCCTGGTCGAGGAATTCTCGATGAGAGCGCCGGAACTGGTCTGACAGATTTGATAAACCAGAGGTGGATTGCATCAAGATCCTTGATGCTGAGCATTGCTTTTTTCGGACTGTTCAAATCCATGCCTCACTAATCATTCTCTTCTCCGGAAATTGATCTTGGAGGGGTGGATGGCGAGCCGCAAAGCGAGCAAGTTTCGCGGAAATCGGAATCTCGACCGGCTATCTCGCATCTCGCAGACGAAGCAGGAAGAGGAAATCCGGCAGTCTTTGGAGTTCGGGCTGGAAGCTGCCCCCTCCGTCATCGACCGCTCCATTTCCTGCTTCAGCCGGGGCCACCAACCGGCCTTTGCGGGCATCAATACATTCATGAAGGCGCCCTATTGCGCCGACGTGCGCGAGGTATCCCGGTACGAAGCCGCGTTTGTCGGCGTTCCCTTCGACACCGCGACGACGTATCGGCCGGGCGCGCGCTTTGGGCCGCAAGCGGTTCGCAGGATTTCGGCTCTTTATGACGGCTATTCGGTGGATGGCGCCGTCGATATCTACGAGGAGCTCGATTTCTGCGACATCGGGGACGTTTTTGTCATACCGGGAAACATCGAGAAGACTTTCGATCAGGTGACGAAGGCGATCTCTCATATCTATACGGCGGGCGTGTTTCCAGTCATCTGCGGAGGAGATCATAGTTTGGGTTTCCCGAATGTGCGCGGCATTGCCCCGCACATCGACGGCAATGTCGGGATAATTCATATCGATCGTCATCTCGACATCCAGGAAAAGGATATGGATGAGCGGATGCACACCACGCCGTGGTATTGGACCACTCATGAGCCGACGGCTCATACGCATCGCGACCACAGCCATATGCATGATGTCGGACTTCCGAATTGTCCCCCGGAGAATTTGGTGCAGATGGGGATTGGCGGCTGGTACGGGTCGCGTCCCGGTGCGGTTGTCGCCAAGCGACGCGGGACGAGCGTGATGACCATGACCGACATCACCGATCTCGGCCCCGCCAAGGCGGCAGAGGCGGCGCTGGAACTGGCCTGGAAAGGTTGCAAGGCGGTCTATCTGTCGTTCGATATCGATTCGATAGATCCCGGATTCGCTCCCGGAACCGGGTCGCCGGAACCTGGAGGGCTGCTGCCGCGCGAGGCATTGGAGATCGTTCGGCTGATAGCGCGGGAGGGTCTATGCGGGATGGAAGTTGTGGAGGTTGCCCCTCCCTATGATGTGAACGACAACACCGCGCAGCTTGCTTGCCGTGTCATTCTCGATGCGCTCGGCACGATGGTTGTCGAAGGAAAGCTCGGCCATCGGAAGAAAGTCATGAAACCCGGTACTTCATCTTGAGAGCGACCTTGGGAGAGCTGCGATGACGATAGGTAAGCTTTGCCTGATCGCCGGTGGAACGCTCGCCTGCTGGTTGGCGGGCTCCTCGACAGGGCAGGCGCACACCCTTTCAACCGATGTCCTCGGATTGCCGGCGGGCCTCGCGCATCCGTTCTTCGGCGTCGATCATCTCCTGGCGATGCTCGCCGTCGGCGTCTGGGCCAGCCATCTGGGAGGCCGGGCAGCATGGATGATCCCGATATCCTCTCTTCTTACAATTCTCATCGGGGCGATCCTCGGCTGGCAGGGACTGGCCATGCCGATGATGGAGCCGGCAATTCTCGTCTCGATGGTCGTGATCGGCGGCTTGATCGCTTGGCGGGTTCAATTCGGGCTTCTGCCGGCGATCGTCATCATCGCCATCACCTCGGTGTGGCACGGGAGCGCGCATGTCGCCGATATCGGAGTGACGGCCAAGGATGCGGCGTTCACTGCCGGTTTCCTGGCATCGACGGCGGCATTGCATTTGACCGGCATCGCCATTGGCAACACCACGCGAATGCGCGCGCCGGTCACAAGACTGGTGGGAGTTGCGATACTTGGCACCGGCGCCCTTCTCGCGCTTGGCTGAGTTCGCTCCTGACGATGTAAGGCCGGTCATGAGTGGAGGCGCGGGGACGCTTTCCCGGCTGATCCGCTGATGTTTCGTCCCCTGACGGGCCGGGGCGCACGAGAGTCATTCGCCTGTACGCGTCGGCGCCACTCTTATAGGGTCCCTCGAGCAGCAAGCTGGTTCTCCCGACACAAATGAACGCGGCTCTTTGGGGAAGTTTCTCCGCCCTCGCCCTGGGAGGAGCGGATTTCGTCGCAAGATTCAGCAGCCGTGCGATAGGACCGGCAAACGCTCTGTTCGGCACCCTGCTCGCCGGATCCATCATCTTGTCTCTCTGGGTCTGGCTCACGAAGCACCCCATGGTATGGGATGTCTCCGGGCTGTGGCTGCTTGCAATCAACGGTGTCTCGACGACGATAATGACCCTCCTCTTGTACACGGCTCTCGCAAGGGGCCCGGTAAGCGTGGTGGCTCCCATTGTCGCGAGTTATCCGGCCCTGGTCCTCATGCTCGCGGTGCTTCTCGGGTTCAGCCCGAGCCTTGCGCAATGGGCCGCTGTCGCGCTGACCATCATCGGCGTTCTCATCGTTGCAGGTGCGGCAACTCAATACGAGAATGATCGAGGAGACAGACGGGAGCTGATTGGAACCATATTCTTATCCATCCTCTCATGTCTGTTTTACGCAGCTCTGGTTTCCTCGGGTCAAGCAGCGGTACCCATCTATGGCGACGTGCAGACCTTGTGGATGGGCCGCTTGATCAGTCTGGCATCGATTTCACTCATTATCGTGTTTCCCGCTGAGCGCAGGAATCTTGATCGCGCCTGGTGGCCGGTCCTGGGCGCTCAAGGAGTGTTGGATGCGGGCGGGTATCTTTTTCTCTTCGCTGGAAGCGCCGAGGAGGATGCCGCTATTGCCGCGGTGACCGGATCGACGTTCGGCGTGGTCACGACTTTGCTGGCTCGATTCGTTCTGAAGGAAAGAATAGCGCTGCTGCAATGGGCAGGCATCGTGTTGGTGTTTGGCGGTGTGGCTTGGCTGTCGGCATTGTGATGCGACCCTGAATTCCGATGAGCAAAGCTGTTCCGGCAGGGGGTACGGATGCCATGGGGCGTGATCATCAAAGGCTTCATTTGGGAGACGTAGAGCTGCAGTCTGGTGAAAGGCTGGATGTGACGCTTGCCTACAAGGTCTATGGGAGCCTCCGCCCGGCAAGGGACAATGTGGTGGTGCTGCCAACCTTCTTTACAGGCACGCATTATCGCAACGAAGGCTTCTTCGGCTCCGGACGGGCGATCGATCCGGCGCGGCATTTCATCGTATCGATAAATTTGCTTGGGAATGGGCTCTCATCATCGCCCAGCAACACGCCGCCGCCTCAGGATGGACCTCGATTCCCCAAGGTCACGCTATTTGACAATGTGAGATGCCAGCATCTGTTGCTGACCCGACATCTCGGGATCGATCGGATCGCGCTCGTCACGGGATGGTCGATGGCGGGCTGCCAAGCCTACCAGTGGGCCGCGCAGTATCCGGACATGGTCGACGCGATCGCGCCATTCTGCGCCTCGGCCAGGACGTCGCCGCACAACATCGTCTTTCTGGAAGGCGTGAAAGCGGCCCTTCAAGCCGATCAGACCTGGAACAACGGGAACTACGAAAAACAACCCGAGCGCGGGCTGCGCGCCTTTGGACGGGTTTATGCCGGCTGGGCCTATTCCCAGACATTCTTTCGCGAGGGACTGTACAAGAACCTGGGCTTCGCCACCTTTGAAGAGCTGCTGATGGATTGGGAAAGGGATCATGCGGAGAAATGGGATGCCAATGATCTCTTGGCCAAGCTGTGGACTTGGCAGCGGGGCGATATCAGCGCCAATCAAATCTACCGTTACGACTTCGCCAGGGCGCTTGGCGCCATAAGAGCCCGGGCGATTCTCATCGCCTGTCGGCAGGATTTGTATTTCCCGCCCGAGGACAATGAAATCGAGCTGCGCTACATGTCCAATGCGAGGTTGCTGGTTTCCGATTCTCCCTGGGGACACTGCGCCGCCAGCCCTGGCAATGATCGGGCCTTCGAACGGCTTCTCGACGGGTGCTTGGCTGAGCTGCTTGCGGCCTGATCACTGAAGCAGCCGCCAGAGCATGGAATGCACCATGCTCCTCATAGGGCCGGTTTGTGCGGTGCGGCGAAGGGCTCATTCCCAGGTTCCGAATTGCAGCAGGACGACTAGGTAGGCGGCATAGAGCGCGAGAAGCAAGACGCTGCGAGGGCGCTGAATTGCCCCTCGCACAGGAAACGAGGCGGCGATGACCAGGGCACCAAAGCCCAGGCCCACGACTACCTCCGGCAAGCGGAGTTCGATCGGCTGGATGATCGCGATCAGGCCGATGATGAACAGGCCGTTGAAAATGTTGCTGCCGAACAACGTTCCCAGCCCGACATCGGTATGGCCGTGAAATCGCGAAACCAGCGCCGTCGCCAGCTCGGGAATCGATGTGCCGAGGGCGACGATGGTGGCGCCTACGATGAACAGGTTGAGGCCGAGGGCCTGACCGAGGCTGGTCCCGCCGAAGACGAGCAGTCGGCCGGCAATGATCAGCATGCCCAGCCCGGCGAGAGCGGAGAGGATGATCAGCGCACCGCGACGCTCCCCCAGAACTTTCGTCACGGCGCTGCGCTGCTTCCAGGCATCGACCAGCGTGAATGCAAGCCAGGTGAGGAAAAGGCCGAGCATGAGCAGCCCATCCAGGCGCGAGAGCATGCCGTCGACGATGAGCAGCGTCGTCAGAAGCGGAATAAGGAAGGCGACCGGGAAGTCGCGGCGCAGGTGGCTGCGCGGAGCGGTGACCTTGGCCAGTGACAGGGTGATGCCGAAAACCAAGCCAAGATTGACAACATTGCCGCCGATGGCGTTGCCGAGGCCGATCAGCGGACGGCCTTCGAGAGCGGCATTGACGGATACGGAAAGCTCAGGGCTGGAGGTGGCGAAGGCGGCCAGGGTCAAGCCGACGATGCCCGGCGCGATCCTCGCCCAGCGCGCGATGCCGACGAGGCCCCGCACGAACAACTCGCCGCCCAGGCCAGCCAGAACCAGGCCGGCGAGAAGGAAGCCGGCGCCAAGCGTCATCGCTGGTTTGGCCCATTGCTCCGAATGATCCCGCTCGCCAGTTTGACGAACTCCCCGAGCCGAACGGCCAGCTCCGAAGCGTCACTCAGCCAGCAGCCGATCGACCGCTCGGATCAAATCCTTGAGATGCACGGGCTTGGACAGCACCCGCGGCTGACCTTGCCCAACGACCGCATGCTTCAATGCGACCGCCGCGAAGCCGGTAATGAACATCACCTTGATCTCAGAATGCCGCTCGCTGGCGACGCGCGCCAGCTCGATTCCGTCTATGCCCGGCATCACGACATCGGCCAGGAGGAGGTTGAAATCGGTGCCCTCCAAGGCCAGCAGGGCATCCTCCCCGCATTCGACGGCCTCGACATAATGGCCGGCCCGCCGCAATGCGGCGGCCAGAAAGGTCCGCATCTGCGAATCGTCTTCGGCAATCAGGATCGTTGCCATTCCCCGCCGCGCTCGCCGATCCGATCAGATGTGGACCTTGCCCGTCACACTGCCCCCGGGTGGGACCGCATCGAGCCGGGCTGTGCGCCCCCCATCGCTTTTTACTCCATCATCTATAAAGGGATGTTAACCCAAGGCTCTAGCCAAATCAGGCCCGTTCCCACTGCAAGTGACAGGCCGGCTCGAATGGCGTTTAATGACGGGCGATGGACGGCATCAGCGCCCTTATCGAGCGGAACGAGATCTATGAAATCGCCGCCCCGGTTGGCCAGACGGTGGCGGGGATCTTCGCCTCGCCGCACAGCGGGACCGACTACAGAGCTGAATTCCTGGAGCAAACCCGCCTCGATCAGGTAACGCTCCGCCGCTCGGAGGACGCCTTCGTCGATGAGCTGTTCCAGGCCGCTCCGCAGCACGGCGCGCCCTTGCTCAAGGCGCTCTTTCCACGGGCTTATGTCGATCCCAACCGCGAGCCCTGGGAACTTGATGCAGCCATGTTTTCCGAGCCATTGCCGGCCTATGTGAATTCGCGCTCGCCGCGCGTGGCCGCCGGGCTCGGCACCATCGCACGGGTGGTCGCCAACGGCGAGGAAATCTACGCGCGCAAGCTCGATTTCGCCGATGCCGCAGGGCGCATCGAGCGCTGCTACAAACCCTACCACGCGGCGCTCCGGAGACTGATTGATCTGACGTGCGAGCGGTTCGGCTGGTCTTTTCTCATCGATTGCCATTCGATGCCCTCGGTTGGTGGACCGATGGACCGAGATCCGGGAATGCGCCGTGTCGATTTCGTGCTTGGCGACTGCCACGGCGCCTCCTGCGGGCCGGCTCTGATTGATACGGTTGAAGCCTATCTTACCGGCCTCGGCTATGTGGTGACCCGCAACCTCCCCTATGCGGGCGGATATGTGACGCGCCATTACGGGCGGCCGGAGCGCGGCGTCCACGTGTTGCAGATCGAGGTCAACCGCGCCCTCTACATGGATGAGGAGCGCGTCGAGCGCCGGCCGCGCCTGAACCGGCTCGCCGCTGAAATGGAGGGGCTGATCACCGTCCTTGCGGAGCTGGACGGAGCCGAGATGGCCGCATGATCGAAGCAGCGGCGCAAGGGGCGAAGCTGCGCGATGCGCGGCCCGGCGACGGAGCCGAGCTGCAGCGGGTCTACGGCCATCATGTTCTGCATGGATTCGGAAGTTTCGAGGAAACCCCGCCGGATATCGCTGAAATGGAGCGCCGGTGCGCGGCCGTTCAGAAGCATGGGCTGCCCTACATCGTCGCGGAAGCGGGGAGCCGCCTGCTGGGCTTCGCCTATGCGGGTCGCTACAGACCACGCTCCGGCTATCGATTCACGGTCGAGGATTCGGTCTATGTCGCGCCCGAGGCGATGGGGCAGGGGCTGGGAAGAAGGCTGCTCGCAGAGGTCGTGGCTCGCGCCGAGGCCGCCGGCATGCGCCAGATGATCGCCGTGATCGGTGATTCGGGGAATATCGGCTCAATCCATCTCCACGAGCGCTTAGGGTTCTCCCGGGCCGGCCTTTTCGCCGCCGTCGGCTGGAAAGGGGGACGCTGGCTGGATTCGGTGCTGATGCAGCGTGCGCTAGGTGAGGGGTGCGCCACGGCGCCCGAGCCGGTCTATCCGATCGGCTAGAGGAGAATTAAAAATGAGCCGCGGATGCCCGATCGGCTTCCGCGGCCCAAGTTCAGGGAGGAAACGCTCAAGAAGTGCGTTACGGCAAGTGCATGCCGCAGTGCAAAATATGGTATGACCGCAGCGGATTGCAAGCCCGATTTTCGAGCCGCTCGGAACCCAAGAATCCTCTTGGAAGGAAAGTAAAAAATTGCGCCGTGGAGGTCAGATATCGAATTTTTTTGCATTGCAGCAGTTTTACTGCTGCAGGAGGGGTTTGCCCCCATCTATCCGAGGCAACAGAATGAGCAAGGCCGCGTTGCTCGTTCAGGCGGCGAAGTCTCGTTCGGGGTAAGATGAACATGTCGGACAGACTCATCGTCGTCTCCAATCGCGTAGCGGCCGTTGATGAAAAGAAAGGCGCCGTCGGCGGCCTTGCCATCGGCATGCTGGCTGCGCTGCGGGCATCCGGGGGATTATGGTTCGGCTGGAGTGGGCGAATCGACCATGATCAGGCCGACGCATCGCCGACCATAGTTCAACGTGGCGGCATTACCTACGTCACCTTGAATCTCTCGCCCAAGGACTATGCGGGCTATTACAACGGCTACGCCAATCGCACGCTTTGGCCACTTTTCCACTATAGGCTGCACCTCACCGATTATGATCGACAAGATTGTGCGACCTATCTCAACGTAAATCGCAGTTTTGCGGAGAAGCTGGCGCCGCTCCTTCGGCTCACCGACCTCATCTGGGTAAACGACTATCATCTGATCCCGCTGGCCGAAGCGCTGCGCAGTCTCGGCCTCGTCCACCGGATGGGGTTTTTCCTGCACACGCCCTTCCCCGCGCCGCAGGTTCTGACCGCTCTTCCCAATCACGAGCAGATTATCCGTCAGATGATGGCCTATGACGTAATCGGCTTCCAGACCGCGGTCGATCTCAGGGCCTTCCGCGACTACATTCGTTTCGAGGCCGATGGCATTGTCGAAGCTGACGGCCGCGTCACCGCCTTTGGCCGGACGGCATTGGCCGATGCTTTCCCGATCGGTATCGACACCGACGATCTAGCCGGCCTGGCCGAGGACGCTGAGACATCGACCAAGACCGAGCGGCTGCGCCTCAGCCTGCTTCAACGCGACCTTATCATTGGGGTCGACCGGCTCGACTACAGCAAGGGACTGGTCGAACGGTTCTGCGCCTATGAACGTTTCCTCGAGTTGTTTCCGAAGCGGCGCACGCATGTGGTCCTGATGCAGATCGCGCCACCCACCCGCTCCGATGTCCCCGAGTATCAGGAAATCCGTCGCACGCTGGAGCGCAGGACCGGCCACATCAACGGCCGATTCGCCGAACCTGATTGGGTGCCGATCCGCTATCTCAACCGCAGCTTTTCGCGCAAGGTGCTGGCCGGCTACTACCGGACCAGCCGGATCGGCCTTATAACTCCGCTCCGCGACGGTATGAACCTGGTCGCCAAGGAATATGTGGCGGCCCAAGATCCCAACGATCCCGGTGTCTTGGTGCTGTCGCAGTTTGCCGGAGCGGCTCAGGAGCTCGATACAGCCTTGATCGTCAACCCCTTCGATACCGATGGAGTGGCCGAGGCGATCGAGCAGGCGCTGTCCATGTCGCTCGAGGAGCGCCAGGAGCGCTGGCAGGCGATGATGAACCAACTCCGGCGCCAGAATATCAGCGTATGGCGTGAGAGCTTCCTGGAGAAGTTGAGCGCCGCTCCCTACCGCGCCGAACCTGCATGGCCAAGACAGAAGCCGCTGGCGCGCAGCGCCTCCTGATCGATCTTGGCGCCACCAACGCCCGTTTCGCGCTTCAGCGCACTGGGAGCGAGGCGGAGCGCATCATGCGCGTTGCGGTGGAGACGCAGCCCGATCTGGTCACGGCGATCCGCGGCTATCTTTTTCAGACAGGCGAGCGACCGACGGCGGGCGCATTTGCGGTTGCCTCGCCGGTTATCGGCGATCGCGTGGAGCTGACGAACCATCCTTGGTCATTTTCCATCGCCGAGATCCGCGCAGCGCTGGGCTTGGCGCACCTCTTCGTCGTCAACGATTTCACCGCGATCGCGCTCTCGTTGCCGCGGCTCAAACCGACCGATCTGACCAAGATCGGGGGCGGTGCGGGCCGGGCAGGCGCCCCATTGGCGGTTCTGGGACCGGGAACCGGGCTTGGCGCATCAGGCTTGGTGCCAACTTCCTCAGGATGGTTCGCCATCGCAGGAGAAGGCGGGCATGTAACTTTGCCCGCCGCCGACGAGAGGGAGGAAGCGATCCTGGGCGTGTTGCGGCGGCGCTTCGGGCATGTGTCCGCGGAGCGCGCGGTTTCCGGCCAGGGCCTGGTCAATCTCTATTCTGCCATCGCCGAGCTGTCGGGGGCGGCGGCGCCCGATCTCACCCCTGCCGAGATAGCCGAGCGCGGCATGACCGGCAGCGATCCGATCGCGCGCGACACTCTCGACAGCTTTTGCGCGATGCTCGGCACCGTGGCGGGCAATCTCACGCTTACCCTTGGCGCGCTCGGCGGCTGCTTCATCGCCGGCGGGATCGTCCCGAAGCTGCAGCCCTTCTTTCAGCAATCGCGTTTTCGCGCAAGATTCGAGGACAAGGGAAGATTCTGCGATTATCTTACGGCGATTCCGACCTGGTTGATCACGCGACACACGCCGGCCTTTCTCGGTCTTGCGCATCTGCTCGACCAAGAACTTGGCGGGCCCGTCGCCGATCGGCCACTCTCTGCTCACTCCTGAGGCGGATTTGACCGTGCATCCCGCGCGGGTCTAAGCAACTGTAAGAAGGTTCTTGTCTCGGGGGTTCCGAAAATGGCCATCGATCTCGCGCGGGTCAGGGCGGACACGCCCGGAATCGCCAATGTCCTCCACCTCAACAATGCCGGGGCCGCCCTGCCGCCGCGCCCCGTTACCGAAGCCGTAATCGCCCATCTGCGGCGCGAGGCGGAAATCGGCGGATACGAGGCGGCCGAGGAGGCGGAAGATAAACTGGAGCATTGCTACGATGCGATCGCGCAGCTTCTGAACTGCAGCCGCGACGAGATCGCCTTCGTCGAGAACGCCACCCGCGCCTGGGATATGGCGTTCTATGCCTTTCCCTTCCGAGAGGGCGACCGCATCCTCACCGGCAAGGCCGAATATGCCAGCAACTATATCGCCTTCCTGCAAGTGGCCCGACGCACCGGAGCCAGGGTCGAGGCGATCGACGACGATGAGCATGGGCAGATATCAATAGACGCGCTGGAGAGAGCCATCGACAAACATGTGAAACTGATTGCGCTGACCCATGTGCCGACCAATGGCGGGCTGGTCAATCCCGCGGCCGAAGTGGGACGGGTTGCGCGCGCTGCCAGCATTCCGTACCTGCTGGATGCCTGCCAGTCGGCCGGGCAACTTCCGCTCGACGTCGAGCGCCTCGGTTGCGACATGCTGTCCGCGACCGGGCGGAAATATTTGCGCGGGCCGCGCGCCACCGGGTTTCTCTATGTACGCCGTTCTCGGATCGAGGGGCTCGAGCCGCCCTTCCTCGACCTGCATGCCGCCACTTGGACAACCCCGGACCGTTATGAAATCCGGACCGATGCCCGCCGCTTCGAGAATTGGGAGACGAACTTCGCCGGTAAGATCGGACTGGGCGTGGCCGTGGACTATGCGTTGGGGCACGGCGTTCACGCCATCGCGGCACGGGTGCAGGGGCTGGCGGCCGACCTGCGCGACATGCTCAACTCGATCCCCGGAGTGAGGGTGCGCGACAAGGGTCTGGAGCGCTGCGGGATCGTCACCTTCACGGCCGAAGGCAAGTCTGCGGAGGAACTGCAATCGGCGCTGGCGCGGCGCGGCATCAACACCAGCGTCTCCAGCGCCTCGAGCACCTTGCTCGATATGGCGGAGCGGAAATTGGACAATGTGGTTCGTGCCTCCGTCCACTATTACAACAGCCAAACTGAGCTGGAGCGGTTCGTGATCGCGGTTGCCGACCTGGCCCGCGCAGGCTAACGCCCGAGGAGAGCGCCCCCAAGGAGAACGCCATGGACATCGAGCATGTCATTCGTTTCCGGCCGGAGCCCGCCGGCGAACAGGCGGAGCCGAAAGGCGTCCTGTCGGGCGCGCCGGAGCTGACCATTCGCAATGTCTATACCGATCCGAGCGGCGCTTTCTCGGCCGGCATCTGGGAATCGACCCCAGGGAAATGGCCGGTAGAGTATACGGAGCACGAATTCTGCCTGCTGCTCGCGGGCGTCGTGGAGCTGACCGATGCGCGCGGCCGCTCGGCGCGTTTCACCACCGGCGATGCCTTTGTCATCACCGCCGGCTTCAAGGGAACCTGGGAGACCGTCGATCCGGTCAAGAAGCTTTATGCGGTTTACGAGAGGCCGAAAAGATGACCCCCCACCCTGACCCTCCCCCTCAAGGGGGGAGGGGAGTCACAATCGCGATGCCGCACCAACTTTCCCCCTCCCCCTCAAGGGGGGAGGGTTGGGGTGGGGGTGAGCGGGAGGGCGCAGGCCTCGCACGGAGCCGGGCTCTGCCATGACGCTCGCCCCAAAACCCCGCACCGGCGGGCAGATTCTGATCGATCAGCTCAAGCTGCACGGAGCGGACACCGTATTCGGCGTGCCCGGCGAAAGCTATCTGGCGGCCCTCGACGCACTCTATGACGCCCGCAACCTGATCCGCTTCATCTCCTGCCGGCAGGAGGGCGGGGCCGCCTACATGGCCGAGGCCTATGGCAAGCTGACCGGCAGGCCCGGCATCTGCTTCGTCACGCGCGGGCCCGGCGCCTGCAACGCATCGATCGGCATCCATACCGGCTTTCAGGATTCAACGCCGATGATCCTGCTCATCGGTCAGGTTGGGCGCGGCATGGTGGAGCGCGAGGCGTTCCAGGAGATCGACTATCGCCGCATGTACGGGCCGATGGCCAAATGGGTGGCCGAAATCGAAAGGGCCGACCGCATCCCCGAGCTGCTGAGCCGCGCCTTCCACACCGCGATGGCCGGACGGCGTGGTCCCGTGGTCTTGGCGCTGCCCGAGGACATGCTGCGCGAGAGCGCGACGGTGGCGGATCCCGACCCGTACCGGGTGGTCCAGGGGTATCCCGGCGCGGCGCAGATGACCGAACTGCGCCAGCGTCTCGCCCGCGCCCGGCGGCCCTTCCTGCTGCTCGGGGGCGGTGGCTGGAGCCATTCCGCCTCGCGCGATCTCCTCTCTTTCGCCGAGGCGAATGATTTGCCGGTCGGTTGCGCCTTCCGCCGCCAAGATGCGTTCGACAACATCCACCGCTGCTATGCCGGGGATGTCGGGGTCGGCCTCAACCCGAAGCTTGCCGAGCGGATCAAGAACGCCGACCTCCTCATTACCGTCGGTCCGCGTCTGGGCGAGATGACCACGAGCGAGTACAGCCTCGCAGAAATTCCGCGCCCGAAGCAGGCGCTGGTTCATGTCTATCCCGGCGCGGAGGAGTTGGGCCGCGTCTATCAGGCCGATCTGCCTATCGTTGCCGGCATCGCCGAGTTCGCGGCGGCGGCGCGGGCGCTGGAGCCGGTTGACTCCTCCGCCTGGAGCAAGGAATGCCAGCAGGCCCACGCCGACTATCTCGACTGGCTCGGCGGCGGATCCTCGCCAGGGCTGGTCGACATGGTCGAGATCATGAAGTTCCTGCGCGAGCGGTTGCCGGCCGACGCAATCCTGACCAACGGCGCCGGCAACTACACCGTCTGGGCCCACCGTTATTACCGGTTCCGGAACTACGGCACGCAGCTTGGACCGACCAGCGGCGCCATGGGTTACGGCGCGCCTGCGGGCGTGGCGGCCAAGCTTCTCCACCCCGATCGCATCGTCGTCTCCTTCAACGGCGACGGTTGCTTCCTGATGAACGGCCAGGAGCTGGCGACGGCGCTGCAATACGGCGTGGCGACGGTGTTCATCGTCGTCAACAACGGGATGTACGGCACCATCCGCATGCACCAGGAGCGCGAGTATCCCAGGCGCGTCATCGCAACGGATCTCATCAACCCGGATTTCATGTCGCTTGCCCAGGCTTACGGCGCGCATGGCGAGCGGGTGGAACGCACTGAAGAGTTCGCGCCGGCCTTCGAGCGCGCGCTCTCCGCCGGCAAGGCGGCGCTGATCGAGATCCGCCTCGATCCCGAGGCGATTACGCCGCGCCAAAGCTTGAGCGGGATTCGTGCGGCAGCGCGGCGCTGACGATTCCAAGTCAGCGTCGCGAGCGTTGTTCCAGTACCGGGAATCAGAGGTGCATGGCACACCCCCCTGCCGCTCGCTCCTCATCCTGAGCAACCGGCATCCTCTCCTTCGAGGCTCGGCTATCGCCTCGCACCTCAGGATGAGGATGCCGGTTGGCGAAGGACACTCGCGGCCTCCCCCTCAAAGGGAGGGAGGCAAGTCGTTGCTCGGCTCACAAATTCACCTCCCCTTGAGGGGGGAGGTCGGCGCGAGAACGCGGCCCTGCGGGGCTGATCCCCCGAGTTTACGCTAGCGGGTACTAGCCCAATCTGGCAGCGCGGTCACTTCGCTTGTGCAAGTAAGCGGATAAATTCCGGCAAGTATTCGCAAGCACATTTCCGATAACGCTCCCTATCCTCGATTCGGCTTGGCTTAGGGGGCGATCATGGACCTATGGGGACGATTCCTTTCTCGCGCCGTGGCGCTCGTGCTTGTGGCGGTCGTCGGAACCGCCCTTGTTTCCGGAGTGGCGCTGTCGAAAGGCACCGACCGCGAGCTCAAGGTGTCGCCGGAGATTCTTGACAGCCTAGACAAGGACAAGGCGGAGGAGGATGCGAAGAAGGCCAAGGCCGAGGAGGATGCAAAGAAGGCCGAAGCGCGCGCCGCCACGCTCAACGAGCTGACCGAGCAAGCCGAGAAGGCCGCGCGGAAAGCGAATACGAAGGCCAACGAAGCGGAGGAGAGTTCCAATAAGGCCAAGAAAGCGGCGGCGGAGTCCAAGAAGGCCGACGAGGCCGGCGATAAGAAGCTGGCCATGAGCCTCAATGCCGAGGCGCGCGAACATGCAGCGGACGCCGGCAAGGCCGCGGACAAGGCAGCCAACGCCGCCCGCGATGCCAACGCGGCTCTCGAGGAAGCGAAGAAGCTCGACCCGGCGCCGACCGAGGCCGAACTTGAAAAGATTCAAAATGCCGCCGACGCCGCCAATGACAGCAAAACCCGCGCCAGAGTGGCCTCCAATGCGGCGACGGCGGCCGTGGCGGACCTGCCGCTCTCCTACTGATTGGGGCTAGTAGGGAACGGGCGCGGGACTTGGTGCCCCTCGCGTAAGACAGATCGTGGCGGTGTGAACGCTCAAGCCCGCGAAATTGGACACGGGCGGGCCGGCGAAGGCAGGGGGCAAGGCAATGACACGCACGATCAGTCTGCGATCGATCCTTTATGGCGTCAGGGTCCTTGCGGTCGCGGCGCTCTTGGCGGTGACCGTCTTCACCACCGCAGCGCTGGCGGCGGGGGAGGGCGGACGCGAGAGCACCGGCGGCGCGAGGCAAGCCCTCACCAAACCCGAAGTCGAGGCCATGCTGCGCGCCGTCAAGAACGCTGCCGCCAAGGCGAAGCAGGGCCGCGACCTGGCCGAGCAGCATGCCTTGGAGGCCGAGGAACTGGCCAAGGAAGGCAGCGCATTCGCGGCGGCCGAGGCGGCGCGAGAGGCGGACGCAGCGGCGAAGGCCGCCGAAAAGGCCAGCGCCGAAGCGATCAAGATCAGGGACGCCATCGACGGTCAACCCAATCGGTTCGAGGCGGAAGAGCAGATCCACGCCACCGTGGCCGAATCCGTCGGCAGCAGCACCGAGGCGGCCGTCTTCGCATCGGAGGCCAGCGCGGCCGCGGCGGCCGCCGTCAAGTGATCGGCTATAGCCCGTACCCGGGAATCGAGAATTTGTAGCGCGACCGCTCCCGCTCGCTCCTCATGCCTCAAGCAACCGGCATCCTCTCCTTCGAGGCTCGCGCCTCATGCCTCGAGCAACTGGCGTCCTCTCCTTCGAGGCTCGCTGCGCTCGCACCTCTGGATGAGGACGCCAGTTGTCGAAGGACGCTCGCACCTCTGGATGAGGACGCCAGTTGTCGAAGGACGCTCGCACCTCAGGATA
>DASPGI010000122.1:0-21015 GCA_035620695.1 Alphaproteobacteria bacterium
CGGCGCTCCCGGATGCAAACGCAAAGGCGAGGAACAGCGGACCGGCAATCATGGGAGTGGCCGCCGACCGACGCGCGGTGCCGTTTCGAGTGGCCAGGTAGATCGCCCCCAGCATCCAGGCCAAGAGGAATAGGCCTGCGAGAAGGGGCGAGATCGCCGGACCCGAGGGACTCCCGGTCGCTCCGTTGCGGGCGGCGATAGCGGTCAGAATTGCTCCATCGTCGATTGGCGAACCGGTCGGCTGGGTCCATTGCGGAACGGCCGGAACGAGCGCGTCTCCACGGCCGATCGACCGCGGCCGCAGCAGCAAGGCTTCCTGCGCCGGCAGGTCGGCGTTCCTTTCCGCCGCAGTAAACCGGCGGAGCGCTGCGATCGATGCGTTGGGATCAGAGGGTTTCCACACCAAGACGAACTCGCCTCGGCGCGCCGGCTCGAAATCGGACAGAAGAACATATCGGCGTTCTCCCGGACCGCGCCGGATGTCGATGCCGTGGCTGGGGCTTTGCAGCTCGGCGATGGGCAGACCGGGATCGAGTTCAAGCTCGAGCACGGCATCCGCCCCGCTCCAGCTGGCATCGGAGAGCCGCGGTTCGGCGATGGTTGCCTGCAAAAGTGGCAGGGTCAGCATAAACCGGCCTTCGCCCAATGCCACGGGCCGGTCATAGATCAGCCGTATGGCAACCTCGGTATGGGCGCCGATCCCCGATATTGGCAGCGCCAGAAGTCCGGGCGCTTCCTCGCCATGCTCGGCGACCAGTCCGACCTCGATGCGCCGGTCGCCGACGGCCAGACTGAGTCGGCGCGGTTGTGCGTCCGCAGGCAGGGGAAGCATGTAGACGCCCGATTTCGGCGCGCCGGGACCGGTCTGAAATCGATGCTCGACCGTCACGCGCGCGGACAGCGGATCGACACGGGCGGTGATGCGAGCGGCGTCCGGAGAGCGGACGCTCAGACTGCGATCGGCCTCGCGGAGGACCAGAGCCGGACCGCCGGCGGGCCCAAGCGCCGGGGCATCCGGCAACTGCGGCGGGAAGGTCGCACCCTGAACCGCTGCGGCGGCCAGGATAAGGGCTAGAAACATGATTGCAAGCGCCGCCAGGATCATGAACCGTGCGGCATCCAGCCTCAGCCACCCGCCGGGGCGGCGACTGATTTCCTGGCCAATGCTCATGGGTAGTCCCCCCTCATCCGCCCGCTGGTTGCCGAACCCCTGTTCCCCACGCTCGCGACCTGTCGGCGGATCCTCAAATCGAATCAGCAAAGGCGGGCGGATTCGGTTCGGAACCGAGTCGATTGCAAGATTCTTTGTGGCAAGTTTTAGGCGATGGGCCTGAAAGCCGCACGTGCCTGGTCATTGCGGCGCCGTTCGCCTGCCGCTACAAGAGCGACGCTCCGCCGCCGACCCGATCCGTCTCAAGGGGTAGCCGATGTCCTTGCTCGCTCAGCGCCTGGCCCGCATCAAGCCCTCGCCGACAGTGGCGGTAACCACCAAGGCCGCCCAACTCAAGGCCGAGGGTCGGGACGTCATCGGCCTGGGCGCGGGCGAGCCGGATTTCGATACGCCGGAGAACATCCGCAAAGCGGCCATTCGCGCGATCGAGACAGGTGAAACCCGCTACACGCCGATCAACGGCACTCCCGCGCTGCGCAAGGCGATCCAGGCGAAGTTCAAGCGCGAGAACGGCTTGGATTACGGGTTGGACCAGATCCATGTCGCCTGCGGCGGCAAGCAGGTCATCTACAATGCGCTTATGGCCACCCTCGACGCGGGCGACCAGGTGATCATCCCGGCACCTTACTGGGTCTCATATCCGGACATGACGTTGTTGGCGGAAGGCGAGCCGGTATTTGTGCCCTGTCCGCAGGAAAACGGCTTTCGCCTCACCCCCGAGACGCTCGAGCGGGCGATCACGCCGAGGACCAAGTGGCTGCTGCTCAACAGCCCATCCAACCCGACCGGCGCGGCCTATACCAGGCAGGAGCTACGGGCGTTGGCCGATATCCTCCTGAAACACCCGCAGGTTTGGGTGCTGAGCGACGATATCTACGAGCACGTCACCTACGACGATTTCACCTTCTCGACCATCGCGCAGGTCGAACCCAGGCTCTATGAGCGCACGCTCACCATGAACGGGGTCTCCAAGGCCTATTGCATGACCGGATGGCGGCTGGGATATGGGGGCGGGCCGAAGGCATTGATCAACGCCATGTCGGCCATCGCCTCGCATAGCTCGACCCATACCTCCTCGATCACGCAGGCGGCGAGCGTCGAGGCGCTGAACGGGCCGCAGGAGTTCATCCAGCGGCACAACGCGATCTTCAAGCAGAGGCGCGATCTCGTCGTGGCGATGCTGAACCAGGCAAAGGGGCTGAGCTGTGCGCGTCCGGAGGGGGCTTTCTATGTCTATCCTTCCTGCGCCGGCGTCATCGGCAAGATGACCCCGCAAGGTAAGCGCATCGGGTCCGACGAGGAGTTCGTGACCTATCTGTTGGAAAGCGAGGGGGTAGCGGCGGTGCAAGGCTCCGCCTTCGGCCTGTCGCCATATTTCCGCATCTCCTACGCGACCTCGACCGAGCTCCTCGAGGAGGCTTGTCGGCGTATTCAACGCGCCTGCGCCGCCTTGCGCTAGCTCCCGCCGCTCAACCGAAGACCCAGGTCCAGAGGGCGATCGCGGACTCCCAGATCGCGAGGGTGGCCAGCCCCGAATAGGCAATGGCGACGAGACCGGCCGCCAAGCCGCCGATTAGAACGAGCCCGTCGCGCTCGATCAGGCCGATACCGACCAGTGCAAGCGCGCCGCCCAGGGGAATGCTGGTCAAGGGAATCGGCAGTGCCAGCATAATCGAGAGAGCGAGCGCAAAGAGGCCGATCGCCCGTTCCGCCCAGGAGCTGGTCAGGAGCGGAAGCCGCGGCTTCAACGCCCTTTCCAGGCGCAAGAGCCATGGCAGGATGCGCCGGGTCATATTGGCGAACTCCTGTCGGCGCAAGGGTCGCCGCAACGCGGCCTGCGGCAACCACGGCCGCGGCAGGCCCAGCATCATTTGCAGCGCGATCAAGGCGAGCGGAACTCCGAAAACGGCAGACAGGCCGGGAACGTAGATCGGCAGGATGTTGGGCAGGGCGAGAATGAAAATGAGCAGCCCATAGCCGCGATCGCCCAGCGCCGCAACGACGTCGCTAAGGTGGAGCTGTCCAGAACCGTCGCCGGCCAATCCGGTCAGCACCTCCGAGACGCGTTGCCGCTTGCCGTCCTTCGCAGCGCCGATCGCCGATACCACCACCCCTCGCCGGTTCCTTACCTATCCGCTCCGGCCGCACGGCCCGACCTCGAGGCCATGACATTACCCGTGTGTATCCTCCAGCGCGAGCACCCAATGACAGCCGAGAAAGGCGAAGATTGGATCGATCACGCCCGACGATTTCCCTTGCCAGCCCCAAGCGCGGATTGAAATCATGAACCAGGCGGGGCGATCCCGCGGCAACGGCCCCTGGCAAGAGCGGCTGATTTTCAAACGACGGAGGCCCGAGAACGACCATGGCGGAGAAACCCAAATCCGCGCCGCGCTGCGCGGCGCTCGTGGGTCCCTATCTCAGCGGCAAGACGACGTTGCTGGAACAGCTTTTGTTCGTGGCCGGCGCCATCACCCGCCGCGGCTCGGTGCGCGAAGGCAACACCGTAGGCGATCATGCCGCCGAGGCGCGGGCGCGGCAGATGAGCACCGAGCTGACGGCCGCTACCGCGGAGTATCTCGGCGAAAGCTGGACCATCCTCGACTGCCCCGGCTCGATCGAGTTGGCCTATGAGGCGCAGTCCGCGATGCTGGCGGCGGACCTCGCCGTGGTGGTAGCCGAGCCGGCGGTCGAGAAGGCGGTGATGTTGGCGCCGCTTTTTAAGTTCCTCGACGATCGCGCCATTCCTCATATGCTCTTCGTGAACAAGATGGACACAAGCTCGGCGCGGGTGCGCGAGGTGGTCGAGGCGCTGCAGGCGGTTTCGCAGCGGCCCCTGGTGCTGCGGCAGGTGCCGATCCGCGATGGCGATCAGATCACCGGGTTTATCGACCTGGTCAGCGAACGCGCCTACGCCTACAAGCCCTCCCAGGCTTCCGACATCGTGCAAATCCCTGCCGACCTCTTGGAGCGGGAAAAAGCGGCGCGCACCGAGCTTCTGGAGGCGCTGGCGGATTTCGACGACAAGCTGCTCGAGCAGCTGTTGGAAGATATGGTGCCCTCGCCGGCCGAGATCTACAACCAACTCAAGACCGATCTGCATAGGGACTTGATCGTTCCGGTCTTTCTGGGAGCAGCTGAGCAGGGCGGGGGCGTGCGTCGGCTTTGGAAGGCGCTGAGGCATGAAGGGCCCGAGCCGGGCGAGACAGCCGAGCGGCTTGCCATTCCCACCGACGGGCCCGCGCTTGCTTCGGTTCTCAAGACCTATCACCTGCCCCACACCGGCAAGCTCTCTCTTGCACGCATCTGGCGTGGTCAGCTCCAGGACGGAATGACGCTGAATGGCGCCCGGGTCGGCGGTTTGTTCAGGGTTATGGGACACGATCTGCAGAAGAAGCCCAGCGCCGGGGTGGGCGAGGTCGTCGGTCTTGGCCGACTGGAGGCGGCGCGGACGGGCGATTTCCTCTCGCCCGCCACCGTCGAGATCGAAAGCCCCTGGCCAAAGCCGTCGGCTTCCCTTTTTGCGCAGGCGATTACGGCACAGAACCGGCAGGACGAGGTCAAGCTCACCGCCGCGCTCTCAAAACTGGTGGATGAGGATCCCTCTCTTTCAGTCGAGCATAGCGCCGACACCAATGAGATCCTGCTTTGGGGCCAGGGCGAAATCCATCTGCTGATCGCTCTCGACCGGCTTCGCAACAAGTACAATTTGCCGATCTCCTCGCGCCGGCCGCAGGTGCCTTACAAGGAGACCATCCGGCGCTCGGTCCAGCAGCATGCGCGACACAAGCGCCAGAGCGGTGGGCACGGGCAGTTTGGCGATGTACGCGTCGAGATCCGCCCGCTGGCGCGCGGTGAGGGATTCCAGTTCGAGGACGCAATCGTCGGCGGTTCGATCCCGCGCAATTTCATTCCCTCTGTCGAGGAAGGCGTTATCGACTATATGAAGCGTGGTCCGCTCGGGTTTCCCGTCGTCGACATCGCGGTGAAGCTCTATGACGGGCAATACCACTCGGTGGACAGCTCCGACATGGCGTTCAAGACCGCCGGGCGGCTGGCCATGTCCGAAGGCATGCCGAAATGTGATCCGGTGCTCCTCGAGCCGATCTTCGCGGTGCAGATCGCCGTGCCGAACGAGTTCACCAGCCGCGTGCATGGCCTCATCAGCGGCCGCCGCGGCCACATACTCGGCTACGACGCCAAGCCCGGCTGGACCGGCTGGGACGAGGTCAGCGCCAATATTCCGCAATCCGAGCTGCATGATCTCATCATCGAGCTGCGGTCGCTGACTTATGGCGTCGGCACCTTCTCGATGCGGTTCGATCATCTCCAAGAGCTCATAGGCAGACAGGCGGACAAGGTCGTGGAACAGCGCACCGCCACTGAAGGGCGTTAGAGGTGGGGCGAGCAATAGGGCTTGTAATTAGAACAATTCTAAACTAGATCAGACTGTAGATTCTTTGACCCCTGCCCCGATCCACTTCTAGCGGGGAACGCGTTACCAGTTGCGACCGACCAGAGGGATCCGACAGTCATGGCCATCGATATCGGCATCAAGGAAGACGACCGGCGTGCCATCGCCGAGGGGCTGTCCCGGCTGCTCGCGGACAGCTACACGCTCTATCTCAAGACGCACAACTATCATTGGAACGTGACCGGGCCGATGTTCAATACGCTGCATCTAATGTTCGAGACGCAGTACACTGAGCTCGCCCAGGCGGTGGACCAGATCGCCGAGCGGATTCGCGCCCTCGGCCATCCGGCCCCCGGCTCCTACCGCGCCTTTTCGCGGCTCTCCTCGATACAGGAGGAGGAGGGTACGCCTTCGGCCGAAGAGATGATCCGGCAGCTCGTGATCGGTCAGGAGACGGTCGTGCGCACTTCGCGTGAGGTGTTTCCAACCGTCGAGCGCGCCAATGATGAGCCGACCGCCGATCTGTTGACGCAGCGCATGCAGATCCATGAGAAGAATGCGTGGATGCTGCGCAGCATGTTGGAATAGGCCGACTTTCCGGCTCTTGTACAAGGCTGGCCGGCTCGTCACGGCGAGTTGACTTGCATGTGAGGCGAACCGTCTTACCTTCAGCCTGAACGGCTAAGGGAGCCAATCATGCTGCTACGGATCAAGCGAGGCTGGGAACTGCCGGAGCGGGCCGCCACTTCGGAGACGATCTATCACGATCGGCGGCGCCTGGTGCAGGCGATGGCGCTCGGGCCGCTGCTGGCTGCGGGGGGTACCTTCGTTCCCGCTCGTCTGGCAGGCGCGCAAGAGGTCGATCCCTCGATCCTCCTCTATCCGGTCAAGCGCAACGAAGCCTATAGCTTGGACCGCCCGGTCAGCGACGAAGACCTGGTCACCACTTACAATAATTTCTACGAGTTCGGCTCGCACAAGCGGATTTCCAAGCTGGCGCAGCGACTGCCGATCCGGCCCTGGACCGTGCGCATCGATGGGATGGTCGAGGCGGAAAAGGAGGTGGGGATCGACGACCTGCTGAAGGCCATGCCCTTGGAGGAACGGCTCTATCGGCACAGATGCGTCGAGGCTTGGTCCATGGCGGTGCCGTGGAGCGGCTTTCCTTTGAGGGCGCTGGTTGAGTTCGCGCGACCGTCGGCCGGCGCCAAGTACCTTACCATGACCTCCTTCGAGGATCCTGAGGTAGCCTCGGGCCAGAAAGCTGTCTGGTACCCTTGGCCCTATGTTGAAGGGCTGACCTTGGAGGAGGCGACCAACGAACTTGCCTTCATCGCAACAGGGCTTTACGGCAAACCGATCCCCAAGCAGAACGGCGCACCTTTGCGCTTGGTGACTCCCTGGAAATACGGGTTCAAGTCGGTGAAGTCGCTTGTCTCCTTCACCTTCACCGACCAGATGCCGAGAACCTTCTGGTGGGAGATCGCGCCGAGTGAATATGGCTTCTGGGCCAACGTGAACCCGGAGGTCGATCATCCGCGCTGGAGTCAGGCGACCGAACGGCCGCTTGGCTCCGATGAGCAAGTTCCAACGCTGCTCTTCAACGGCTATGCCGAGCAGGTCGCTCATCTCTACACAAGCCTGGAGGCAAGCGAGGGCGACCGGGTCTACCGCTGAAGCCCGGTCACCAAGGCATGGGACGCGGCCGGTCGGAGGGATAGCGCTGCTCCTCGCAAAGCGCAGGTTCGACCCTGAGACTTTGGCGAAAGCCGCTTGCTCCGAAAGCGATGAGGCCGCCTTGCGGCTGGTTGAAGCAGATGCGCCAGCGCCAATAAGGCCGGTCGAGGCAGATCTTCTGATCCGACAACCGCTCGCGCTCGATGCGGTCGATCGTGGGAAGCTGGATCGCCACGCTGCAGCCGCTGTCGCCCTGGTCAAGGGAGAGCCGCAGATCCGTCACATCCTCGAAAACGAGGCTCGCGGGCGCGACCTGAAACCGGGCACGACCATCGGTCGCGCAGACCCATTCGAGAATGTAATCGATATCGAGCAAGAGCCGGCTGTGCCAAGTCCCGCGATCGGGATCGCCTATCTCCGCCCGTAGCCCGTACAAGGTGTTGTCGTGCCATGAAAGCGCATCGAAGGCCGCGGTTTCGACATGTGGTACGACCATATCCTATGGAGGTTACGTCAAGTTGACCCAAGGGCGCGAGGGGTGGAAGAAGGAACGATGTCGAAGCAAGCTCCTCTGGAAATGATCACGACTTGCCTACAAGAGGAACAAGGAACGCGAAGCAAGCCAACAGAAATAGGAGGCTGCCCACGAAGCCCAACATATCCCCGGAACGCCAGCTCGCAGCGATAAAGAAAATGGCGGAAAACAGGAACAGAACCCATCCGGTGATTGCATAGTGCTTTTCTCTCATTCCCAACCCCACGTTCTTGGACGCGCTTGTCCCGCCTCCGTTTCGTTTCCGCTCGTCGCGCATTTGGAAGCCCGCAAGGAGGTTTGGTGGAGAGCGTCGTGGAGGACGGTGATCGTGATCGTGGTCTTGAGGGTGCGGCGGCTCGTCATGGGGAATGACTCCTCCTGACTTGGAGCGGCGGCTTAGTGGTTCCGCCGATTTTCCGGACATCCGCAGCGCGCTCGGTATGCCGATTCCGGAACATCATGAGCATAGCATGGGCTGCGATCACGAGTTGCATGGACCATACCGACCCGCTCTCGCGAAAACAAAAAGCCGGGCCCGAAAGGGCCCGGCAAGTTGAACAGGGAGGCTTCACGTCTGGGAGACGTAGGATCCCGAAGGACCCCTTCCAGGCCTTGCGCCTGAAACCGATTACGAGAACGCTCGCGAAACTGGCTACGTTGCGTCGCAGAGCCTCAAGCCCTGCTGCACTGCAACAACACAGAATGAAAATAGGGGATCAGCCAGTAAGAACCACCATTGAAAAATACAGTCTTGCTATGCAGTAAACGCATGGCTGTCTGTTCAGAACTGGCTTTTTGCGACCTGCAGCAGCAGGAAGTCGCGGAAAACCTGGATCCGTTTGGAATTGCGGAGCTCTTCGGGATAAACGAAATAGGCGTCTATGCGCGGACCCTCAAGTTCGGGAAAGACGCGCACCAGATCGCTGCTTCCATGGACCATGAACTCGGGCAAGGCGGCGATGCCGACGCCAGCTTGCACCGCCCGCATGATGGCATACACGTTATTCACACTCAAAACAGCCGTACGTTGCACATCGGCTTTTGTGCCGAGCTTCAGCAGCCAGTTGAGATCGGGGCCATTCGGGGGTCGAGCGTCCTCGCCATAGACGATGAGGGAATGGCCGTCGAGTTCCTCGGCCGTCTTGGGCAGGCCGCGCCGGCGGATATAGGACGCTGCGGCATAGGTGTTGTAGTGCACGGTCATGAGATGCCGCTGGACCAGGTCCGGCTGGCGCGGGGGCAACATTCGAATGGCGACGTCGGCTTCGCGCATGCTCAAATCCAGCTCACGATCGTCCAAGACCAGTTCGACCGTGACTTCGGGATGGAGCTCCAGAAAATCCTTCATCCGCGGGGTCAGCCAGGTCGAGCCGAGCGCGACGGTGGCGGTGACCTTCAGGATGCCGCGCGGGCGGTCCTTGCTTTCGGTCAGCTGGGCCTCTGCCATCGCCAGCTTGGCGAAGACCTCATGGGCGGTGCGGTAGAGCAATTCTCCTTGTTCGGTCAGGATGAGCCCCCGCGCATGGCGGTGGAACAGCGGCACGTTGAGGCTCTCCTCCAGCGCGCTGATCTGGCGCGACACCGCCGACTGGCTCAAGCTGAGCATCTCGCCGGCATGGGTGAAGCTTCCAGCCTCCGCGACCGCGTGAAATATCCGCAGCTTGTCCCAATCCATCATCGCCGGGGTCGTCCTTCGCGCCGCCTGCGCCTCACCTCGCTACTCGGCGGCTTGAGCTGCGGCGGCATCCTCCTCGGCAGCGAGGAAGCGTTCGGCCTCGAGTGCGGCCATGCAGCCCATGCCGGCGGCGGTGACCGCCTGGCGAAACAGCTTGTCCTTGACGTCGCCGGCAGCGTAGACGCCCGGGACGCTGGTCGCGGTCGAATCCGGTGCGGTCTGGATATAGCCCTGCGCGTCCATGGCCAGCTTGCCGCGGAAGAGCTGGGTGGCAGGATCGTGACCGATGGCGATGAACAGTCCCTCCACCGCGATCTGGCTGCTGGCTCCGGTGAGGAGGTTCTTCACCTTTAGGCCGGTCACGCCCGGAGGGTTCTCCGAGCCCAGCACCTCCTCGACCACGCTGTTCCACAGCACCTCGATCTTGGGGTTTCGGAACAACCGATCTTGCGCGATTTTTTCCGCGCGCAGCCGGTCGCGACGGTGAATCAAGGTCACCTTCGTTGCGAAATTGGTCAAGAACAGCGCCTCCTCGACCGCGCTATTGCCGCCGCCGACGACCGCGATCTCGCGGCCGCGGAAAAAGAAGCCGTCGCAAGTCGCACATGCCGACACGCCATATCCCTGATAGCGCTTTTCGCTCGGCAGGCCGAGCCATCGCGCCTGCGCGCCCGTGCAGATAATCAGCGTGTCGCCGAGATAGAAATCGCCACTGTCCCCTTGGCAGCGAAACGGTCGGCGCGACAGGTCGCAGGAGACGATGGTGTCCAAGATCAGCCGCGTGCCGACATGTTCGGCCTGCTTCTGCATCTGCTCCATCAGCCACGGGCCCTGGATCGTACCGGCAAAACCGGGGTAATTCTCGACGTCCGTCGTGATGGTAAGTTGGCCGCCCGGCTGCAGCCCCTGCACCAGGATCGGCGCCCGGTTCGCACGCGCTGCGTAGATTGCGGCAGTGTAGCCCGCAGGGCCGGAGCCGAGGATCAACACCTTACTCGAATGCTCTTGAGGCATTTTTGTCTCCGGCGGCAGCGCGTTGGAGGGCCCCCCGCGCGAGCCCCGAACATAGGGTCGAAGGTCCCTTGGCACAAGTTGCGCGGCCGGAGGTGGAACCGGTCGAAACGAGGGACCATGACGGCCTTGGAAAGCCAGCGCCCAACCCGGAAGAGCGGGACGTGAATGAACAAACCAGGACCTTGCGGTATACCATTTCGTTCCGCCGATGCATTAAGAATGTCTTGGAGCGTGCAAACGTCCGTAATATAGTTTCCGTCATAGCGTGCTTTTTTTAGGGGGAACTGAATGCGGCGGGTGAAGCTGGACCGGATCGATCGCCGGATCTTGCGCGACCTTCAAGGCGATGGGCGCATGACCAACGTCGACCTGGCCAAGCGCGCGGGGATATCCGCGCCGCCCTGTCTTCGACGCGTGCGTGCGCTCGAGGAGTCGGGTTACATCCGAGGGTATCACGCGGACATCAATCCGGAGGCGCTCGGCTTTGGGGTCACGGTGTTCGCGCAAGTCGGGCTTGCAAGCCAGGCCGAGGCCGATCTCAAGGCCTTCGAGGAGTTGGTGAGGGGCTGGCCCGAGGTGCGCGAGTGTCACATGTTGGCCGGCGAGACCGACTTTCTCCTGAAAGTCGTCGCGACAGACTGGGATGCCTATCAAAAATTCCTTACAACGCAGCTGACGACAGCACCAAATGTCAGCCAAGTGAAATCCGCTCTCGCAATCCGGATGTCGAAATATGAACCGGGCGTGCCCATCGAGGTGGAGGGCGCCGAGGTCGAGGATTACGAGCCGGCCTGAGTGGATTTGGCCAGCTTGGATCGGGTCAGCGAAAGCGCACGCGAACAATCTCGTAGGACTTGGCGCCGCCGGGGGTCATAACCTCGGCGGAATCGCCGACCGATTTGCCGATCAGCGCGCGGGCCAGGGGAGCACCGATCGACAGGCGCCCGGCTTTTATGTCGGCCTCGTCCTGCCCGACGATCTGATAGGTCAGCCGTTCGTCGGTATCCTCATCGGCGATCGTCACCGTCGCGCCGAAAGTGACCTGCTTGCCGGAGAGCTTGGCGACATCGATCACCTCGGCGCGCGCGATTTTGTCCTCCAGCTCGGCCACGCGACCTTCGATGAAGCTCTGCCGCTCCCGCGCCGCGTGATACTCGGCATTCTCCGATAGATCGCCGTGATCGCGCGCCTCTGCGATGGCATGGATTACCGCCGGGCGTTCGACCGTCTTCAGATGCTTCAGTTCGGTTTCGAGCCGCTGGAACCCCTCCATCGTCATCGGAAACTTGTTCATCGCAAGCCTCAACAGAAACAGCAAAAGACACCCCCGGCGGAATGCGGATGCGCTCCGCCTGGACGGCCAACGTTCAGAAAGACGCTCTAAAGTATGACTGCAGCGGAGCCACTTCAAGTTTTCCGGCTCTGAGGCAGCGTATCGCCTCCACCACCGCCTTCGCTCCCGCCACGGTGGTATAGTAGGGAATATTGTTCAGCAGCGCCGTTTCCCTCAGCGAGAAGCTGTCGGCGACGGCCTGCGCCCCCTCGGTGGTGTTGAACAGCAGGTGAATCTCTCCATTCTTCATTGCGTCCACGATATGGGGCCGGCCTTCCAGAACTTTGTTGATTAGGCGAACGGGAAGTCCTGACTGCAGGAAAAATGCGGCGGTACCGCGGGTGGCCACAAGATCGAAACCCAATTCGACCAGCTTGAGGCATGGAGCCACCAGCGCCGGCTTGTCGCGATCCTTTACCGAGACGAACACGGTGCCTGACAGCGGCAGGGCGAGGCCGGCTCCCAGCTGCGACTTTGCGAAGGCGCGACCGAAATCGACATCGATTCCCATCACCTCGCCGGTCGATTTCATCTCCGGGCCCAGAATGACGTCGACGCCCGGAAAGCGCGCAAAGGGAAACACCGCTTCCTTTACCGCCACATGCGCGATGCGAGCGGGCTCGATCTGAAAGGTCGAGAGCGGCTCACCGGCCATGACCCGCGCCGCGATCTTCGCGAAGGGAGTTCCGGTCGCCTTGGCGACGAAGGGTACGGTGCGGCTTGCGCGCGGATTGACCTCAAGCACGTGGATCTCGCCGTCCTTGACCGCGAACTGCACGTTCATAAGGCCGACCACCTCGAGCGCCAAGGCGAGCGCCGTGGTCTGCTCGGCGATCGCCTTCACGGTCGATGGAGGAAGCGAGTAGGGCGGCAGCGAGCAGGCGGAATCTCCGGAATGAATACCCGCCTCCTCGATATGCTCCATGATCCCCGCCACAACCACTTCGCGCCCGTCGGAAACCGCGTCGACATCGATCTCGAAGGCATCCTGCAAATAGGAATCGATGAGCACCGGGCTGGTCCCGGACACTTTGACGGCGGTGGCCATATAGCGCTGCAACGCGGCTGAATCGTGTACGATCTCCATGGCCCGTCCCCCGAGGACGTAGGAGGGTCGAATCACCGCCGGATACCCGATTTCAGCCGCCACTCGCTCGGCCTCCTCGGCGGAGCGGGCGGTGCCATTGGCCGGTTGCTTCAGGCCGAGCTTGGCAAGCAGACGCTGGAAGCGTTCCCGGTCCTCCGCCAGGTCGATAGCGTCTGCCGAAGTGCCAAGGATTGGAATTCCCGCCCGCTCGATCGCGGCCGCGAGCTTCAGCGGCGTCTGCCCGCCGAACTGGACGATGGCACCCTTCAGTTTGCCACGGCTCTGCTCCAGACGCGCCAGCGCGATCACATCCTCGGCCGTCAGCGGCTCGAAATAGAGGCGGTCGGAGGTGTCGTAGTCGGTCGAGACCGTTTCGGGATTGCAGTTGACCATGATGGTCTCGAATCCCGCTTCCCTCAGCGCATAGGCGGCGTGAACGCAGCAATAGTCGAACTCGATTCCCTGGCCGATTCGATTGGGTCCGCCGCCAAGGATGATCACCTTGTCCCGCTCGCTCACGCCTGCCTCGCATTCGGCGGGGGAAAGGCCGTCGCCTTCGTAGCAGGAGTAGAGATAGGGCGTTTCGGATGCGAACTCGGCCGCGCAGGTGTCGATCCGCTTGAAGACCGGCGCAATCCCCAGCGCCGCGCGGCGTTCTTCGACAGCGGCCTCGCTCAATCCGCAGAGAACGGCCAGACGAGCGTCGGAAAACCCCATCTGCTTCAAGCGATGAAGACCGGCGGCATCGACGGGCAACCCGAACTCCTTAACCGCTCGCTCGGCCGCGACTACCGCCTCGATCTCGCGCAGAAACCAAGGATCGATGCGGCAGGCGGCGCATATCTCCTCGACGGTCAGACCGTGCCGGAACGCCTCCGCCACGGTCAGGATCCGCTCAGGGGTGGGACGCGCCAGCGCGGCTACGATGGCCGCCTTGTTGATGCCGCCCTGGCCATTGACGGCTCCGGGCAGATCGACCTCGACGAAGCCGTCGAGCCCAATATCGAGCGAGCGCAAGGCCTTCTGCATCGATTCGGCGAAGGTGCGGCCGATTGCCATCGCCTCACCGACCGACTTCATCGAAGTGGTCAGGAGCGGTTCGGCTCCGGGGAATTTCTCGAAGGCGAACCGCGGAACCTTGGTTACGACATAGTCGATGGTTGGTTCGAAGGAGGCCGGTGTCACCTTGGTGATGTCGTTCTGCAGCTCGTCCAGCGTATAGCCGACCGCGAGCTTGGCCGCGACCTTGGCGATCGGGAACCCGGTCGCCTTCGAGGCGAGCGCGGAGGAGCGCGAGACACGCGGGTTCATCTCGATGACGAGCAGACGTCCATCCTCGGGATTGACGGCGAACTGCACATTCGAGCCGCCGGTCTCGACGCCGATCTCGCGCAGCACGGCAATCGAGGCGTTGCGCATCACCTGATATTCCTTGTCGGTGAGCGTCAGCGCGGGCGCAACCGTCATGCTGTCGCCGGTGTGGATGCCCATCGGATCGACATTCTCGATCGAGCAGACGATGATGGCGTTGTCGGCGCGATCCCGCACCACCTCCATCTCAAATTCCTTCCAGCCGAGCACCGACTGCTCAACCAGCACTTGGCCTACGGGCGAGGTTCTCAGACCACCGGCGGCGATCTGCTCGAATTCGGTCCGGTTGTATGCGACACCTCCGCCCGTTCCCCCGAGTGTGAAGGACGGCCGAATGATCGCCGGCAGGCCGACTTCCTCCAGCGCCTGCATCGCTTCCTCAAGGCTGGATGCCAGCCGGCTGCGCGGGCAGGACAGCCCGATCCGCTCCATCGCCTGCCGAAAGAGCAGGCGGTCCTCCGCCTTCGCGATCGCTTTTTCGTTCGCGCCGATCAGCTCGACGCCCAGCCTCGCCAGCGTTCCGTCGCGCGCGAGACTAAGGGAGGTATTGAGGGCCGTCTGTCCGCCCATAGTGGGCAAGAGCGCATCGGGGCGTTCTTTCTCGATAATGCGGGCAACCAGTGCCGGCGTGATCGGCTCGACATAGGTCGCATCCGCCAGGCCCGGATCGGTCATGATCGTCGCGGGATTGGAGTTCACCAGAACGACCCTGTATCCCTCCTGCCGCAGCGCCTTGCAGGCTTGCACGCCGGAATAGTCGAACTCGCAAGCCTGACCGATTACGATCGGGCCGGCGCCGATGATCAGGATCGATTGGATGTCGGTGCGACGTGGCATTCAGAACTCAGGGTTCGGATTTCGGAGATCAGGTGTAAGGGGTCGGGAGTTAACGGTGCTTTCATCGGGTCCGATCCGATGATGACCTGCCCGATTCTCTCTTCCCGCTCGCGCCAGGAAGCGATTCAGCGCGATGCCGATCCGTCATCGGCGCCGCTCGTCGATCAGGTCTACAAAGCGTCCGAAGAGGTAGTGGCTATCCTGCGGGCCGGGCGAGGCTTCCGGGTGATACTGGACCGAGAAGACGGGCTTGCCCTCGACGGCGAGCCCTTCGTTCGTCTGATCGAACAACGATACATGGGTGACTCGCACTCCGGATGGGAGAGAGTGTGGATCAACCACGAAACCGTGATTCTGGCTGGTGATCTCGACCTTGCCAGTTTCCAGATCCTTGACCGGATGATTGGCGCCGCGATGGCCGTGATGCATCTTCACCGTGCGTCCCCCCAGCGCGAGCGCCAGCATCTGATGGCCGAGGCAGATGCCGAATATCGGCACGCCGCTTTCGATCAGCGCGCGGATTTGCGGCACTGCATAGGTTCCCGTCGCGGCGGGATCGCCCGGCCCATTGGATAGGAAAACTCCGTCCGGCCGATGGCTCAGCACTTCCTCCGCGGTCGTCGTTGCCGGCACGACCGTGACGCTGCAGCCGAGCTCGGCTAAATTGCGCAGGATCGTCCGCTTGGCGCCATAGTCGATCGCAACCACGTGCCGTTTTGACGTAAAGAGTCGACCGTAGCCCTGGCCCGGTCGCCACAGCGCCTCCTCCCATCGATAGATCTGGCGGGTGGTGACGTCCTTGGCGAGATCCATGCCTTCCAGCCCCGGCCAAGCGCGCGCCTCCGCCAGAGCTTCATCGAGGTCGATGGCTACGTCGGGGTCATGGATGAGGGCAACGTTCGGCGCGCCAAGCTCGCGCACGCGCCGGGTCAGCCGCCGGGTGTCGATGCCTGCAATGCCGGGTAGATCGTGCCGTCGCAGCCATTCCGAGAAATGCAGGCTGGCGCGCCAATTCGAGGGAAGGCTCACCTCGCGCGCCAGCACGCAGCCACGCGCCGCCGGCGTCGCTGCTTCGATATCTTCGGTGTTGGCGCCCACATTGCCGATATGCGGAAAGGTGAAGACGATAATCTGCGCGGCATAGGAGGGATCGGTCATGATCTCCTGATAGCCCGTCATCGCCGTGTTGAAGCAGAGTTCACCCACGCGCCGGCCCGCGCTGCCCAGCCCTCTGCCCCAGAAGACCGAGCCGTCGGCCAGCACCAGCGCGGCGTTGGCGTCGGGAGGCCTTGGCGGGCGCTCTAAGGTCATGTCCGGGCCAGTCTCCTAGCTGGCTGCCGGTCGCAAAGGCGCCCGGTGAGGCCCGCGGCCAGTCTTTCCGTCTCCGCCCGCGCGCGGGCGCGCCGCCAACGGCCCATGAGTTTGACCAAGAAAATGGGAGCCGCGGGCGGTCTTAGGGCGTAACAGGCCCTCGGTCAAGCCTCGATTTTCCCGGTTTTTATAGAAAGCTCAGGGGTTTAAGAGAAGTATCGGCAAATTGCCATGCTCGCCCGATTGGGGTATTGTCCCCCGCTTCTCCCAGCGCGAATCAGAACCCCGCCAGGCTGCCCCATCCGATGCTGCGCGCCCGCCTCAACGACGAGCTCAAAACCGCCATGAAGGCCAAGGATCAGCGCGCCGTCTCGACGGTGCGGCTGATCTTGGCGGCCCTGAAGGACCGCGACATCGCGGCCCGCACCAAAGGCAATACCGAGGGCATCGGCGAGGACGAGATCTGCGAGCTCTTGCAGAAGATGGTGCGGCAGCGGCGCGAGAGCATCGAGCTCTACGAGCAGGGCAAGCGGCTGGACCTGGCGCAGCAGGAGCGCGAGGAGATCGCGGTCATCGAGCGCTTTCTGCCGCGGCAGATGAGCGATGCTGACATGGCCCAGGCGGTCTCAGCCGTGATCACCGAGCTCGGCGTGAACTCGATCAAGGATATGGGACGGGTAATGGCGGCGTTGAAGCAGCGCCATTCCGGCCAGATGGACTTCTCGAAGGCCAGCGTACTGGTCAAGCAGCGACTGTCCTGATCAACAGCAGGTAAGGGCCGAAGGGGGCCGCCAGGAAGTGTCGTTCCCGCCCTCTTTCCTGGACGAGTTAAGGGCGCGGCTGACGCTCTCCTCGATCGTCGGCCGACGCGTGCGGCTGCAGCGTCGCGGGCGCGAGCATTTGGGCCTTTGCCCCTTCCACAACGAGAAGACACCCTCTTTCACGGTCAACGACGATAAGGCCTTCTTTCATTGTTTTGGCTGCGGCGCGCATGGCGATGTGATCAGCTTCGTGATGCGCACGGAGGGCCTGGGGTTTCCCGAGGCTGTGGAGCGTTGTGCGCAGGAAGCTGGGCTTGAGGTCCCGGCCACCTCGCCTCAGGAGCGCGCCAAGGCCGAGCGCCAAGCGACATTGCATGCCGCCCTTGAAGCGGCCGCCGACTGGTTCGAGCGCCAGCTTCAAGGGCCCGAGGGTAGAGGCGGGCTGGCCTATCTGCGCGAGCGCGGCCTTTCCGACGAAGCCATCGCGCGGTTCCGCCTTGGCTTTGCGCCCGACTCGCGCGGGGCGCTCAAGACTGCCCTGATCCGGCAGGGTGTGCCGGAGCCGCTCCTTCTCGAAGCCGGTCTGCTGATACGACCGCCCGAGGACAATCCGGGTCCGACCTACGACCGTTTCCGCCGCCGCATCATCTTTCCGATCGCCGACCGGCGCGGCCGCATCATCGCCTTCGGCGGGCGTATTCTGGGAGAGGGCGAGCCGAAATATCTGAACTCGCCGGAGACACCCCTTTTTCACAAGGGACGGACCCTCTATGGCCTAGCCCAGGCGCGCAAACCAGCCCAGGAAAAGGGGGAGGTGATCGTCGCCGAGGGCTATATGGACGTGATCGCCATGAGCGAGGGGGGCTTTGCAAATACCGTCGCCCCTCTCGGCACCGCCCTGACCGAGGAGCATCTGCGCCAACTATGGCGTCTCGCGCCCGAGCCGATCCTGTGCTTCGACGGCGATGCCGCCGGTCAACGAGCGGCGGCCCGGGCGGCCGAACGGGCGCTGCCCCACTTGGTGCCGGGTTTTTCGTTGCGGTTCGCCCTGCTGCCGGCCGGGCTTGACCCTGATGATCTGATCCGTAGCCAAGGGGCGCAACCGCTGGCCGAGATTCTGGGCGCCGCGGAGCCCCTGGTCGACCGGATCTGGGCGTTGGAAGCGGCGAGTCGGCGGCTCGACACGCCCGAGCGCCGGGCGGGCTTCCGGGCGGCGCTGCGAGCGCGGGTAGGGGTGATTTCCGATCCCACCGTGCGCCGGGACTATGCGGCTGAGATGGAGCGTCGCCTGGAAGGTCAATTCGGAACAGGTCGAGAACGGCAGGAGAGGCGCCGGCCACGAGCCTCAGGGCCGACCTTCGCCGGGGGAGAGGCGGCGCGGCGTGGGGTCGCCGGTCTCATTCGCCGGCAACAGGAGATTCTCCTGGCGACCTTGATCAACCACCCTGAATTGCTGGCGGAGTGCGCCGAGGAGGCAGCTCGGCTTGGCTTTCCGGGCCCGCTTGACAAGCTGAGGCAGGCGCTTTTAAACCTCTGCGCTCGCACTCCTGACCTTGACTCCGGGGAATTGAAACGCCAACTCAGCAACTTGGGTCTTGGCGACGCTCTTGCTCATCTCATGGGCGGGGCCGTCGCTGATCATGCCTCCTTCGCCCGGGCCGAGGCCCCACTCGAGGCCGCGCGGCGGGGGTGGACCGAGGCCGTCCGGCGGTACCGCGATCTTGAGGAGCGCGGAGAGATCGAGCTTGCTGGACGCTTGGCCGAGGACATGAACGAGCAGCAATGGGATACCCTCAGACGCCGGATTGCGGCCCTGGAAGAAACCGCTTCCCGGGATGTTGATGCCGAGTTCTGAGAGCCTGACCGGCATTGGGATGAGACCGCGGCAGGGACGCTGCGGCCTTTTATTGGCATTTGGTCAAGCAGGTCTTTCGTGATGGCGAGCAAACCGACGACGAGCGCGGAAACTCAGGAGACGCGCGAAGAGGTCGCGGACGGCCCACTCATGGACACCATGACGGCGGCCGTCAAGAAGATGATTCAAAAGAGCAAGGAGCGCGGCTACGTCACCTATGACGAGCTGAACGCCGTGTTGCCGCCTGAGCAGATGTCCTCGGAGCAGATCGAGGACACTATGGCTCTCTTGAGCGAGATGGGAATCAACGTCATCGAGAGCGAGGAGCAGGAGGAGGCCGAGGAGGCCGAATCCGCCGATGAGGAGGCGCGCGGCTCCGGCAACCTGAACGACGAGGAGATCGGCCGGACCGATGATCCGGTGCGCATGTATCTGCGCGAGATGGGCTCGGTCGAGCTGCTCTCGCGCGAGGGCGAGATTGCCATCGCCAAGCGCATCGAGGCGGGGCGGGAGCTGATGATCGGCGGAATCTGCGAGAGCCCGCTTACGATGAAGGCGATTATCGGTTGGCGCGACGCGCTGATCGATCGGCGCCTGCTCCTGCGCGACATTATCGATCTCGACGCCACCTATGGCGGCGGCCCGGGCGCGGAAGTCGTGCCCACCGCAACTGACGGAGAGGCGGACTTCTCCGAGGAAGTGGAAATCGAGGCGCCCGAGGGCGAGGAGGAGAGCGAGGAGAACGCGATGTCGCTCTCGGCGATGGAGCAGGCCCTGATGCCGAGCGTGCTCGCCACCTTCGATGCCATCGCCGACAGCTACAAGAAGCTGGCCAAGACCCAGGAAAAACGCCTGGCCTCCTTGCAGGGTGGAGAGGAAATTCCAAGCCAACTTGAGAAGCGCTACCAGAAGCTGACGCACGAGATCGTCGAGCTGATGGAAAAGGTACGCCTCAACAATCTGCGCATCGAGCAACTCGTGCAGCAGCTCTACCAGCTCAACAAGCGGCTGATGGGGCTGGAGGGCCAGCTTCTGCGCATGGCCGAGAGCTGCGGGGTCAAGCGCGAGCAGTTCCTCGAGCGCTATTACGGCGATGAGCTCGATCCGAACTGGTTGCAACGCAACGCCAAATTGGGCAAAGGCTGGAGAGAATTTGCAACAAAGCGCCCAGCTGATGCGGGCGACCTGCGGGAGCGGATCGCGGCGGTCGCCGCCGAATCGGGTTTGCCCATCAGCGAGTTCCGCCGCATCGTCTCGACCGTTCAAAAGGGCGAGCGCGAGGCCGCGCGCGCCAAGAAGGAGATGGTGGAGGCGAATTTGCGCCTCGTCATCTCGATCGCCAAGAAATACACGAACCGCGGTCTGCAATTCCTCGACCTGATCCAGGAGGGGAATATCGGCCTGATGAAGGCAGTCGACAAATTCGAGTACCGGCGCGGCTACAAGTTCTCGACCTACGCCACCTGGTGGATTCGCCAGGCGATCACCCGCTCGATCGCCGACCAGGCGCGGACCATCCGCATCCCGGTGCACATGATCGAGACGATCAACAAGCTGGTACGGACCTCGCGCCAGATGCTGCACGAGATCGGCCGCGAGCCGACGCCCGAGGAACTGGCCGAGAAGCTGGCCATGCCCTTGGAGAAGGTGCGCAAGGTCCTGAAGATCGCCAAGGAGCCGATCAGTCTCGAGACCCCGATCGGCGACGAGGAGGACAGCCATCTCGGCGACTTCATCGAGGACAAGAATGCGGTTCTGCCGATCGACGCGGCGATCCAGGCGAATTTGCGCGAAACCACCACCCGTGTTCTCGCCAGCCTCACCCCGCGCGAGGAGCGCGTGCTTCGCATGCGCTTCGGCATCGGCATGAACACCGACCACACGCTCGAGGAGGTGGGCCAGCAATTCTCGGTCACCCGCGAGCGCATACGCCAGATCGAGGCGAAGGCCTTGCGCAAGCTGAAGCACCCCTCG
>DASPGI010000123.1:0-3982 GCA_035620695.1 Alphaproteobacteria bacterium
CCGAACTCTTGCTCGATCATATCCGCGAGCGCCCCTTCGGGCCGAGCGCCGGAGGGGCGCATGCACTGCCAGAAGAAGCTGTGGTTCCAGTGCTGGCCGGCATTGTTGAAGATCTTGCGATGGGCGGCGCTCCCTGCGGTCGACTGGATGATCTCCTCCAGACGCATGCGCTCGAATTCGGTGCCGCTTGTCAACTCGTTCAATGTCTCGACATAGGCTGCATGATGCTTGGAGTGGTGAAACTCGAGCGTTCTGGCCGAGATGTGGGGCTCCAGCGCGGCTCTGGGGTATGGCAGGGCGGGCAGTTCGAACGCCATTTCCATCGCTCCATCATTCACGAATGCTCGAAGGCGGCGGAGGCGAACGGCAAGTGACTCCGTCGGGCTGAGAAGATGAACGCCTCGCGTAAGCGAGCGTTCGGATAAAATTCGTGATCGCCCTTGATCCGCCAGGCAACCAATTTGCCGACAAACTCGTTTCGGACAGTGAGGCGCCATTAGGAGGCGATCATGGGCTTGATCCTGCTAATCATTCTCGTCCTACTGCTGTTCGCCGCGGTTCCCGCTTGGCCCTATAGCCGCGGTTGGGGCTATTACCCGAGCGGCGGCATCGGCATCGTGCTGGTCATCATCCTGATCCTGCTGCTCGCCGGTCATATCTGATCGGCCCAGAGCGCATGGGTACCGAACATCGAGGGCGCCGATGAAACTACCGGCGCCTTCGTTCGTTTCTGGGCCAACCACACACCTAGTCAAAGGAGACCAAGAAATGAATTGGGATCAAGCCCGCGGAAACTGGAACCAGGTCAAGGGCGAAGTGAAGAAGCAGTGGGGCAAGCTGACCGACGACGACTTCACCCAAATCAATGGCGAGCGTGACAAGCTCGTCGGCCGCATTCAGGAGCGCTATGGCTACGCAAAGGACCAGGCCGAGCGCGAAGTACGCGAATGGGAGAGCAGGAGCCGGTAGGTCAGTCTCTCTTCTTTCCCGATGGACGATTCCCTCTCCCGCCCGGTGCGGGAGAGGGTCTCTGCGCCATCGTCCGCGCATCGGCGAACAGCAACCTCGAAAAAAAGCGCCGCCTCACCCGATCAGCGTCGGCTTCTTACCGGGGAGGCGGCGCCATCCGGCTCCTCTACCTTGACCGCGGAGCGCCGGGAGGAGAGCGCTTCACGCGGAGCCTTGAGGAGCCGCCCCTAACCTTCACGAGCATCCGCTCGTGGCGCCACAGGTCGCGCATTTCATGCAAGTCCCGTTCCGTACCAGAGTGAAATTGCCGCAGTCCCCGCAGGCATCGCCCTCATAGCCCTTGAGCTTGGCCTCGCGGATGCGATCGAGCCGCGCATCGAGCGCCTGAAACATTGCTTCGGGTGTCACCATCACCATGGTTGTCCCCGCTGCCGCGCTTATTTCGGATGAACCGCTCAGCGCGGTGCCTGCGGTTTCGTAGGCAGACAAGCCGTTGGCACTAAGAGGATTCATCGGCGTGTATTTGAGTTCACCCGGCCGATCGCTCGGCTCGACCGCGCCGTAACTCTCACCCGAGTTTCCAGGCAGACGCGTCTCTGCATATCCGGTCCCATTTCCGGAGCCGTTCGAGAACACGATCAGATTCTTCGAGCGCACGAAGCCCTTGCTGGCATAGCGGGTCATCGCTTCGGCCACTTCGCCCGAGGGCGTTGGCAGCGTGCGCTCGTTCGCTCCCTTGCCGACGCTGTCGGGCGCCAAGTCCGAGGGCTCGACATGAGCCAGATCGGTGCGGCCGAGATAGGAGACCGCAAGCTCGCGGAAGAGATAATCCAGGACCGAGGTCGCCATTTTGATGGCGTCGTTGCCCTCGACCACGCCGGAGGGCTCGAAACGGGTGAAGGTGAAGGCCTCCACGAACTCCTCCAGCGGCACCCCGTATTGCAGGCCGATGGAAATCGCGATGGCGAAATTGTTCATCAGGCTGCGGAAGGCGGCACCTTCCTTGTGCATGTCGATGAAGATCTCGCCGAGCCTGCCGTCCTCATACTCTCCGGTGCGCAGATACACCTTATGCCCGCCGACGATGGCTTTTTGCGTATAACCCTTGCGCCGCTGCGGCAGGCGGCGGCGGCCGACCCGCTCGATCACCCGCTCGACAATGCGCTCGGCCAGGATCGGCGCGCGCTCGGCCGGCGGCGCTGCGACCAGCAGCTCGACGAACTCGTCGGCGTCCTCCTCGTCATCGGCCAAGGCCGAGCTCAAGGGCTGAGAGAGCTTCGAGCCGTCGCGATAGAGTGCATTGGCCTTCAGCCCGAGCGCCCAGGAAAGCTTGTAAGCCTCCTTGCATTCCTCGATCGTCGCCGAGTTGGGCATGTTGATGGTCTTGGAGATGGCGCCGGAGATGAAGGGTTGGGCTGCCGCCATCATGCGGATGTGGCTCTCGACCGACAAGAAACGCGTGCCGATTCGCCCGCAGAGATTTGCGCAATCGAATACCGGCAGATGCTCGGGCAGGAGATGCGGCGCGCCTTCCAGTGTCATCGCCCCGCAGCAATAGGTGTTCGCCGCATCGATTTGCATCTTGGTGAAGCCGAGTTCGGCCAGCATGTCGAAGCCGGGATCGGCCAGTTGCTCGACGGAGAAGCCGAGCGCGGAAACGCAGAATTCCTCGCCCAGCGTCCATTTGTTGAAGGCGAATCTGATGTCGAAGGCGCTGACCAGCGTGCCCTCGAGCGCCTGCAGCGCATCCCGCGTGAAGCCCAGCGCCTTCAGCTTCCCGTGACTGACGCCCGGCGCCTCCTCCAGCGTGCCGTGGCCAACCGCATAGCGCACGATCGCCTCGATCTCCTCCGGCGCATAACCGAGCGTCATCAGCGCCTCGGGCACGATCCGGTTGATGATCTTGAAATAGCCGCCGCCCGCCAGTTTCTTGAACTTGACCAGAGCAAAGTCCGGCTCGATCCCGGTCGTATCGCAGTCCATCACCAAGCCGATGGTGCCGGTGGGCGCGATCACGGTCGCCTGCGCATTGCGGAAACCATGCCGGTCGCCAAGCTCGATAGCGCGGTCCCAAGCGCTCCGGGCCGCGGTCAGGAGCGCATCGGGGCAGTTGGCGCCATCAAGGGGCACCGGATGTACCGAGAGCCCCTCATAGCCCGAGGCCTCGCCATAGGCCGCACGGCGATGATTGCGGATCACCCTGAGCATCGCGCCGCTGTTTCTGGCATAGCTCGGAAACGCGCCAAGCTCGCCCGCCATCTCCGCCGAGGTGGCGTACGAGACCCCGGTCATGATCGCGGTCAAGGCGCCGGTCAGCGCCCGCCCTTCGGCGCTGTCATAGGGCAGGCCGGAGGCCATCAAAAGCCCGCCGAGATTGGCGTAGCCAAGGCCCAGCGTGCGGAATTCGTGGGAGAGCAGCGCGATCTCCTTGGATGGAAACTGCGCCATCAGCACCGAGATCTCGAGCACGATGGTCCACAGACGCACCGCATGCTCGAAGCAGCCGATGTCGAAGCCGCCCCCCTCGCTCCGGAAGGTGAGCAGATTGAGCGAGGCCAGATTGCATGCCGTGTCGTCGAGGAACATATATTCCGAGCACGGGTTCGAAGCGTTGATCCGGCCGGATATAGGGCAGGTATGCCACTCGTTGATGGTGGTGTCGAACTGCACCCCCGGGTCGGCGCAGGCCCAGGCGGCATAGGCGATCTTGTCCCAGAGTGCGCGCGCTTTGACGGTCTTGTGCAGCTTGCCGTCGGTGCGTCGGATCAGCTTCCAGTCATCGTCACCCTCGACCGCGCCGATGAACTCGTTGGGGATGCGCACCGAATTATTCGAGTTCTGACCGGAGACGGTGAGATAGGCTTCCGAATCCCAATCGGTGTCGTAGGTTCGGAAGTCGATCTGGCTGAAGCCCTGCCGCGCGAATTGCAGCACCCGCTGGATATAGCTTTCCGGCACCGCCATCCGGCGCGCTGTTCGAATCGCCCCCTTGAGCTTCGGATTCTTCTTCGGA
>DASPGI010000124.1:0-20024 GCA_035620695.1 Alphaproteobacteria bacterium
ACCGGGCCGGGGCTGGTCTCGCAGAACAGCGCCTGGTGCAGCGGCATGAGCCGCTCATTGAGCGCCATGGCCGCCTTCACGTCGCCGCGCGACCAGGCCTCATGCATGTCAGCGCAGAGCCGGGGCGCCACGTTCGCGGTCACGGAGATGCAGCCGTGCCCCCCTTGCGCGAGGAAGGGCAGCGCCGTCGCGTCCTCGCCGGAGAGCTGGCAGAAGCTCGGCCCGATTGCGATCCGCACGGCCAAAGGTCGCGCCAGATCGGCGGTCGCGTCCTTCACGCCCACGATGTTCGCCAGCTTCGCAAGCCGCGCCATGGTGTCGATCGACATGTCGATCACGCAGCGCCCGGGGATGTTGTAGATGATGATCGGCAGGTCGGCGGCATCGTGAATCGCCTTGTAATGCCGATAGAGGCCTTCCTGGGTGGGCTTGTTGTAATAGGGTGTCACCACCAGCGCCGCATCCGCCCCGGCCTTCCGGGCATGGCGGGTCAAATGGATCGCCTCGGCGGTGGAATTCGAGCCCGTGCCCGCGATCACCGGCACGCGCCGTCCGACCGCCTCGATGCACAGCTCGACCACGCGCATATGTTCCTCATGCGAGAGCGTTGGCGATTCGCCGGTCGTCCCGCACGGGACCAGCGCCTTGGTCCCCTCTTTCACCTGCCAATCCACGAAGGATTGGAACGCGGTCTCGTCGACGGCGCCGTTGCGGAACGGCGTGATCAAGGCGGTGATCGATCCCTGGAACATGGCGGTCGGCCCCCTTTTAAGCGGCGAAAGGAATCCCGGCGGGTCGCTCGCATATATTACGGCACCAGCGGCCGTCCTTCCAGAATTTGACGTTTTGGCAACTCCCGCTGCTGTAAATGCGGAACGGAGCCGGATGGCTGGCATCACGCGCTCTGCTTTCTTAGAATGCGCGACGTCCGTTCGTTCGCCCTTCCCCTCCTGGTCGGGATTGATCCTTGGTTAGAGAGACACTGCGTTTCTTTGGCTTGCTTGCCCTGCTGACGCTCGGCGCCTCGAGCGCTTCGGCGGCCGACCAGCCTTTGACGCCAAGCGATGCACAGATCTACCGGGCGGCTTTCGAGTCGGTACGGGAGGACAAATGGACCCAAGCGCGCAAGCTGGCGGCCTCGGCCAAGGACCCCTTGCTGGAGGAGGTCATCCACTGGCTTGACTTCCAGGAGCCGGGTCGCGGCGGCACCTATACCGAGCTTTATCAGTTTCTCCAGCGCCACCCCGACTGGCCGCAAGGCTCCGCCCTGCGGCGCGAGGCGGAGCGCCAGATGCCCGAGTCGATGCCGGCTCAGGTGGTGACCGACTGGTTCAAGGACGAACCCCCGTTGACAGGCGCGGGCGCGACGAAGCTGGCGCGGGCGTTGATTGGGATCGGACGCAACTCCGAGGTGCCTGACCTCGTCCGTCGCGCCTGGATCGAGCTGCCCTTCTCAGCGCCTGAGGAGCGCGCCTTCATCTCGGCCTTCGGAGCGCATTTGCACGTGGCCGAACATGTTCAGCGCCTGGATCGGTTGCTCTGGCAAGGAGACGACGCAGCCGCTCGACGGATGTTCACGCATGTCGACAGCGGCAACCGGTCCCTGGCGGAGGCGCGGCTGGCGCTGCGAAACATGAGCGGGAACGTGGATGCGGCGATCAAAAAGGTGCCGGCTGTGCTCCAGGGCGACCCCGGCCTGATCTACGAGCGCGCGCGCTGGCGGCGGCGGAAGGAGCAGTATCTCGGCGCCGCGGAGATTCTCGATCGCGGGCCCTTGAACACGCCCTTCGCCGAGCGTCTGTGGCCGGAGCGCGACGATGCGGCCCGGCGCGCACTCGATCGCGGCGACGCGGCCCTGGCCTATCGGATCGCGAAGAACCACGGCGTGGCCTCGGGCGCCGCTTTTGCCGATGGCGAGTTCCTGGCCGGCTGGATCGCACTCCGCTTCCTGCACCAGCCGAAGACGGCGCTGGGACATTTTGAGCTGCTTTATGCGGGCGTCGGTTCCCCGATCAGCGCCGCGCGCGGCGCCTATTGGGCCGGGCGGGCCGCCGAGGCGATGAAGAACGAAGCCAAGGCGCAGCAATGGTACGGTTTCGCCGCGCGCCACGGCTCGACCTATTATGGACAGCTCGCCCAGCGACGGCTCGGCTGGAGCGAGGCGCCCGGCCTGCCGGTGACGCCGAGCCCCTCGCCCGAAGCCAAGGCGAAGTTCGAAGCGCTCGAGATGGTGCGGATCGTGCGAGCGCTTGAGCAAGCGGGCGCCCGGGAATGGACCAGGCCCTTCTTTCTCAAACTGATCGGCGATGGCGCAGGCACCGAGAGGCATCTGCTCGCGGCCGAGCTGGCGGTTGAGCTTGGCCGCCCCGATCTGGCGTTGGCCGCCGGCAAGAGCGGGCGCGGCAGCCTCGAAATGGCCGATCACCTGTTTCCGATGCGGCCGCTTCCCGCGGGTCTCGGCGCAGAGGAGGCGCTTCTGCTCTCGGTCATGCGTCAGGAAAGCGCCTTCGATCACGCCGCCGTCAGCTCCGCTGGAGCGCGCGGTCTGATGCAGCTGATGCCCGCCACCGCGAAATCCGTGGCCAAGCGGAACGGGGTCACCTATCAGCGGGACCTGCTGATTGAAGATCCCGACTACAATATCCGGCTGGGCAGCGCCTATCTCACCTCGCTGCTCTCCGACTATGGAGGCTCCTATCTGCTTTCCCTGGCGGCCTACAATGCCGGACCCAGCCGCGTCAGGCAGTGGATCGCCAATTATGGCGACCCGCGCAGCGCAAGCGTGGATCCGTTGGATTGGGTCGAGCGGATCCCATTTTCCGAGACACGCAACTATGTCCAGCGCATCATGGAGACGCTGACCTTCTATCGCCACCGGCTCGGCGCGGATAGGCTTGCCCTTACCCTGGACCAGGATCTGAAGCGATGATGCTCCGGAGAGAAAGATGAGCGAGCCCGCAGCAATGCCCCGCAGCCTCGCCGCCGTCGTCTTTGACGCCTATGGAACTCTGTTCGACCTTGCAGAGATAGCGGGCGGCGTCAGCGACATCCTGGGCAAGGATATCGAGGCGTTCGCCTTGCTCTGGCGGCGCAAGCAGCTCGAATACACCTGGCTCAGGGCGTTGATGGGAGATTATGACGATTTCTGGCAGGTGACCGGGGAAGCTCTGGACTACGCCCTGGCGGCCATGGGGCGGGAGGATCCGGGCTTGCGCGCGCGGCTCATGCAGCGGCACATGAACGTCCCCGCCTTCCCTGATGTGGTCCCGGCCCTGACCACGCTGAAATCACGAGGCTTGAAGACTGCGATCCTGTCGAACGGCTCGCCGACCATGATCACCGCCGCGGTGAACGCCTCCAGGTTGCGCAAGCTCTTGGACCATATTCTCTCCGTAGACGCGGTTCGCTCCTACAAGCCGCACCCCACGGTCTACGCGTTGGCGCCCGCAGCCCTGCAGTGCGAACCCTTGGACATCGCCTTCGTCTCGGCAAACGGCTGGGACATCGCGGGCGCAGCGCATTTCGGCTTTCGAGCCGTCTGGCTGAACCGCGCCAAGGCGCCGGTGGAGCGCCTGCCGGCGCGGCCGATGCTGGAGATCGCTTCCCTGGCCGAGCTTGCCGATGCCCTGCCCGCCTGAACAAATGCAGCCGATCAACGCCCTCGAAAGCATGATCCCGCCGGGACTGGCGGAGATCGAGACGGCCGCTTCGGCGCTCGCTCCCTATGCGCTGGAGACGCCGCTTCTACACAGCGCAACACTGGACCGCCTCGCCAGGGGCCGGGTCCTGATCAAGCCCGAGCTCTTGCAACGCACCGGCTCCTTCAAGTTTCGGGGCGCCTATACGAAGATCAGCCGCATCCCGCCCGAGCGTCGAGCCAACGGAGTTGTGGCCTTCTCCTCGGGCAATCATGCGCAAGGCGTGGCGGCGGCGGCCCAACTTCTCGATGTGCCGGCGACCATAGTGATGCCCGCCGATGCGCCCGCGATTAAAATCGACAAGACGCGAGGCTATGGCGCGACCGTGGTCTTCTATGATCGCGATCGAGAGGATCGAGAGGCGATTGCAATGGAAATCGCCTCGCGCGCCGGCGCGACGCTGGTTCCTCCCTATGACGATCCGGACATCATTGCCGGCCAGGGAACCGTTGGGCTTGAGCTGGCGGGCCAAGCCAAGGCCTCGGGTTGCCGGCTCGACCTGGTTCTTGTTCCTTGCAGCGGCGGTGGGCTGATGGCGGGCTGCGCCACGGCGGTGAAGGCGCTCAGTCCCGAGACGCGGCTAATGACAGTCGAGCCTGAGGGTTTCGACGACATGGCCCGTTCGCTCGAAAGCGGCCAGCGGGAACGAAACCTCCCCGGCCGGCGCTCGATTTGTGACGCCTTGATGTCGCAAAGCCCGGGGGTCCTGACGTTCCGCATCAATCGACGGCTGGTCGATGCGGGCCTTCAGGTCAGCGATGCCGAGGTTCAGCGCGCGATGGCCTTCGCCTTCCGCGAGCTGAAGTTGGTGGTGGAGCCCGGAGGCGCCACGCCGCTTGCGGCGGTGCTTGCAAACAAGGTGGATACGACGAATCTGACTACTGCCCTCGTTCTGTCGGGCGGCAATGTCGACGGCAGCACCTTCTGCGCGGCGCTCGGGACAGCTTCGGGTTGAGATCAGCCGACGCCGATGCCGAGTTCGACAGCTATCTCGGAGCGGCAGTTTTTGCCGGCATCGCTGATCAGCGGGAGTCTCCGCGGCTCGAGGCCGTCGACGCTCCTGCGTTTGCACTGTCCTTCGAAATTGGCGCCCGTTTCGATCGACAGCGTCTGGTGGACAATGTCGCCCTTGACCTTGGCGCTGCGGGTCAGCGTGACGGATTTGGCGCTGATGCCGCCTTTGACCGTGCCCGAGACCTTGACGGCGTCGGCCGAGATGGAACCCCTGACGCTGGCGGTGTCGCTTACCGTGAGGGTCCGGCTTGTTACATCACCCTCGATGGTCCCGTCGATCTGGAGATCGCCCGCGCTTTCGAGCGAGCCCACGATCTTCATGTCGGCGCTGATGATCGAGGGAATGCCGGGCCTTAGGCTCGCTTTGGGTTCGTTGCTCATCGTTGCCGTGGCGATTTTGCTAGCCTTTGAGAACATGGCGTGCAGCCTCCAGGAATTTGATGGGGTTCATGGGCCTGCCGTCGATCAGCACTTCATAGTGCAAATGCGGGCCTGTCGACCGGCCCGAGCTTCCGAGCAAACCGATCTTGGCCCGATTGGCGACCTCGTCTCCTTGCTTGACAGCGATTTCCGCCAAGTGGGCGTAGCGGGTACGGATGCCGAAGCCATGATCAATCTCCACCAGCCGTCCATACTCCCGATTTCGACCGGCGAAAACGACGCGCCCGGGAGCGGTGCTTAACACAGCGGTCTTAACCGGAGCTTTAAAGTCGATGCCGGTGTGCATGGCCTTGCGGCCGTTGAACGGATCGGTGCGCCTGCCGAAGCCGCTGCTGATCTGATATTGATCAAGCGGTGCGGAAAGCGGCATCGCCCGCACCAAGAGCTTCAGCGCCTCCCAGCGCTCGACCTGCACCCCGACATCCGTCGCGATCGCGCCGACCCCATCGGAAAGCGCCGCGGTCTCGCTTATCGCGACCATGAACGGGCCGCCCGCAGCCGAGCGCAGCTCCTTCTGTGCGCGTGCAAGCAGGTTTTCGACATTTATCCCCGTCATGGCAACGGCGTTTTCCACCAACGCAATCGAATCTTGCGTGTGGGCGCCTAGAGCCAGCAGCCAGCTCGCCTGCGTATTTCGATAGAAGGCAACTTCACCTTCCAGCTGATCGGCCTTCACCCGCAGTGCCAGACGATCGGCTTCCGCGATCTGATAGCGCTCGCTTTCGTCCTCGAGCTCGAACTGCGCCACCATGAGATCGGCGCCGATGCGCTCTGTGCGGTCCTCCGCGGCCGTAAGCTCGGCTTCCAGTTCGCCAATCCGCCTGCTCAAGGCACCGATCGTGTTGCCTTGCTCCAGTCGCTCGCTGTCGCTATCCGCCAGCAGAACGCGCAGACTGGCAATATCATCGGACAATTCGCGTTCGCGCGCGAGAAGGCGTTCCGATTCTTGTTCCGCCTTATGGGTGCGCTGAAGCAGTCGTGCATGCGCCTCCGCCAAGAGAAGACCGTCCACGATCGAATTCGGCATCGGTTCGCTGATCACGGCGCCAAGCTCGCCGGGCTCGGGGCCGGGAAGGAGCACGTTGAAGCTTTCCCTCTCTCGGCGCAGCATGTCGTGCATGAGCGCCCCCGGAGCGGCGACTGCCTCGATGCCGCCCGCATCAAGCCGCTCGGCCAGCCCATCGAGGTTTTGCAGAAGCCTCCAGTGCTCGGCGCGGGCCACCACCAGCGCTTGCTCCCGGTTGACTGCCGCTTCCCAATAAAGAGCGGTCCCTGTGAGGCCCGAAACGGAAAGGAGAAGAACAGCGGCTCCTAGAACTGCCGCAAGGGCCTGCCTCGCCGGAGGGATGGCGATATAGCGCAAGCCATGTTCTTCGCGCAGATAGAGTTCACGCCGCCGGAAAGCGCGGCGGATGCGGTTCCAAACTCGGACCCCGTGCCCCAGGTCCATGCTCGCCTCCCCCTGCCGGTTTCGTAAACCGGTCCGGGCGTTCTCCGCCCTGTCGTTGGGTGAATGGAAGCACCGGGAGGGTTAAGGTGCGGCTGAATTGCGGTCATCTAAGCCCGGCGCTACCCCCTTTTCGCCAGGGTCGAGCAATAAAAACACCCCCCGGTCGTCGCCTCGCTCAAGTCCGCGAACCGTGGTGTTCACATATTGCTTAAAGTAAAGGTCTAACTTGTCTGCAATACCAATTAGAAAGCCGAGAACCCGGAGAGTCTACTTGGTCTGTTGAACAAATCTGCGCTCGACATACTCAACAATCGACTGAACGCTCTGCTCGATGCTTTCATGCGTGGTGTCGACAACCAGTTCGGCGCTCTCAGGTTCCTCGTAAGGTGCGGTGATGCCGGTGAAATCCGTGATCTCGCCACGGCGGGCCTTCTTGTAGAGGCCTTTGGGGTCGCGGCTTTCGCAGGTTGCCAGATCGGCGCGGATATGAATCTCGTGGAAGCTGTCTCCGGCGGCGCGGCGCGCGCGCTGGCGGTCCGCCCGATAGGGCGAAATGAAGGCGGTAATGACGATCTGGCCGGCATCGGCGAACAAGGCGGCTACCTCACCCACGCGCCGGATATTCTCGGCGCGGTCTTCGGGCGAAAAGCTGAGATTCGCATTCAGCCCATGGCGAACATTGTCTCCGTCGAGCACGTAGACCTGATAGCCCTTGCTGAAAAGCCGACGCTCGACTTCCATGGCGATGGTCGATTTACCCGCGCCCGATAGGCCGGTGAACCACAGAACCCCGCCGGCATGGCCGTGTCGCGCCGAGCGCATCGCCGCGGTGACCCGATGCGCTTCGAGATGTATGTTGGTGGCGCGCACAGTCACAAGTTGGCGCTGGTCGGGATAGCCATGCATGTCGATGAGGCCCCCGGCCACGATGTTCTGGCCATCCAAGAGCGCGAATCGGCCGGTGCGCGGCAGCCGCGCGGCTTCGTCCAATGCCAGCATCCCCCGCATGCGCAAGATCGCTTCGCCGATACCGTGCCTTGGCACTTCCGCCCCGTCGAGCATCGCAAGGGAATCGGCGTCGATCACGCGTTCTACTCGCTGAACCGTAACCGGAACTTCGCGGGTGCCGAGTTTCAGCCGGTACTTGCCGCCCGTCCCCAACGGCGTCCGTCCCAGCCAGAACAACCGGCCGCGAAAGACGTTGGTCTCCACCGGCGGATTGTCCACATGGCTGATGACCTCGCCGCGCTCCACGAACAACTGCTCATCGAGTGTAATGCCGACCGAATGGCCCGCCTGCGCCTCCAGAACCGGCGGCTGGTTCCAGCCCTCGATGCTGGCCACCTTGGCCGTCTTGTTGGATGGCGAGAATAGGAGCCGGTCACCCACCCGAATACGTCCGCTCTCGATCCGACCGACCACAATCCGGCGCTCGTCGAACTTGTAGACATCCTGGACAGGCAAGCGGAGCGGCAGTTCAGAGGGGCGCAGCGAGGGACGAAACCCGTCCAGAGCCTCGAGCACGGTCGGACCCTCGTACCAGGATAGTTCCGGTCGGCGTTGGGCGATGGTCGTACCCTCGCGCGCCGAGATCGGGATGAAGTGATCGGCGGCGACGCCGATCCCGGCAAGATAGGCGCTATAGGTTCCCTGAATCTCGTCGAAGCGCGCCTGCGACCAGCCGACCAGGTCCATCTTGTTCACCAGCACCGCGACCTGCCGGATCCCCAGCAGATGCAGGAGATAGCCGTGGAACCGTGACTGCTGCTGCACGCCGTGCCCGGCGTCGATCAACAGCAGCGCCGCGTCGGCACTGGCGGCGCCGGTTATCATGTTCTTGATGAATTCGCGGTGGCCGGGAGCGTCGATGATGACGTAGTCGCGTTTTGCGGTCTTGAACCAGATCTGGGCGGTGTCGATCGTGATGCCTTGATCACGCTCTGACTGGAAGGAATCCATGAGAAAGGCCCATTCGAACGGCATGCCGCGCCGTTCGCACATGGCCTTGATCGCCTCGAACTTTCCCTCAGGCAGCGAGCCGGTATCGTGGAAGAGGCGGCCGACCAGCGTGGATTTCCCATGGTCGACATGGCCGACGATCACCGTGCGCAGCTGCTCGCGCGGTATCGGCGCCGTCGCGCCGGAGAGCTTCTTGGGCATCGGCGTGACCTTGGCCATCACATATAGCCGTCCGCGCGCAGCCGCTCGAAGGCGTCCTCGGTCTCATGATCCATGGCCCGTCCTGCGCGTTCGGGAGTGCGAGTTGCCCTTAGCTCCTCGATGATCTCGTCCAGGGTCGATGCCGAGCTTGGCACCGGATTGGTGATGTCCTTGTCGCCCAGCGAGCGATAGCGCTTGCCGTTCTTTGAGAAGTACAGGTCGATCACCGGAATCCCTTCGCGCCTGGTGTAAAGCCAGATATCCAGCTCCGTCCAGTGGAGGAGCGGATGGATTCTTAGATGTGTGCCGGGCGGCAGATCAGTGTTGAAGAAGTCCCAGAACTCCGGCGGTTGGTCGCGGAAATCCCATTGACCGGCATCGCCGCGCGGACTGAACACACGCTCTTTCGCGCGAATCGCCTCCTCGTCGCGGCGGATCCCGGCGATGATGCCGGTGAAAGCATGTTTTCGGATGGCATTCTTGAGACCGAGAGTCTTGCGGGCAGCCGAACGCGCTGCCGGCGGCAGGCTGGCATCCACTTCTTCGACGGGCGGGCAATCCTCCAGGATTAGCCTCAGGCCCCACTCGCGCACCGCCCAGTCACGGAACGCATACATCTCGGGAAATTTCCGACCCGTGTCGATATGCATGACCGGGAACGGCACATGGCCGAAAAATGCCTTGCGCGCCAGCCAGATCATCACATTCGAGTCCTTGCCCAGCGACCACAGCATGGCAAGGCGCTCGATCTTGTTGAAAGCCTCGCGCAAGATGAAAACCGACTGCGCCTCGAGTTGGTCCAGATGATCCATGAAGAAGTCCGACAAACGGTGTGTTCAGGGCCGCCCGGAGATGGGCGCGGCCGGATTGGTCAGTCGCGCGGGGTAGATAAGGGAGAGCCGCCGCCAAGGCAAGCCTCGCGAGGTCAGGAGCAGAAAGGCGTAAGTCTCACGAGCTTGTGACCCGGACGGGGCTGCGGTCTGGACAAGGGGGCAATATCTTTAATCCCGTCATGGTGACATTGCCTCTGAATGCAGGGATCGGTCTGCGCGCCCCCCACCACGATCCCATCATGGAGCGTCGGCCCGCTGTGGGGTGGCTGGAGGCCCATGCCGAGAACTATCTGGGCGCGGGCCCCGCGCGCCGGACCCTGGAGCGCTTGCGGGCCGACTACCCGATCAGCCTTCACTCGGTCGGTCTTTCTTTCGGCAGCGCGGAGGGCCTGGACATCGGCCACCTCGACCGGATCGCGGAACTGGTGGCGGCGATCGAGCCGGCAGCCGTTTCCGATCACCTCTCCTGGAGTGTCTGCGAGGGCGTCTATCTTGCCGACCTTCTTCCTCTACCACTATCGGAGGAGACTCTGGCTGCGGTCGCCGCCAACGTTCTGCGCGCCCAGGACCGGCTCGGTCGGCCGCTGCTGATCGAGAACCCATCCGCCTACGTCGCCTTCCGCCACTCGCCGATTCCCGAGCCCGAATTTCTGGCCGAGCTGGCGCGACAGACAGAGTGCGGGATCCTGCTCGATATCAACAATCTCTACGTCAGCGCCCGCAATCTCGGATTTGATCCCGAGGCCGCGCTCAACGCATATCCCGAGGCAATCATCGGCGAGATCCACCTCGCAGGACACGCCATCAAGCAAATCGGCGAGATCGAGCTGCGCATCGATGATCACGGCAGTCCGGTTCAAGACCCGGTCTGGGGCCTTTTTGAACGCGCTCTAAAGCGGATCGGACCCCGCCCGACCTTGATCGAATGGGATAGCGCCCTGCCCTCCCTGGAGGTGTTGGTCGGCCAGGCGGAGTTGGCGGAATTGCGCTTGGCACATGTCGCCAAGGAAGCCGCCGCATGAGCGCGCTTCTCGATCTGCAACGCCGATTCCGGGCTGCTCTTCTGGGCGAGGAGGAACAGTGCCTCGCCGACCTGATTCGCGATGACGTGCCGGGTCCAATTGAGCGCCTGCAGATCTACCGCAACAACACGCTGCTCCTTCTGACCGAAGCGCTCCGCTCGAACTTCTCCGCAACTTCTCGCATCGTCGACGAACGTTTTTTTGCCTATGCGGCGGCCAGCTTCATCCCTGCTCACCCGCCCCGCCAGCCACGGCTGGCCGAATATGGGGCGGAGTTTCCGCAATTCCTTGCCGACTTCGAGCCGGCTGCGACGCTTCCCTGGCTTGCCGATCTCGCCCGGCTGGAATGGTCGATGCTGGAATGCCAAGAGTCCGCCGATGAGCCCAGCCTGGGGCCCGCGGATCTCGAGGGACTCAGGCTCGACGCGCTGCCGGGGATGCGTTTGGCCCGCCATCCCGCCTGCCGGCTCATGGCTTCTGCCTGGCCGGTGGACGCCATCCGCGCCTTCGCGCTGGCTGGGGGGAAGGAACAACCGCCGGTCATCGAGGGCAACCCCGTTTGGCTGATCATAAGGCGCGTTGGCGAGGAGGTCGCGCTGCGCCGCTGTCCCGAAGGCGATTTTGCGCTCCTGGACAGCCTCTTTTCAGGCCTCAGCCTCGGAGAGGCGCTGGAGACAAGCATCGTCAGTCCTGCGCCGGTCTTGGCGGCCGCGCTCAGAGACGGGCTGATCGGGATGCTCTCGAAAACGTGATCAACTCGCGCCTTGCTCACGCAACAGTGAATTTACGGGCTCTAAATGCTTGGGTCTACTTGTGGGTGAACGCTCAACCTTCCAAAAGCCATGGAGCTTGGAAAATGAAGATTTCTCGTCGTTCAGGTATCGTGCTCGCCGCCGCCGCCGCCGCGCTGTTCTCGGCCGGCGTTGTGACCGCCACAAACTCCGCGCAGGCTGGCGGCGTGCAGTGCGCCGGCATCAATTCCTGCAAGGGCACGACCGCCTGCAAGACCGCGACCAACGCCTGCAAGGGCCAGAATGCCTGCAAGGGCCAGGGCTGGCTTGAGTCTGCCTCGGCCGAAGAGTGCACCTCCAAGGGCGGCAAGGTTCTCGGCTAACGCCGGACCTTTCGGCCCAAACGGCTGTGCGGGCGTCGCCGTCTTGGACGGCGGCGCCCGTGCCTTTTAGACTGGATCTCTTTTCGGCTTCGAAATGAGCGCCATGGAACCCCCTCTCGGCTTCGGTCTCGGCCTGCGCCCGGTCCATTACCCGGAGATACTCGAGGGCGACCCCCGCATCGACTGGTTCGAAGCGATCTCGGAGAACTACATGGTTCCGGGAGGACGGCCGCTGCATGCGTTGACGCGCGTGCGCGAGCGCTGGCCGGTCGTGCTGCACGGGGTTTCGCTCTCGATCGGCTCGACCGATCCGCTCGATGGCGACTATCTCGACCGTCTGGCGGCGCTGGCCCATCGGATCGAGCCGGCTTGGATTTCCGACCATTTGTGCTGGACCGGCGTCAACGGGATCAACCTGCACGATCTCCTGCCGCTGCCCTACACGGAGGAGGCACTGAATCATGTAATCGGCCGGGTGATCCAGGTGCAGGAGCGACTCGGCCGGCGCATTCTTCTCGAGAACGTCTCCAGCTATGTGACCTTCACTCATTCCGCCGTACCGGAGTGGGAGTTCCTTGCCGAAGTGGCGCGCCGCGCGGACTGCCTGATCTTGCTCGACGTCAACAATATCTATGTCAGCGCCTTCAACCACGAGTTCGATCCGCTCGCCTATCTGGAGGCGATCCCGGCGGAGCGGGTCCGCCAAATCCATCTCGCCGGGCATCAGAACAACGAGTCGTACATCGTCGACACTCACGACCATCCTGTGATCGATCCGGTATGGTCGCTTTATGATGCTGCGATCGAGAAATTCGGGCCGGTGGCGACGATGATCGAGCGTGACGACCATATCCCCCCGCTTGCCGAATTGGAGCGGGAGCTTGACCATGCCCGCGCGGTCGCGGCCAAGGCGCTGAAGGCGCGGCGGGCAGCCTGATGCGGCTGGGTCGGCTGCAGCATGCTTTTTCTGAATATGTCCTCGAGGGGGATGGACGCATCCGAACCGCGGTTCGGCCGAGCTCCAAGGCCGATATCGACACTCTGCTCGGCGTTTACCGGCATGCCTATTCTGCTCGCCTGGTCGAATCGCTCGGCATCGATTTCCCCGGCCTCAAAGCGCTGGCCGGCGAGGCGGAGTTCGATACTCTGGCTCGGGCCTATATAGCGGCGAACCCCTCGCGGGGCTTCAGCGTGCGCACGGTTGGGGCGGCGCTGCCGGCCTTTCTATCGGTCACTCCCCCCTTTGCGGAACGCCCGGCGCTCTGCGACATGGCGGCCTTCGAAGCGGCAATGGCGGATGCCTTCGATGCAGCCGACGCCGAGCCGGCACGGCTCGAGCAGATGGGCGTCGTGCCCGCGCCCGCTTGGCCGACCTTGACATTCGAGTTTCATCCATCGGTCAGGCGGTTGCAGCTCCGTACGCAAGCGCCCGCTGCCTGGGCCGACTGGAACACGAACCGGACGCCGCTCGAGCCGGCCGCACAGTCTGGCCACTGGCTGGTGTGGCGGCAAGCGCTTGACGTCAAGTTCCGTCCGATCGAAGCAGATGAGTCAGCGGCCCTGGACAGCGCCATGGCAGGCCGGGAGTTCGCCGCGATCTGCGAAACCTTGGCCGAGCATGGCCCCGAGGATGCGGCGGCCTATCGAGCGGCCGGGCTGATTCGGGCCTGGATCGAAACCGGTCTTATCGCCGGTTTCGCCCATCGGACCCCCCTCTCAGCCTAATCCTGAGCTAAGAGGCGATCACAAGTAGGTGACAGGCTGCGCGAGCCTCTACGACAGATGTCGCAGCATGCCTATCATCAAGCCAAGACGCTACTGCAAGGGAGAAAAGTAGGATGACCCGGAATGCCCTCGCGATTTCCGCGATCGCGGCCGCGATTGCGCTTGCCTCTACTTCCAGTACCGTCTTCGCGACCGAAGACGAGAAGTGCTACGGAGTAGCGAAGGCTGGTTCAAACGATTGTGAGACCGCGACCAACTCTTGCGCCGGAACTTCTGTTGCGGACGGCCAAGGTGATGCCTGGGTTTATGTCCCCAAGGGGCTCTGCGAGAAGCTCGTCGGCGGCAGCCTTGAGGCAAAGGCCTGAGGCGCAGGGGGGTCCAAGGGCATGGCCGAAGCCGCAACTGACCGCAGATCCGCCGCTGGTCTGGTCAGGCTGATCTCCTGGGCGATCGGCTGGCTCGACGGTGCGCCGAGCTGGATCTACGAAGCGTTCTTCCGGATCGGCCTTGCCTTCCTGTTCGGCTATTCGGGCTGGAACAAGCTTGCGCGCTGGGACAACACGCTCAAGCTGTTCCGAGACATCTATAAGGTGCCGCTGCTGCCACCAGAGACGGCGGCGGTGTTGACGACAGCGGTGGAAGTGACCGTGCCATTCCTCTTCCTTCTGGGACTGGGCACGCGATTTGCCGCCGCGGTGGTCTTCGCCATGACCGTCGTCATCCAGATCTTCGTTGTGCCAAAGGGCTATCACGTCCATGCGCTTTGGCTCGGACCGATCCTCTATCTCATGTTGCGCGGCCCCGGCATTCTTTCGCTGGACCAACTGATACGACGGAAATACAAGGGCATGCTGTGAGGCCGGGTTTCGCCGCCTTATTCTGTGTGGCGATTCTTATCGGCGGATCGGGCAGGTCCGCCGATGCCGAGACGGAGCCTCCGCTCTGTAACTACAAAGTCGTCCTAGAGGACCCCGAGGCGAAGGCGGTTGAGGTCGCCGTAACCTGCCGAAAGCCTGCGTTGGGGTTCGGATTCGCCGACGATTTTCCCGCAAACTGGATCTCATCGTTCACGGACGACAGCGGCAGGACGCTCAAGCGAAGCGGCGTGGCCTGGCGCTCGCAGTACGGCAAGATCGACCGAGCGCGCTACCGGATCGACCTCGACGGCATGGCGCGAGCCGAGGACGATTACGATTCCGCCAAGCGCTCCGGCCGATCGGTCATGGTCGACCTCTCCGGGATAATCGCACTGCCGACCGACATCGACGGCGCAAGCAACGACACCATCCTTGCGATCGCTTTCTTCGCTCCCAATGGCGGCGCGATCGCAACAAGCCTGCCCGCGGAGGGCGCGGTTCACCATGTGCTTGCTCGAGAGGTTGATTTTGCGGCCGCGCTCGTCCTTGGCGGCTTTGAACGTCGGCGCATTCATGTGCCTCTCCCCTTCAGTCTGGGCGAGAACGAGGCCGCCGGCGCCGCGAAGAATCCGCAAGGCATCATCGATCTTATAGTGATGGACGGCCAGCTGAGGGCAAGCACGGACGAGGTCGCCGATTGGGTGCACAGGACCGCGCTCGCCAATGCCGACCTCTGGCGGGGGTTCCCGGTCGCGCGCAGCACGGTGGTGATCCTGCCGACACCCAGGCGCTCGAATGTTCCGTTCGGGCGCGTCATCTCGACCGGGGGCATCCTGGTGCTGGCGCTGGTCGGATCGGAGATCGAGCCGCGCGCCCTCTACGACGAATGGGTCCTGATCCATGAGTTCATCCATCTCGGCACTCCTTTCATCCGCGACACGGGCGCGTGGCTGAACGAAGGGATCGCAACCTATCTGGAGCCGATTGTCCGCTACCGCGCCGGCTGGCGCAGCGCCGAATCGGTGTGGGAGGAATGGATCGGCTGGATGGGACGCGGCGTGCCCCCCATGACACGTGGTCTGTCCAGCGGCAGCCCCTATTGGGGCGGCGCTCTTTTCGCGTTGATGGCGGACACTGAGTTGCGCAAGCTCACTGGAGGCCGGCTGGGGCTTGAACATTGTCTTCGGACGATTCTAGCCGAGGCCGGCGACATCGCAACCGCCGCACGGACCCTGCCGACGCTGGCCCTGTGCGACCATGAAGGCCCCGAACCGGTGCTCAGCCGCATGGCGGAAACCCACTTGGCGGGAGCGCCCGTGGATCTTGGCGGGTTGTTCGCCGCTCTGGGCGTGCGCAATTCGGGCGGCAAGATCGAATTAGACGATGCGGCTCCCTTGGCGGATGTCCGGCGTTGGCTGTTGGACGGCAGCTCTCACGCTCAGATCAAGCCAATAGCGATTCCGGCAACTCCTTAAGGGGACCGGGAACGCGACTGCGATGCCCCTGCCCCTGCCTCGCCGAGTCGAGGGTCCTTCCCTCTCCGGTGGGACTGATGATCGCGCGACCACAGGTTGACGAACGGCCGCAGCCTTGCCACTCTCCGGCCCGCACATCATGTCTCCGCCCCGCCGCGAACTCAATTTCTCGGAGCGACTCGATTGGCTGCGCCTCATTCGCAGCGAAAATGTCGGGCCGGTTACGTTTCGCCATCTGTTACGGCGATTCGGCACAGCCACGGCCGCATTGGCGGCCCTGCCCGATCTTGCCCGTCGGGGTGGACGGGCACAGCCGCTGAAGGTGCATCCGCGCGCCGCGGCCGAGCGTGAGCTGGCCGAGCTGGACCGGCTCGGGGCTCGCCTGATCGCCTTTATCGAGCCTGAATACCCCCTCCCGCTTGGCGCGATCGACGATTGTCCGCCCGTTATCGCCGTGCTGGGCCAAGCGCAGCTTCTGGCGCGAGCTACGGTTGCGATTGTGGGCGCGCGCAACGCCTCCGCCAACGGGCGTCTGATCGCGGGACGTCTTGCGCGTGAAATCGGGGCGGCCGGGCACGCGGTGGTGTCCGGCTTGGCCCGCGGGATCGACTCGGCAGCTCACGAAGGAGCACTTGAGAGCGGTACGATCGCGGTCGTGGCCGGCGGAATCGACGTGGTCTATCCGCCGGAAAACGAGACTCTGTATCAGGCCATCGCCGCCCAGGGCGTGATTGTCGCCGAGATGCCCGTCGGCACCGTGCCGCAGGCGCGGCACTTCCCTCGCCGCAACCGCTTGATTTCCGGCCTGTCGCTCGGGGTTGTGGTGGTCGAGGCAGCACTGAGGTCCGGGAGTCTCATCACCGCCCGCTTTGCTCTGGAACAGGGACGCGAGGTCTTTGCCGTCCCCGGCTCCCCCCTCGATCCCCGTTCGTCGGGAGCAAACGGTCTCATTCGCCAGGGCGCGATGCTGGTCGAGAGCGCCGCAGACATCATCGCCGCACTCGGCGCACTAAAAGCGCCGCTCTCCGGCGGAGAGAAGCTCAAATTTACGTCGGCGCCGGCGCCGGACGCCGCCGAACAGGAAGTCGCGACAGCCCGCCCGATGCTCCTTGAGCTTCTAAGCCCCGAGCCAGTCGCGGTTGACGAATTGTTGCGCGCCTGTCCATTCTCCCCGGCCGCGGTGCAGACCGCTCTTCTGGAGCTGGAGCTCGCCGGGCGACTGGTCCGCCATCCCGGCAATCGGGTCTCGCTCCTGGCGGAGGGGATGCCGGCGCTCTGCTGAGATCCCATATGGGTCGGGCGCGCGAGATTGGATGAGAAGGGGGATAGGGATTTCCGTGAACGTCGTTGTCGTTGAATCGCCGGCCAAAGCCAGAACGATCAACAAATATCTGGGCTCGGACTACACGGTTCTGGCGAGCTACGGCCATGTCCGCGATCTGCCCCCCAAGGACGGCTCGGTGCGCCCCGAGGAAGACTTCGCCATGGATTGGGAGGTCGATACCAGGGCGGAGCGTCGGTTGAGGGAGATCGCGGCGGCGGTCCGCAGCGCAGACCAACTGATCTTGGCCACGGACCCCGACCGCGAAGGAGAGGCAATTTCCTGGCACATCAGCGAAGAGCTGAAGCGCCGCCGCGCACTGAAAGATGTGGATGTCCGCCGCGTGGTGTTCAACGAGATCACCCGCACCGCCGTGCTCAACGCCATGGCCCATCCACGTGGCTTGGATCACGAACTGATCGAGGCCTATTTGGCCCGGCGGGCCCTCGACTATCTGGTCGGCTTTACGCTCTCGCCGGTCCTGTGGCGCAAGCTCCCGGGCAGTCGCTCGGCCGGGCGGGTGCAGTCGGTTGCGCTGCGGCTTGTCTGCGAACGGGAGGCCGAGATCGAAGCCTTTCGACCTCGAGAATATTGGTCGATCGAGGCCATCTTTGAAACCGATGCGGGAGCGCCATTCACCGCGCGTCTGGTCGGGCTCGAGGGGCGCAAGCTGGACAAGTTCGAACTGGGGGACCAAGGCGCCGCGGATGCTGCCGCCCGGCGCGTTCGCGAAGGTGCCCCATTCATAATTAGCGGCGTCGAACGCAAGCAGGTTCGTCGCAATCCCCCGCCGCCCTTCACCACCTCGACCCTACAGCAGGAGGCATCGCGCAAGCTGGGCCTGAGCGCGACTCGCACCATGCGCGTTGCGCAAAAACTCTATGAAGGGGTTGATATCGGCGGCGAGACCGTCGGGCTGATCACCTATATGCGCACCGATGGCGTGCAGCTCGCCGGCGAAGCCATCGCCGCGAGCCGCCGGCTGATCGAGGAAAGCTACGGCGCACAGTATCTGCCTGGCTCGCCTCGTCAGTACAAAAGTCCCGCCAAGAACGCGCAAGAGGCCCATGAGGCGATCCGCCCGACCGATTTGCACCGCCGCCCTCAGGACGTGGCGCGCGCGCTTGATGCCGACGAACGACGGCTTTACGAACTGATCTGGAAGCGCACGGTTGCAAGCCAGATGGAAAACGCGGTGTTTGACCAAGTATCGGTCGATATCACCGGAGCGGGTGGTGCAGCAGCGTTACGGGCCACCGGCTCGGTGCTGCGGTTTGATGGCTTCCTCACCCTCTATCGCGAGGACGAGGACGACCCCGCCGAGGATGAGAGCGAGCGGCGCCTGCCGCCCATCAACGAGGGCGATCGCCCGACATTGCAAGAGGTCCATCCAGAGCAGCATTTCACTCAACCCCCGCCCCGCTATACCGAGGCCAGCCTGGTCAAGAGGTTGGAGGAGCTCGGCATCGGGCGGCCATCGACCTACGCATCCATTCTTCAGGTACTGCAGGACCGCGACTATGTGCGGCTGGAGAAGAAGCGCTTCGTTCCCGAGGATCGCGGCAGGCTGGTTACGGCCTTTCTGACCAGCTTCTTCGAGCGATATGTCCAATACAATTTCACCGCCGATCTTGAGAACCAGCTCGACGATATTTCCGGCGGGCGTATCGACTGGAGGGCGGTGCTGCGCAATTTCTGGCGCGATTTCCACAAGGCAATCGATGGCACGCGCGAGCTGACGATCGGACAGGTTATCGAGGCGCTCGATCGTGAACTTGGACCGCATTTCTTTCCTGACGACGGATCAGGCCGCGACCCGCGCCTGTGTCCAGCCTGCAAGCAGGGGCGGCTTGGACTGCGCCTTGGCCGCAGCGGCGGCTTCATCGGCTGCTCCAGCTACCCGAATTGCACCTACACACGCCCCTTGGCGCTCGAGACGGCGGAGGGCTCCGAGGCCGATGCCGGACCGCGCGACCTCGGCCGAGACCCTGAGACCGACGCCCCGATCACGCTGCGCAAGGGGCCGTACGGCTGGTATGTGCAGCTCGGCGAGGCGAAACCGAAGGAAAAACCCAAGCGTGCTTCCCTGCCGAAGACGCTGTCCCCCTCCGAGATCGATCTTGAAAAGGCGCTGGCGCTCCTCTCGCTGCCGCGCACAATCGGCCGTCATCCGGAAACGGGCGAGCCGATCACCGCCGGGATCGGCCGGTACGGCCCCTACATCAAGCACAGTGGAACTTTCAAGTCGCTCGGCGCCGATGACGATGTGTTGAGCATCGGCCTTAACCGTGCCGTTTCCTTGCTGGCCGAGCCCACGAGCGGGCGCAGGCGCGACGGCCAGGCAGGCGGGCGTAGCCTTGGCGAGCATCCGGCCGATGGCAAGCCGGTGACCGTCGGTAGCGGACGCTATGGCCCTTATGTGCGGCACAACCGCCTTTTCGCCTCGATTCCGCGGGATACCGATCCGCAGACGCTGACACTGGACCAAGCCGTGCAGCTGCTTGAGGCCCAAGCCGCGAAGTCGGCGGATGGAAGTAAGTCGAAAGCCAAGTCGCGTGCCAAGCCAAGGGCCGTCAAGTCCGAGGTCGAATCGGACGCTCCGACGCCGCGACGCCGCCGCGCCGGATCCGGCGACTGACCGGCTCGGCCCCGTGGCCCGCAGCAACAAGCCCGCACCCTTCCCGACCAAGCAGCAGATTCTCGACTTCATCCGCAACAGCCCGACGCTGGTCGGAAAGCGCGAGATCGCGCGCGCCTTCCGAATCGGTGGCGAGAATCGATTGCGGCTGAAAGAGATTCTCCGTGAACTGAAGGAAGAAGGCGGAATCGAGAAGGGCGAACGTCGGCGGCTCGGTGCGCCCAAAGCATTGCCGGAGTATGCGGTGCTGGTCATCTCCGGCATCGATCCCGATGG
>DASPGI010000125.1:0-2021 GCA_035620695.1 Alphaproteobacteria bacterium
CGGAGGTGGGTGGTTTCAGTGGTTCACCGGCTTTGCCGACTGGTTCCTGCGCTACGACCGTTGAGGTCAGCACGCTGCACACAGCACCGAGCATCACCGCCCGTAAAACCAGTTTAGAGCAGCGGCGTGCCGATCGCTGCACGCGGACGCTTTCCTTTAGAACCGGGAGATCGCGGCTTTTCCATCGGTACTTGCCGGCCGACTTCTCGATGTGCCCGTCGAACTCGAACCGCGCGGCCAGGGCTTTCATGGTGCGGACGACGGATTGGAGATCTCCGGCGCTGGTGATCTTTCGGCGCAGGCTCGCCGTGGTATCGCTCATCACTCCTCCGGGAGTTTTGACCCGGGCGGAGGCGGGTCGGTCCTGCGACTCTTTTGATCGCGCAGCCGCCCGAGGGTGCTCTCGATCGATCTGGACAATTTATCTGCAGCGCCATCGACGGCTTGGTCCAAGGTCGCGGCCTGATGAGTCACTGCGATGGGTTGGCGGCCTTCGAGACGGGCTTCCATCACGCAACGCATGTTGTCATTGCCGCCCTTCTTGTCGCTGTTCTCATCGCTCAGGTGGACCTCCACTCGGGTAATGTGATCGCTGATTCGGCTCAGGGCGCTCTCCACTACGCCGCTGACCTGAACGGCCAGCGCCTCGCGGCCTTCGATGTTACGGTCGGTATTGATTTGAATCTGCATGGTTTTCCTCCGTGATTGTTGTCGGCTCACAATCAGTGCCTTATGGTTTGGGCTGCTCTTCGGTCTCGTGTTCGGGCGCAGACTTGGAGTCCGGCTCGGGCGAGAACTCATCGAGCGCTTTGCGGGCGATTTCGATGATCGTTGCACGATCCTCATCGCTCAACTTGTCGGCGCTATCCAATCGCTCGCGCACCTCCGCCGGAATCTCCACCGCCGCCTTGCGCACGGTCTGCTCGGCCTCCGTCATCCGATCAAGCGGCACATCGTCGAAGAGTTCCGCGGTCAACGCCAGCAGCACAGCGATTTGCGCAGGCACGGACACCGGGGCGAATTCCGGCTGCTTGAGGCAGGCCCGGATGCGCCGCCCATGCTCGATGACTTTGCGGTTATCTTCATCCAGCCGGGCGCCGAAGCGCGCAAAGGTCTCAAGTTCTTCAAATTGCGCGTAACCAAGTTTGAGGTCGCCTGCCACTGCCCGGTAGGCGGCCCGTTGCGCTTTGCCGCCAACGCGCGAAACGGATTTGCCGACATCGACCGCCGGCAGCACGCCCAACTGGAACAACGACGGCGAGAGGTAGATCTGTCCGTCCGTTATGGAAATCAGGTTGGTCGGGATGTAGGCCGAGATGTTCTGCGCTTCAGTTTCGATGATGGGCAGCGCGGTGAGCGAGCCGCCGCCGAACTCCTTGCGCAAGTGCGTTGCACGCTCCAGCAGCCGCGAGTGGATATAAAAAATGTCGCCGGGGAACGCTTCGCGACCGGGCGGACGGCGCAGCAACAGAGAAAGCTCGCGATAGGCGCGGGCATGATGGGTGAGATCGTCGTAAACTACCAGCACGTCGCGCCCTCGCTCCATGAGATGCTCCGCGATGCTGGTGGCGGCGTAAGGGGCGATGTAGGCGAGGCCCGGCGGGTCGTTGCCCTCGGTGACAACCACCACGGTGTAATCCATCGCATCCTTTTCCCGGAAGGTGGCCACGGCCTTGGCGATGGCGGACGCCCGCTGGCCAATGGCGCAATAGACGCACAGGACATCCTTGCCGCGCTGATTAAGGATGGTGTCGATCGCAATGGCGGTCTTGCCCGTCTGCCGGTCACCGAGGATCAACTCCCGCTGGCCGCGTCCGATGGGAATAAGCGCGTCAATGACCTTAAGCCCGGTCTGGAGCGGCACGGTGACGGGCGCGCGGTCCATGATGGGCGCGGCGGGGCGTTCGATGGGCAGGCGCTCGCTGGCGGCTACCGGCCCATTGCCATCGAGGGGCCGGCCGAGCGGGTCAATGACGCGTCCCAGCAATCCGTCGCCCACGGCCACATCCATGACCCGGCCC
>DASPGI010000126.1:0-66767 GCA_035620695.1 Alphaproteobacteria bacterium
CGCGCTGAATCCATTGGTGCTGGCGGCGGCGGAACTGGCCGGCGTCGACGAAGTTTATCGCATCGGCGGCGCGCAGGCGATCGCGGCGCTGGCATATGGCACGGGCACAATCCGCCCGGTGGAGAAGATCGTCGGCCCCGGAAACGCCTTTGTGGCCGCCGCCAAGCGGCAGGTTTTCGGCCAGGTCGGCATCGATGTCATCGCCGGCCCGTCCGAGATCCTGGTGGTGGCGGATCGGGGGTGCGAGCCCGAATGGATCGCCGCCGATCTTCTGTCTCAGGCCGAGCACGATGCCCAGGCCCAGGCGATCTTGGTCACCGACAGCGCCGATCTCGCCGACCGCGTCGCCGCCTGCGTTGAGGATCTACTGTTGTCGCTGCCCCGGGCGGAGATTGCACGGGAGAGCTGGAAGCGGTACGGCGCCATCATCCTCGTCCCCGACTTCGATGTGGCCGCGGCGGTAGTCGATAGGGTGGCGCCCGAGCATCTGGAACTGGCGCTACTCGATCCTGAGCCGTTGCTCGCCCGCATCCGTCATGCCGGCGCCATCTTTCTGGGCCGGTATGCGCCGGAGGCGATCGGCGACTATGTCGCGGGTCCAAGCCATGTGTTGCCGACCGGCGGGGGCGCCCGCTTCGCATCGGGCCTTGGCGTGCTCGATTTCCTCAAGCGGACTTCGATAATCGGACTGGATCGCGCCGCGCTGGATCGCGTGGGACCGGTTGCGCGCATCTTGGCGCAGGCCGAGGGGTTGCATGCGCATGCCCGTTCGGTCGCGCTCAGACTGGACCCTGGGGCGCGGTGAACGGGCGTACAGCCGAGCCCAAGCCGAGCCAGGCCGCGGCGGGGCAGCGTCACCGCATCGCCAAGGTCACGCTCGACGAGCGAACCGTCGTCCGTCGCAATCCGGATGTCGAGCATGAGCGGGCGGTTGCGATCTTCGACCTCTTGGAGGAGAACAGCTTCCAGCCCGCCGACCTTCCCTCCGGCCCCTACGATCTTCATCTGGGCATCGAGGAGGATCGGTTGGTCTTCGACATCCGCAGCGCACGCGGCAAGAACCTTGGAAAGATCATGCTGGCCCTGGCGCCGTTCCGCCGGATCGTGAAGGACTATTTCACCGTCTGCGAAAGCTATTTCGCCGCGATCAAGACCGCCTCGCCGAGCCGCATCGAAGCCATCGACATGGGTCGCCGCGCCCTGCACGACGAAGGTTCGATCCTTCTGCAGGAGCGGCTGGCCGGAAAGGTCGAGATCGACCACAATACCGCTCGGCGATTATTCACGCTGCTCTGCGTTCTCCATATCCGCGGGTGAGGCAATGGCGAGGCTGCCGGAGGCCGTGCTCTTTGCCTGCACTCGCAACTCCATCCGTTCGCCGATGGCCGAGGCGCTGCTGAAGCATCTGCACGGTAGCCGCATCTATGTGCAGTCGGTCGGGGTCCGTCCGGCTCCGGTCGATCCCTTCGCGGTAGCGGCGATGGAGGAGATGGGCATCGACATCTCCCGCCACCGGCAGCGCGGTTTCGAGGATCTGGAGGATGACAGCTTCGATCTGGTGATTTCGCTTTCGCCCGAGGCTCAGCACCGGGCGGTCGACATGACCCGGCACATGGCCTGCGAGGTCGAGTTCTGGAACACGTTCGACCCCTCCCTGGCCGAGGGAAACCGCGAGATGCGCCTGGACGCCTATCGCGAGGTCCGGGACAGCCTGATGCGACGGATCATCGAGCGATTCCCGCGGCATCCCATGGGTTCCGGCTGACATCGGACGGCCGGATCGCCGCCCTTTGTTCCCATCGTGATCTTCTAGTATGATCCGCCGCCCTGGCGCTTCGCGGCAGCGGGCGGCATTGATCCAGGGCCACAATGATGGAGGGCCAATGGCGAAAGAGGATCTTTTGGAGTTTGCCGGCACTGTTACCGAGCTTCTGCCCAACGCAATGTTCCGGGTGAAGCTCGACAATGACCATGAGGTGCTCGCCCACACCTCGGGCAAGATGCGCAAGAACCGCATTCGAGTGCTCGCCGGCGATCGGGTCAATGTGGAGATGACTCCCTATGATCTGACCAAGGGGCGCATCACCTTCCGCTTCAAGTAACACGGCCCGAATCCATGCCGGCAGCCTCCCGGCCCCGGCTTGTTCTTGCCTCGGCTTCGCCCCGGCGGCTGGAGTTGTTGCGCCAGATCGGCATCGAACCCGATGCCGTCGACCCGTCCGAGATCGACGAAACGGTTCTGAAGGGAGAGCTGCCGCCCGATCATGCCAAGCGAATGGCGCTCGCCAAGGCCATGGCCGTGCGGGCGCGTCGGGCGGAGGGTTTCATCCTTGCCGCCGACACGGTCGTTGCCTGCGGACGGCGCATTCTGCCGAAGGCCGAGGATGCCGATACCGCACGCCGCTGCCTTGCATTGCTGTCGGGTCGGCGTCACAGGGTGCTTGGCGCGATCGTTGCGATCACACCCGACGGACGGCGTGCCGCACGCCTTGTGCGCAGCATCGTCAGCTTCGAGCGCCTTCCACCTGCACGCATCGCCGCCTATCTCGACAGCGGCGAGTGGCGCGGCAAGGCCGGGGGTTACGCAATCCAGGGCCGCGCCGCAGCCTTCGTGCGCGCCTTGAGCGGCTCTTACAGCAACGTTGTCGGCCTGCCGCTTTACGAGACCGCGCAACTGTTGCGCGGTCTGGGCTACCCGATCCTCTGAGCCCGACCGATGCGCCGCTTTCTCATAGAGCATGGATTGGGCCAGACACGGCTGGCGCTGATTGAAGGCGAGCGCCTGGTCGAGTTCCGGCTGGCCGAGGGAGAAGATCGCCATCGGCCGGGCAGCCTGCATCTCGGGCGGGTGATCTCGGTCGATCCCGGCTTGGCCGCCGCCTTCGTCGAGATCGGAGCCGATCGGCCGGGGCTCCTGCCGCTTCGCGATGCCAGGCGGACACCGCCCTCGACGGGCGACGCCATCCTGGTCCAGGTCACCCGTGCATCGCTCGAGGATAAGGGCGTGCGCTTATCGGCCCGGCCGGTGCTGGCGGGGCGTGGCATTGCATTGCGGCCGGGGCGCAGCGGGATTGCCTTCGCCGCCAATCTCTCCGATCCGCCGGAACGCGAGCGCATCCGCGAGCTGCTGCGTTCGGAGTTTGCGGTGGGCCTCGGCCTGAACGTGGACCGCCGCGCGCTCGACCTGCCGGCGGGACGGTTGCGGGCGGAGGCGCGGCGGTTGATCGGGGTGTGGAGGGCCATCGCCGATCGGCAGGCGTCGGTCTCTCCGCCCGCGTTGCTTTGGGATGGTCCGGATGCGGTCGGGCGCGCTTTGCTCGACTGGGCGGTGCCCGGGATGGAGATCGTTTGCAACGACAGCGCCCTCGCGGCCTCGGTGGCGGCGCGTCTGGTCGAGGACTTGGCCGACGCAAAGGCGACCCCGCGCCTTGATCGATCGCCTATGCTGCTCGAGAAAGAAGGCGTGGAAGAGCAGCTCGAGGCGGCGCTGCGACCGGAGGCGCCAATACCGGGAGGCGGCCTCCTTCTGATCGAGCCGGGGCGGACGCTGACGGCGGTGGATGTCAATTCGGCAGGCGCCGACCGGCGTCCGCGCGAGGTGAATCTCGCCGCCGCTGAGGAGATCGCCCATCAACTGCGCTTGCGCGCCATCGGCGGGCTGGTGGTGATCGACTTCATCGATCTGCGCACACCCAGCGCCCGCGGCGCGGTGCTGGAGCGCTTGGCCCAGAGCCTTTCGCGCGACCCGGTGGGCTGCGAGTTGGCTGGCGCCACCCGGCTGGGCCTGGTCGAATTGACGCGCCGTCGAGCGGGACCGAATCTCGCCGAGCTTTTGACCGAGCCGTGCGGCCTCGGCGGTAGCGGACGCGTGCGCCGGGTGGAGGCGATCGGCGGCGAGCTCCTGCGGCGGATCGCGACCGAGGCGCTGGCCAGGCCGGGAGGGCGCTTTGCGCTCGTCTGCGCGCCCGAGATTGCGCAGGCCTTCATGGGGCCGTTGGCCGAAGGCCGGGCCGAATTGGAACGGCGGCTCGGACGGCGCATCGAGATCGCGGCCGACCCTTCCCTGCCGCGCGAGGGCTCCCATATCAGCGCGAGGTCGGCGGGCGGTCAGGAGCAGGACGGCGCATGAGCGAGGCGGAGAAGGGGCTGGCGGCGCGACGGGCGCGCAAGAGCGGACGCCGACGCGGCTGCCCGCTCTGCGGCAAGCCACCGGTCGAAGAGCACCGGCCCTTCTGCTCGGTGCGCTGCAAGCAGATCGATCTCGGCCGCTGGCTCGGCGAGAACTACCGCATCGAAAGCGAGGAACGGCGCGAGGGCGAACCCACCCCCGAGGAGGGCAAGGAATAGAGGCCCGTTGGGCGGGTGCAGGCGGACCGCGCCGGGCTGGACAGGACCGGCCGAATTTCCTATAAGCCCTGCCTCTGCCATAGGCCGCCCCCGGGATTTCGTACGCGGGGGCCGCGGCCCGCTTCCTCGACCAGAGAAGCCCCGGCGCCCAGGTAGCTCAGTTGGTAGAGCACGTGACTGAAAATCACGGTGTCGGTGGTTCGATTCCGCCCCTGGGCACCATTGGTGCACTGCATCCTAATGATTCCAATGGGTTACCACCCCGATTTGTCCCACCCGCCCGTTCGGAATCTCCAAGGTGGGACAATCGGTTCGTAAAACGTACTCAGTTCTGCCGTCGGCCCCTGCTCGTTTTGCTGATCGTCTAGCCCTGGCGACACATTCGAAAGTGGCGCACGCTGTTGCCCGCTAAGACTGTGGTCGGGCGTGTGATGCAAAACTTCCGGGAGGTGCGCCGCATCTCGAATGCCTATGCCAGCGGAATCGGGCGTGTCATTTCGCGATGGGCATATCTGGAGTGGCTGCTGACCGATATTACCCATCGGGTGCTTGGGATGGGTCCGAAGCAAGGGAGGTTGGTGGTCAGGGATGCTCGCGCCTATGAGCGCGTTGAGACGATCGACACGCTCATGCGATTGCGGCAGTTGAAAACGAGCGTCGACCTGAAACAACTCGCCAGTGACCTGAAATCCGCAGAGAGCGATCGGAATTTGCTCGCTCATGGGATGTGGATCAAGCACCCACGCACGGGCAAGCTGCACGTATGGTTCATCAGAGGAAACTGGCGCCCCGATCCGAAACAGCCCAAGGTCAGTAGGAAGATCAAACCTGAAGCGGTGCGGAAGGCGCCTGCGGATCTGAGGGCTTGCTATAAGGCGATCGATCGCCTGATTGGCGAGCTGAGGAATCTGCAGGCGGAAGTCGAGAAGGCTGTCACACCTTAAAGGGGCGAGGGCGTGATCGGCATCCAAGGGGAGGAGAAATCGCGATGCTTCGACGCACGATGATAGGTGTTCTTGCACTTTGCGCCTTTGCAGCGTCTGCCGTTGTATATGCCCAAACCGCCCAGTTCGGCACGCCTGAAGAAGCTCGGGCCCTGCTCGACAGGGCTGTCACAAGTATGAAGGCAGATCCGGCCAATACGATTGCTCAGATCAACAAAGGTGAAGGGGGGTTCAAAGATCGCGATCTCTATGTGTTCTGCTATGCCGATGGCAAGGTTGTCGCTCACGGAAATGACCCCACGCGGGTCGGCATGCTAACAAAAGACCTGAAGGACACATCTGGAAAGCTGTATGGCGAGGAAATGCTCAGGGCTGCAGAAGAGGGCAAGATCGCGGAAGTCAGTTACATGTTTCCACGGCCCGGATCTGATACGACGCCTGTGTCAAAAGTTGCGCTTGTGACCAAGGTGACTGATCACGTGTGTGCGGTAGGATACTACAAGCAGAACTAGAACCTTAGCCGGCATATCGCGGATGACGGAGGGGTCTATATTGCCCAGCCAACCGGCAGTGTCGAAAAAGAGCACTCGACTTCTTCCGGTCACTACCCTGAGCGAGCCCGCATTGACGGCCATCGGCGATGTGGTCGCGGAATTTGGACGGATCGAATATGATACGAAGCTGGCGATAAAAAACATGGTGGGCGATTTCACCAAAGGCTTAATCGAAGCCGAGAAGCTGCACCGTTTCAGTGCAATCGCCGATCACGCTATTGCGAAGGCAGAAAAGCAATTTGGCGCTAAGAAGGCAAAGCGCCTAATTGGCCTAATCAAAGCCGCGAAAAAGCTGACGCCTTTCCGCAATGACGTAGTGCATGGCTGCTGGTTCGCGGATGATCGATTGGTGCGAATGGAATTCAAGAAACCCCATAGCCTAAAGCACCACAACTACATTGTTCGACTGGACGAATTGCAAGCTCTTGCTGACCGGCTTCGGGCGACCCGTCTGGAAATTCACTGAGAGCGCTTTTTGATCTTCGGGCAGAAGCCGCCCGAGGAACAAAATCAGGCTGGGCCATGATCGGCTATACCATGGATTGCCAGTCGGTCATACGTAGATGCCGAACTCCCAAGGCTGCTTGCCGGCTTCGCGAAGCCGGTCATTCGCATCTCGAAGCATACGCCTCAAGCGGTCTTGCTCCTTACGCACGAGATCGGCGTCTCGACGGATTTGGCCGCTGTTGCGCAGCATTGAAACGATCAACTCCCAGCTTGGCGCATCCTTATCACAAAAGGGGAGCGGGGACGACGGTTCGCCTGCCTCCCTCAGCGATTTCAATCAGTCCTGCCCAATCGGGGATCTCCTCTGTCTTGAGGAGGGCGGGCGGCGTCACATAGTAGAAGCGGTCACTGAACAGCGAGCTTCGCGCTGCTTGTTGTAGGTGTCCCGACGATAGTCCGCCCGCGATACTTTGATCTCGTAGGCTGTCGCCAGATAGCCCTTCGACTGCCACGGCGCGATTGTCCAGAAGTCGCATCGACGATCGCCGGTTGAAAGCGCGAGTTCGCTGGCCCAAATCATGCTGTCGTCACAGCTTGCGATAAGTGAATCGAGAATGTCTTCTGCGGTCATGTCCTCGCATAACGCGATGTTACACGGTGCGCAACGAATAAGTGCAAAAGCCAAAGATCGCATGCGGTGGGACAAAACGGTTTGTAAGCCCTTGAAACACTATGGGACGAATCGCAGTCCCACCGGCCTGTATGTGATTGAAATACAAGACTTTATGCAGACCGCCCCTGGGCACCGCTATAGGGCAGCGCGCCATACCGCGCAACAGTGCTGACGTCGTACAAAGTGATATCCAGGGACTTGTCCATCCCCTGCTAAGTCTCCGATTGTAAGAGGGGATATGCCCGTTCCAGAGCGCGCGTGCCGATAGTAGTCGGCAGATCGCGTGAAGATTTCAGCCAGGTTTAGGCTTTCCCATCCGAAAATCGCCATGAGCCGGTGCAAATCCCGATTGGTGAGGGCGAGCTAAGCCACGTGGTCATAAGCCTCTGTGCCGCGCCGATTCCGGACGCGGTCTCGCTCAGACCATCAAGGATTTGGAGAAAGCTGCCGGTCTTGAAACGGCTGCGCCCGCAGGCGATGTGGCGAGCGTGTCCGGTGCGCCGTATTGGGATGGTTCCGTTCGTCATCGAAAAAACTTATGAAGCCAAAAGCTCATAGTGGCCACTCGGTCGAGCAAACTCGGCGAACACCCAAATTCCTCATGCCTCCGGCAATGTGGACATAGCGATTCTGACCCGAGGACGTAACCGCATCGGGAGCATATTATTACACGTTGCTGAACCTTCGGAGTTTGCTGCTCCATGTAAAGCGCTTTCCGCGCTACGGCGCCTGTGCTGTCGGGCCTTTAGTTCAACGATCCGATATGCCGGTTTCGCAACGTAACTCCCCTAATGACTGGATATGCGCACGTGCATCAAGAACGTCAACCAAGATTGGAAAAATGCTGTCGAGGGGGCCACCGGCGGCAACGGGCCGCCGCTCGCCTTCAAGGCCCTGGAGCAGGCAAACACGGCGGGGCGCGGCTGGCGAGCATGCCGGGTGCGAGCCCAGAGCGGTGCCGTTGGACCGGGGGCCACCCTCGGTCACCTCTGCGAATCTCAATCCATCGGCGAGGATCGTCTATCGCTTCGGCTAGGCTGAAGATTGTCCGACTGCGGGCGTATGGTTCCTGTCGCAACTTTGGCGCTACGGTGACTGATCCGGCGGTCAGAGTTGTGCTGGCCCCGTGCAGGGTCTGGCCGGGGATACATGGCCTCGCCCCGTGGGCGGCGGGCTTCCAATGGCGGCAGTAGCACGAGGTCTTGCCTGGCGCGAACATGAACCTGAGCCGCACTAGGGTGCAAGCATGAGAGCATACGTCATAGTTCAAGAGACGATCAAAGACGAGGGTATGTTCGCTTTGTACCGGAACGGCGTGGTCGCCACCCTGCGGGAATATGGCGGCCGTTTCATTGTGCGCGGGGGCAGGCTGACTGTGATCGAGGGCGAGTGGCCGCATCCTCAACTGGTTGTGATTGAGTTCCCTTCGAGAGAAGCAGCTGAAGGATGGTATCAGTCCCCAGCCTACCAGAAGCTATTGCCATTACGGCTAAACAGTTCGGTCGGGAACTTCATCATTGTCGACGGAGCGATCGGAATTGACTTCGTGTAAATCTGCTGGCACCCCGATCTGTTTCCGCTCTGCCAAATCTCAGTGGTGGTTTCCGGTTCGCGTGTTGTGCTGGAAATCTACTCGCTGCGTGGGACAATTTTGTAAGTGCTTGATCCAGGATCCAGGATGGGAGAAGTTCTGCCCCTCCACCACCCGCCGCTAAGTGCTCGGATTAGGCCGTTACCTAAACCGCCCCTGGACACCATCTCTCCAAGGTATGAAGGCAACGGCCCGTCCGAAGCCCAGCAAGGCGTTCCCAAGTCCTGCAGGCATCCGAAAAGGCATGGGGCGAAGGTCCGGGCTCCGGCCTGGAGCCCTCTACATAAGGTACCGATCCGGGCTGTCGCACTCGATGCTTCGGTGCCGCAGCGGTCCATCTAGACGAAATCTACGGTGAATTTCCTGCAATAAAAAAAATTGCAACGCTAGAACCCTGTCGCCGTTTCGTCATTCGATTCGACCCTTTGTCGACTTATCTGTCAATGTGTGGAGCGTGACGATGCTGTTGGACCACCTGCGTCGAGATCATAGAGAAGTGCTTGATCTTCTGAAGGTGATAGGCGAAAGCGATGATGCCAGGGAGTGCGGTGCGCTTTTCAATGAATTCCGCAACAAAATGCTGGCGCATGCTCATGCCGAGCAGAAAGTTTTATATGCGCCCATGAGGCGCGACGAAGAATTCGAGGATACCATTCTCGAAGCAATCGTCGAGCATGAGGTAGCTGAGGATCTCATTGAGCAGTTGTCGCGTGCCCGGGGAAAGGCGTCGGCGGAATGGCACGCCAAATGCACGGTACTGAAGGAGATGATCGAGCATCACGTCGAAGAAGAAGAGAGTGAAATCTTTCCTGCCGCGCAGAACATGTTCGATGCACGGGAGCTGGAGGAAATGGCCGAGAAATTTCAGGGCATGAAGGAGAAGGAGCAGCGCGCGGCGTAACAGACCTGAACCTTGTCCGGTACCGAAGTTTGCTCCGCTCAAGCCGAGAGAGACGAGTGATCACCGGATCGCAGCACCGCGCATGCCACATGGGATCTGCGAAAAGGTCGATCAGCCGTTAATCCATTGCGGATCGGCGTCCATGCTGTTGTGAAATCTGGAATGCGCTCAACGCTCGGCCGGAATGGCGATATGAATATCTGCGCCTGCGGTACTCCTTCAGCAGGATGATCTCGGCGGTATGCCTGCGGGCAAAAGGAATGGCCCTGGCACGCCACGATTGATCAATTGGCAGAATGAATGGAAGGACCAGAAATCCACAATAAGTGCCGATATAGAAGAAGGGAAACTTCATAGCCACGCACCTCTGTCAAACCTCTGTCAAACAAGGCCTCCAAAGCCTCGCAATGAGTTGTCACAACGAAGCGCAGGAACTGGTTATCGAAATTTGGAAACTAAACATGTGATCCGGGCCTTATGGATGGAAGGTCCATATTCATATTGCCACCGGAGGGAATTCCAAGCTGGCGGGGGTTCAGTTCCTGCCAGGACTCACCCGTGGCGACCAGACAGCTCACGCCACCCGGTTGGCTCAGCATGATGCTCCAGGTCGAGCCGTCTTCGTTGGTTAGAACCTCTACCAGGGTGCCATCATGGGCAAGGCCGACCGCGGCGGGAGTTTCTCTGTATTTTTCATGTAGTTGCGCCAGGATATCGTTGCGCGGGCCGCAGCTCGCTGGCGCTGCTTTCACCGCGGATGGAACGGTAACTACGGCCGAGAGCGTAATTATTCCGACGTTTATGAGTTTGTTCTTCGCCTCAAATAAGGGCCCCTCAAATTCCTTCGGCATTTTTACCTCCTACACAGGAAAATTGCCGACGACATTGCGATTGCTTCACTATTTCGTTTGAGAGCCATTACACTACGTTTCAACGATCCATCTACAGAACGACGATCGAAAGAACGCGTTTCGATTTTATAGGAATTTTATGAAAGGCTGTGCTGTGGGGTACATTCGCTCGGGAATGGCAAAAGCGAGAGAGCCGCGAGCTGCTCGCGCGCCCGATCAGAAATGCGCTACCGATCTTCGCATGTGTTCCGACCTCCGCATCGTCGCGTTCTTCATCGGTCACAGGAATTGACGAAGCGGAGGAGAGGCGATGCAGAGCATGGCGTGGTCACCATCATGCACAGCCTCGGCGATTGGACGAAGATCGGTTCGAGATTGGCACGAGGGGGGGAGGCGGATCGATCGCAACTGTGCGTTCTCAGCGAGCCGATCTATGTCCCTGGACAATTTCCCGTATGAGCGAATTTACGATGTCGGGGCGATGACCGAATGCCGAGCCGTGCCCGAGGCCTTCCAGGAGATGGAACTGGCCCTGCGGCGCGGCATCGGCGATGACTTTGCCGCGCGCCGGCGGCGTCTGCACGTCGTGTGAGAACGCCACTACGTGCAACGGTACCTTGCAGGACGGCAGGCGCGGCAGCGAGTCATAGTCCACGCACGCCTGCCACTGTTCGGCGAGCGCCGCGCCGTCGCGGTTTCCGTAATCGCGGGCCACCACGGGGCGCACCTTCGACCACATCTCGTCGTCGCCCAGCACCTCGGCCGGATACATGAGAACAGCGTAGTGAGCGAGGGCGAACTCGCGCGAAAGAGTTCCACCGGCGCGGCGGAACTCGATCTCCGCATCCTCCCATTCCTTGATGAAGCCCGTCTTGCGCGCGCAGGTGCCCATGATGATCGCGGCTCGAACCAGATCGGGACGGGTAAGCGATACCTCTTGCGCGATCAGCGATCCCATCGACAGACCGACCAGGAACACGGGCGGCTTGCAGCATCTCTCGATCAGCTGCGTGCAGTCGGCGGCATGGACCTCGATGGGCCATGGTGGCGGCATGTGGGAGATTGTGCGTCCCACGCCGCGCGCGTCCCAGGTCGTGTTCCTGAAATCCGCGAATGCGGGCAGCTGATACTCGTGCCAGCTCGCTCCCGGCATGTCGCCGGCGGCGAGCCATACGATGTCCACTCCAGCGCCTGTTTGATCGTACCAAATTCTCGCCTGTGGAAGATCGAGGTAGGCCATGGCGCTCTTGCCCCGCCGAAACGTTGACTCTCATCACCGACTATAGTCTTATTGGAATATTACTTCTTTTACTCGAAGCGGTAGGACAGAATCAAACCGAACAGCTTGCTTCGAGCGCCAGGCGTTTTCTCGTTCCGGTAACGCGATCAGCCCCAGGGAGTTCTGCTCGGCAGAATATCGGCATGAGCGACAGAAACAGACAAGCCAGCATACGCGGTCCGAAGTTCACGAGGCGCCAGATGATGGGCGCCACGCTTGCCGGCACGGCGCTCTACACTGTCCCCGGTCTTTCCCCCGCGGCAGCGGCAAAGAAGGGTGGTGTGCTGAGTGTCGGAGCGACCGGTGGCGGAGCCAAGGATCACCTCGACGCCCACAATCCCGTCGGATATCCGGATATCGCGCGCACCTACGCCCTTTACGAGCCGCTGCTGAATCGCAATCCCAACTACGAGTATGAGCTGTTGCTGGCGGAGGAGATCTCGGCCAATCCAAGCGCCGATGTGTGGACTATTCGCCTCAAGCAGGGCACCGAGTTCCACAACGGCAAGACTGTGACGGCGGATGATGCCATCTCGTCCATCCAGCGGATCATCAACCCGGAGAATCCGAAGGTTGGCGCCGCGGGCCTGACCGACATCGATCCGCAGGGTTTCAAGAAACTCGACGAACGCACCTTTTCAATTCAGCTCAAGCAGCCATTTGCGGTATTCGACGAGCAACTGGGCCAGTACTTCAATGGCATCGTTCCGACAGACTATGACCCGAACAATCCTGTCGGCACGGGCCCCTTCAAGTTTGGAAGCTTCACGCCCGGAGAGCAAAGCCGCTTTCCCGCCAATCCAAACTACTGGAGAGAAGGCGAGCCCCATGTTGACGAGCTCGTGATCATCGACTTTCCGGACGACACAGCGCGCGTGAATGCTCTACTCAGCGGCCAGGTGCAAGCCATCGACAATTTGCCGCTTGGGCAGCTTCGGGCGGTGGAGGCGACCCCGGAGCTGAAGGCGCTCGTCGCGAACACCGGCGCTTGGCTGCCGTTCACGATGCGCGTGGACCAGCCTCCGTTCGACGATGTGCGGGTGCGCCAGGCCTTCCGGCTTATCGTCGATCGCCAGCAGATGATCGACCAGGCGCTCGCCGGTCAGGGCTGGATCGGCAACGATCTCTACTCGCCATTCGATCCGTGCTACGCCTCGCATCTGCCGCAGCGCCAACAGGACCTTGAGAAGGCGAAGGCTTTGCTGAAGGAAGCGGGCAAGGAAAATCTGGTGGTCGAGCTGGTGACGTCGCCGGTGGCGGCGGGAGTCGTGGAAGCGGCACAGGTGTTCGCCGAACAGGCCAAAGGTGCGGGCGTCACGGTCAACATCCGCAAGGTCGACAGCGGGGTGTTCTACGGCGACGACTATCTCAAATGGACCTTCGCGCAAGACTTCTGGTTTACGCGCGATTACATTCCGCAGGTCGCCCAGGGCAGCCTGCCGACGGCGCCATACAACGAGACGCACTGGGCCGACCCGACCTTCATCCAGCTCATCGATCAGGCCCGTGGCACGCTCGATGGGGCCAAGCGCTGCGAGCTGCTGCACCAAGCCCAGCAGATCGAATATGAGAGCGGCGGCTACATCATCTGGGGTTTCCGCAATCAAGTGGACGCCCATAGCGCGAAGATCGATGGATTCGTGCCGGCGAAGACGGGAACGCCCCTCGGTAACTACGCCTTTGGAAAGGTCTACTTCGTGTAGCGCTCGGCAGCGGCGAGAGGGGTAGGGAACAGCCAGAGCGCTCCGGGCGGGGGCGCCTCAGGGTACGCGAGGACGGCGCGTCCGATCGCGCCGTATCGGCGTGTGATTACTCCACCATATGGGATCATAGCGGCATGATCCGCCTGATCTTGCGTCGCTTGGGACTGGGCATTCTCACGCTCTGGTTCGTGTCTCTCGTGGTGTTCGCGGCGACGCAGGCCCTATCGGGGGACGCCGCCACGGCTCTGCTGGCCAGAACCGCTACGCCCGAGCGGCTTGCGGCGCTGCGTGCGCAACTGCATCTCGACGACCCGGTCTGGCTGCAATACGTCAAGTGGTTGGGCGGATTGGTCACCGGCGATCTAGGCCGGTCCATGGCAACGCAGAAGCCGGTGGCGGAGCTGATCGGTTTGCGGATCGGCAACTCCGCGTTCCTTGTTCTTGTTGCGGCGTTGATCGCCATTCCCGCTTCGATGGTGATAGGGATTGCCAGTGCCGTGCGCCGCGACCGCGGCGTCGACCACGTGCTCACGATGCTGTCGCTAGTGCTGGCCGCGCTCCCTGAGTTCGTGATTGGCATAGCTCTTATCCTGATCTTTGCCACCGGCTTCTTTCATGTGCTGCCTGCCGTGGCCTTGCTCGATGACACCCGTCCAATCTGGCAGCAGTTCGATCAGATTCTCCTTCCCGCCCTTACCCTCGACCTCGCGGTGATTCCATACATGGCCCGTATCATGCGTGCATCGATGGTTGAGGTGCTGGAAAGCGAGTATGTACAAATGGCGCGGCTCAAGGGCCTGCCGCAGCGGCTGGTGATCCTGCGCCACGCACTGCCCAATGCGATCGTTCCGGCCGTGCAGGTTACGGCCTTGCAGCTTGCATGGCTCGCCGGCGGCGTGGTCGTGATCGAGTATGTGTTCCGTTACCCCGGCATCGGCCAAAGCCTGATCGACGGCGTCGCCAATCGGGATCTCCCGGTTGTGCAGGCGTTGAGCCTGCTGGTCGGCGGACTTTACGTGGCGTTCAACTTATTGGCGGACGTGGTCACGATCCTCGTGACGCCGAAACTGCGGACGAGCCTGCAATGAGCGGCATCCCAGGCGTGCAGGTGGCAGCTCCAACAGCAGGACCGAAAGCCCTCCGGGCTCCCTGGCTGCAAACCCTGCTCGCATCGTCGCGTTTCGCGCGCACATGGATCGGGTTGGGCATCACGGCGGCGGTCGTCGCGGTGGCGCTTCTGGGACCTGTGTTCGCTCCCTACTCTCCCACCGAGTTCGTGGCACCGCCCTATGAGCCGCCGTCGAGCGAGGCGTGGCTTGGCACCGACAATCTCGGCCGCGACGTGCTCAGCCGGTTCCTGTGGGGCGGGCGCTCGGTGCTAGGGCTTTCCATCCTCGCAACTGTGTTCGGGCTGGGTCTTGGCATTCTGGTTGGGTTGATATCGGCCTATACGCGCAATTGGATCGACGATGTCTTGATGCGCGCGATGGACGTTCTGCTCGCCTTTCCGCAGATCGTGTTCGTGCTGCTGTTGATCTCCAGCGTAGGGCCGCAGCTTTGGCTGATAGTGGTCACGGTGGGTCTGTCGCATGCGCCGCGCGTCGCTCGTGTCACCCGCGGTGCTGCGCTGGAGGTGGTCGAGCGAGATTTCGTCAGGTCCGCCGAGGCGTTGGGAGAAACGCGTTGGAGCATCCTGGTGGGTGAGCTTCTGCCGAACATCTCTTCTCCGCTGCTTGTGGAGTTTGGGCTGCGCCTGACCTACTCCATCGGGCTGGTTGCCGCCGTCAGTTTCCTGGGATTTGGGCTGCAGCCGCCGGCAGCGGACTGGGGATTGATGATCAATGAGAATCGGATCGGCCTTACGATACAGCCCTGGCCGGTGGCGCTGCCCGTGATCGCCGTCGGCCTCCTGACTGTCGGGACCAATCTGATTACGGATGGGATTGCGCGCGCCGCTATCGGCATAGGTCGGAGCAGCGCCGCGTGAACATGCCCGTCGTGAAGATAGCCGGTTTGCGCATCGGCCTTGCCGGCTCGGCCTTCGATATCGTCGACGAAATCGATTTCCAGATCGGACAGGCCGAGATCGTGGGGCTCGTAGGCGAATCGGGCTCCGGCAAGACGACGGTCGGCCTCGCCCTGTTGGGATTTTGCCGACGCGGCGGAACGATCGAGGCCGGCCACATCACCATCGCCGGACGCAGCCTGCTCGAGCTGGGAACGGCTGCGCTGAATGCCGCACGCGGCCAAACCGTGGCCTACATCCCGCAGGATCCCTCGGCCGCACTTAATCCGGCTCTTCGGATCGGCCTGCAGCTCGAGGAGATGCTCGCGGTTCACCAGCCCGGTCTCGACGACGCCGAGCGCCGCAAGCGCGTGCTCGAGATGCTCGAGGAAGTCAAGCTGCCGACGCAAGAGCCCTTCCTGAAGCGCTACAAGCATCAGCTATCCGGCGGCCAGCAGCAACGGGTGGCGCTGGCCATGGCGTTTGCCTGTCGGCCGACGGTCATCGTGCTCGACGAGCCGACAACCGGTCTTGACGTGACCACCCAGGCCCATGTGCTCGAAACCGTTCGAACCTTGTGCCGCCACTACGGCGTGGCTGCACTGTATGTAAGCCACGATCTCGCCGTCGTGGCGTCGCTGGCCGACCGGGTGCTGGTGATGTATGCGGGCCGCATCGTGGAGTCGGGCCCGGCCGCCGTGCTTTTTCGCAATCCAGCCCACCCCTATACGCGAAGGCTGATCGCCGCGATTCCCGATCTGCACAGGAGACGCAATCTTGTCGGCATCCCGGGCCATGCGCCCTCGCCTGCGCAGCGCCCCTTGGGCTGCACTTTCGCGCCGCGCTGCGACTATGCGACCGGCGAGTGTCGCGCCCAATTTCCATCGGTTGAGATCATAGCGGCGCACCACTCCGTACGCTGCTGGCATCACGCGCGCGTTCAGGCCCGTGGCGATGCGCTTTCGGGGAGCGTGGGGGGCGCCGCAAGCCGGGCGTCGGCTGACCCAACCTCTCCGTTGCTTGCCGTCCGCGATCTTTCTGCCTGGTACGGTCGCCAGCCGGTACTTCACAAAGTGAGCCTGACGCTGGAAGCCGGTGAGTGCATGGCAGTGGCCGGTGAATCCGGAAGCGGCAAGACCACGTTGGCGCAATGCGTCGCCGGATTGCATCCGACTTTCTCGGGAGAGGTGATGCTCGCGGGCAAGGTGCTGGAGCCTCAGGCCCGGCGACGGCCGCGTTCGGTGCGCCGGGCGATTCAGTATGTGTTCCAAAGCCCTTATGCTTCGCTCAATCCGCGTCGCACCGTCGGCCAGATCGTCGCGCGTCCTCTATACGTGTTCTTCGACGTCGGACACCGGCAAGCGCGGGAACGCGTGGCCGCCCATCTTGAGCGGGTGGCGTTGAGCCCGGCCTTGATCGACCGGTACCCGGATCAGTTGAGCGGTGGCGAGCGCCAGCGTGTCGCGCTTGCGCGCGCGCTCGCGGCCGACCCGCAGGTCCTTGTGTGCGATGAGGTGACATCGGCGCTGGACGTTTCTGTGCAGGCTGCCCTTGTCGAGTTGCTGGCGGAACTGCAGCGCAGCATGAATCTGGGCTTGTTGTTCATCACCCACAATCTCGCATTGATCCGCACCATCGCCGACCGGGTTGCGGTCATGAGCGGTGGGCGCATCGTCGAAAGCGCTGAGGTTGAATCGGTTTTCGGCTCACCGAAGGCGGACTATACGCGAGAGCTTCTGGCCAACAGCCCCAGCCTGGATTCGCATGCCCCGATCAGCCAATCTGTATGACACCGACGGCACAGCGCTCTGCGGACAATGACCATGGAACGATACAACATGCTCCAGGACGAAGGTATCCGCCGATTCGTGCTGGAGTCGGAATCATTGCGTCCCGCATACGCTGCCGGCGCCGCGATCGCCGAGCAGCGGATTTTCTACGACCGGCTATGCAGGCATTTTCGACGGCCGCGGCCGATTGGAATAGAGGTTCAAGACCTCTTCGTGAATGGTCCTGATGCAAGTGTATCGATTCGGCTCTACCGTCCAATGACCATAGGTTCGCTGCCCGCTCTGCTCTATTTGCATGGCGGCGGCTATATGCTGGGCGGTCTGGACAGCCATGACGATATTTGCGCCGAGATCGCCGACCGGGCCGGCGTTGCCGTCATCGCCATTGCCTACCGGCTTGCGCCGGAAGACCTGTTCCCGGCCGCCTTTGAAGACTGCCGGGCGGTACGCGATTGGGTCGCTTGCAGCGGTGCGGAACACGGCATCCGTTCCGACACCATCGCCATCGCAGGCGACAGCGCCGGAGGCGGTTTGGCGGCGGCTTTGGCGCTCGATGCCCGGGATAGAGGGGCGCCGCGGATCTCGGGGCAAATCTTGGTCTATCCCGACCTTGGCGGTGATACGAGCAAGGGCTCTTATGTGGAACATGCCCAGGCGCCCGGCCTCACCACTGACGATGTCCGCTGTTATCGCTCAGCCTATCTCGGATCTTCCGTGGACCCCGCGCTGGGGAGCAAGTTCGCTCATCCCTTGAGGGAAAGCAGCTTTGACGGCGTTGCTCCGGCCTTTCTGGTCGCGGCCGAATGGGACCCCTTGCGCGACGATTGCTTCGAATATGCCGGGCGTCTGCAAGCTTGCGGGGTTCCCGTCACCGTGCGACACGAGCCGCTGCTCGTGCATGCATTCTTGCGCGCGCGCCACATGAGCAAACCCGCCGCCGAAAGCTTCACCGCCATTGCGGCAGCGGTTCGGTCTCTTGCCTACAAGAAGGAGCTGCCGTTGCAGGCCGCTTAGGTCCGGATCGAGGCGAAGAGCGCTTCGACCGTGCCCTTGTGCTTGTCGAAATAGTGCAGGCGCGCCCCGGTATAGAGAATGAGATGGAGCCCGCCGTCTCGGCGCGCGCCTAGGACCGTGCCGAGCCCGTCCAATCCGCTTGGATACTGGAAGGAGAGATCGAACCGGAATCCGGGCCAGGCCCCAAACGGCGCGGGGCGCAAGTTGGCGGCGGTGACGGAATGCGCTCCGGTCGAGATCAGGCTGTCGACGACGAACTCCATGATCTCGCTTTCGCTCATCGTGGGGCGATAGGTGGGCGCATGCTTCTCGCCGAGGACACGGTAGAGGGTGTCGCCTTCCTCGAGCCCCGTTATGAATCCGAGTTGCTCCAATAGCGGCCCGTCAACGGTCCAGGTTTCGCGCTTGCCGTCTTGGGTTCGGCTCCAAGCTATCTGCGGATCGATGCTGTAGGCGTCTTTGATCGTGATCCGGGTCGGCGCGACCTCGGCATAGCTCGTGCAGCCGGCTAGGAGGAGGATCGCCATTACCAGGGACAGGCAGCGAAACATCGAGCGCTCCGTCAGGATGGGGAGGCAAGCCAGGCTTCGATCATCGCGCGGTCGGGTGCGTCGGGCGCCAGTCGGAGATACTCGGTGAAGGCCGCGCGCGCCTCCTCGGGCTTCCCCATCCGACGATAGACTTCGCCAAGACCGCGCCGCGCCTCGGCCGGCCCGTCCGGTTGGGCGAGCGCAGCCTGATATGCCTCGACGGCCTTGCGCTCATCGCCGTCCTCCCCGCGTAGCCGGTACAGTTCGCCCCGGTAGTAAGCGATCTCGCCACGATTGCGGCCGGCATGGTCCAGATGATCGAGCACGACTTCCGTTCGCCCGAAATTCCGCCGCCGCAGCTCGTCGCGCAACCACTTGCCTCTGAACGGCAAGGTCGCCGCCAGATACGCATCCTCGTTGGTCGCACCTTCCGTCGCGGCCGCGATTGCGGCAAGGGCGCCGAGGTTCTTCACGCGCTCTTGCATGCCCGGATGGGTGGCGAAGAAAAAGAACGGCTGATTCTCCTCGCCGGCCTCGCTCTCCTCGATCAGCGCTTGCCAAAGTGCCACTGCCTCGTCGGGATCGTACCCGGCCTGGACCATGCGCTCGAAGCCGATGGCGTCGGCCTCGCGCTCATGGTCCCTGCCATAGGCCATAAAACCGCCGACCGCGGCCAGATCGACCGCATAGCCGGCAACGCCGACGCCCGCCCCTGCCAGGACGATGTTCGCGAACAGCATGAAGTTTGAGGTGTCCTTGGCCGCACGCCACTGCTTGACCGTATGCCGGCGCTGATAGTGGCCGATCTCGTGCCCCAGGATATAGGCGAGCTGCGCCTCGTTCCGGCAGCGCAGCATCAGGCCAGTCCATACCGACATGAACCCGTTCGGGGCCATGCTCGCGTTGAATTCGGGAACTTCGACGAGATAGATGCGGATATCCGCACACAGCTCCGGTGCGACCTTGCAGGCGACGGAGCGCAGATAGGCGTTGAGGGCGGGGTCCTCAACCACGCGGCCGGAGCTGCGCAGATTGGCTTCCGCCCGCTCCATGACCAGCCAGAGCCCCGCTTCGTCGCTTTGTTCGGCGGGCCGGTCCCCCGGCGCGATGTCGGCGACCTTCGCGGCGCTGACGCATCCGGCAAGCAGCAGGCCAAGGATCGCGGCGCGGCCGACCCTTCCCCTCGTCACAAAGGGATGCCCTCCAACAGCGTCTCGATGCTTTTTCTGGCAGGTTCCCGTTCCCGAAGATCCAAGGTCTCGCTGAAGAGAACGTTGAACCAGACGATGTCGCCGGTCTTGAGGTCGACGAGCGAGGCAAAACCTTGCTGTTGCCCGCCGGGCATGCCGATTCCTAGAACTGCCATCCCGATTATCATTGCCGTTCGTCCCGCGCTCGAATAGCTGTCGCGCAGGAAGACGAAGAGCGCGTAGTCGGCGCCAAAATCGCGCTGCAACGCGGCAGCCTCCGTACCCAGGGTCCAGTCGAACTGCCCCTTCTTTCCGGGCAGCTGGGCAAATCCGCTGTGCTGATGCAGCAGAATGGAGTTGCCCACCGCCTCGTGCAGTTTCACCAGTTGCGTATGCTGACGCTCGCGCTCAAGGTCGCCTTGCGGGGGTTGATAGGCGATCAGGTTCGCATCGCGCGCGCCGATCAGATCGTCGAGCGCGCTCCCCACATGATCCTTGGCCGCGGCCGTCCAGTCGGCCCGTGGCTCGACAAGGCCGCTCGCGGTCAGAAGGTAGAGCTCGATATCCGGAGGCATGAGGAGGATGCGCGCCGTTTCGGCCGGCCGCGCCGCGACGGTCGTCGGGCCATAGTCATGGGTCCGCGTGCAGGCGGCAAGCGCGATGAGGATCAGAAGCAGATGCGCAACTCGGCGCGCCCAACAGGTCCACGCCGACGGCACATCAACCGCACCAGGTGCAACGCCCCCCGACATGGCACGGCACATCCGAGGAATTGATTGTGCAACTTTAGCGGAATCAGCGGATTGCGACAAGATTCCTACAGTCGTTGCAAACGGTTTACCCAAGCAGTGCCGCGGGTACCCCATCCGCCAGAAGCTAAAGGCACCTGGACAAGGCCCATGTCCCTGATTTGCCCGGCGTGGATCCAGCCTCCACGAGTACGGGACAAATTGGATTGGAGAGTTTTCGATGGGCTTTCTGCTATAGCTTGCGTGACCCCTAGGGTGTCGGTGGATCGATTCCGCCCCTGTGTATCACAGCCATCTCCGCCAAATGTCTTCGAACGCCATGGACGTAGCCTTGCGCCGAGCGGTTCGCCTGGTTGCGCTCTTGAACCTCGGATATTTCGGGGTCGAGTTCGCCGTGGCGCTCGCCATCGGCTCGGTGTCGCTATTCGCGGACAGCATCGACTTCCTTGAGGATGCCTCCATAAACCTGCTGATCCTTGCGGCGCTTGGATGGACGGCGGCGGCGCGCGCCAGAGTGGGAATGATGCTTGCAGGCATCCTCCTAGTCCCGGGCTTCGCCGCTCTTTGGACCGCCTGGGAGAAGTTCAACCTGCCTCTGCCGCCAGAGCCGGTGCCGCTGACGCTCGCCGGCGCGGGCGCGTTCGCGGTCAATATGACCTGCGCTCTCCTCCTTGCCCGCTATCGCGAACATCGCAGCAGCCTCAGCCGCGCTGCATTCCTCTCGGCCAGAAACGACGCTCTGGCCAATCTGGCCATCATCGCCGCCGGCGTGACGACCGCGTATACGCTGACAGCATGGCCGGACCTCATCGTCGGATTGGGCATTGTTCTGATGAACGCAGATGCAGCACGAGAGGTATGGACGACCGCCCGCGAGGAGCGCAAAGCCGCGCGGCCGTGACGGCCAGCGGAAACGGTGGGCGCGCGGGACAGCGAGGAATACCCCAGCCTCACTCCGTGCGCTCGCGGGTCCGCGCCGCCTCGCGCCGGAACACGTAGACGCCGCTGCCAACCACCAGCGCGATGCCGAGCCAGAGCCAGGGATCCGGAAAGTCCGACCAGATCACCCAGCCCCATAGGACCGCCCAGGGGAGCGAGGAATATTCGAACGGGGCGACCGATGGTGCGGGCGCCGTGCGATAGGCTTGCGCCAGGCAGGTGAAGCCGATCGCGGCGATCAGGCCGCACAGGGCGAACAAGGCGAAATCGCCGGGCGTCGGCCAGCTCCAGGCACGCAGCAGGAAGGCGATTTCGGGCTCATTGCTTCCGGCGAGCCTGCCGTCGCCGAGCGTCAGCCCTGCCACGAGGGCCAAGGCCACATAGACGAGGCTCGCGCTCATCGCCATGCTCTCGGCGCTGTCGCCGGCGCCGATGCGGCGGGTGATGAGCGCCGAAAATGCATAGGTCGCCGCCGAGGCGACCGCGAGCAGCGCCGCCAGCGATAGCTCGCCCTGCGGCCTCAGAATCACCAGAACGCCGAGGAAGCCCACGGCAACCGCGCTCCAGCGGCGAACGCCCGGATACTCGCCGAGGAGCGGGCCTGAGAGCGCCGTCATGAAGAGCGGCGCGGAGTAGAAGATCGACACCGCCTCCGCCAACGGCAGTGCGGCCAGCGCCATATAGTAGGTCACGTAGGAGAGGAACATGACGAGACCGCGCAGCGCCTGCTGGAGCGGATGGCGCGGCCACAACGCCGCTCGGCCGCCGCGCAGGCTTGCCAGCGCGAAGAGCAATGGCAGCGACACCACGCTCCGCACAAAGACGATCTCGAGAACCGGATAATCTCCGCTTAAGAGCTTTATGATGACGTCCTGCGTCGTGAACACCGTCACGCCGGCGATCACGAAGGCGATGCCGGCGAGGGGTCGGTCGAGGCGGGCGGTCGTCGTAGCCTGTGTCATGAGGGGTTCGTCTGTCGCGCGTTAGTCGAGCGCGACCAGGACTTGGCCGAGCTTGTTCCCGGCCTCGACCGCCTCATGGGCCGCCGCAATCTCGACGAGCGGAACGCGCGCGGCGATCGGGTGGGTGAGGGCGCCGGCAGCGAGCGCGGCGGTCAGATTTGCGATCGCGCGGCGCCGCGCTTCCGGCGTAAGGATGTAGACCAGCACCAGCCGCAGCGTCACCGCCTTGAACATCAGGGGATAGAAGGGCAGCGTCGGGGCCGGCGCGGCCATCGAAGCATAGGCGGCGATGGTGCCGTTCTCCTTGACGACAGCGAGGCTGGTTTCGAGATTGCCGCCGAACTCGACCTCGACGACGCGATCGACGCCCGCTCCGCCGCTTGCCTCCATTACAAGCTCGGCGACGCGCTCGCGCTTGTAGTCGATTACCAGATCCGCCCCTGCCTCGCGGCAGGCGGCGATGCTCTCCCGCCGCCCCGCCGTGGCGATCACTCTGGCGCCGCCCCACTTGGCGAGCTGGATCGCATAGTGCCCGACCGCTCCAGCGCCGCCGGTCACGAGCACGGTCTTGTCGGCAAGCGGCCCATCCGAGAAAAGGCATGCCTCCGCGGTCATCGCCGGAATGCCGAGGCAGGCGCCAGCCTCGAACGAGACGCCATCCGGCAACCGCACCGCCTGCGCGGCGGGCAGCGCGATCAGCTCAGCCGCCGTGCCCCAGGGGCGCCGCCATTGCCCGTTCCAGAGCCAGACCCGCTCCCCGATGCGGCGCGGCTCGACCCCGGGGCCGACCGCCTCGATCATGCCTGCGCCATCGCTGTGCGGCACGATCTTCGGGAAGGCCATGCCGCCGCGAGCCCCCGCCCGGCTTTTCACGTCCGATGGATTGACGCCGGAGACTTTCATCCGAACCAGCACCTCTCCGGGGCCAGGAGTGGGATCGGGCAGATCGCCGACCGTCAGAACCGACCGGGCGGGTCCGTTCCGTTCATACCAAGCCGCTTTCATGGGGCGATTGGCTCCAAACCAGATGCGAATTTCATGGGGAGCATAGCAGTGAGACGCCGGGCGTGATTTAGATCAAAGCGCCACCGTGCCATCTGCTGGCGTCATGGCGCGGGGAAGGAATTCGACGGAGGAAACGATGGAGACGTTCACGCCCATATCGGCGCTGGTCGGCGGCATCATCATCGGCGGATCGGCAATCCTGCTCATGGTGCTCCTCGGCCGTATCGCCGGCATCAGCGGCATCGTCGGCGGGCTCTTGCCCCCACCGGCTGGAGAAGCCGGCTGGCGCCTCGCCTTCCTCTTCGGGCTGGTCGCCGGGCCGGTGCTCTGGGGATTGGTCGGAGGGTTCGTGCCGCCGGTCGAGGTGACGAGCGCAATCCCGGTGCTCATCGCCGGCGGGCTTCTGGTCGGGTTTGGCACCAGCCTCGGCAGCGGCTGCACCAGCGGTCACGGCGTCTGCGGCTTGGCGCGGCTCTCGCCGCGCTCTCTCGTAGCCACGCTGACCTTCATGGCGGTCGCGGTGGCGACCGTCTTCGTGACCCGCCATGTCATCGGAGGCTGAGACGATGAACCGCATCCTCGCCGCCTTCGTCGCCGGCCTCGTCTTCGGGGTCGGCCTCACCGTCGCGCAGATGACCAATCCAGCGAAGGTGCTGGCCTTCCTCGACCTCTTTGGCAACTGGGATCCCAGCCTCGCCTTCGTCATGGGCGGAGCAGTCGCGGTCACCTTCGTCGGTTACCGCTCCCTTCGCGGCCGGCATGCCCCGGTCTGTGACATGTCGATGCGCTGGCCGACGACGACCGCCATTGATGGCCGGCTGGTCGGTGGGGCGGCCCTTTTCGGTCTTGGTTGGGGCCTGGTCGGGCTATGCCCCGGGCCCGCGGTCGCTTCGCTCGGCATCGCACCTCAGCGCACGATACTGTTCGTGATCGCCATGCTGGTAGGGATGGCGCTGGCTCGGTGGTTCGGAGAGCGCCGGTCGCCCGCTGCTGCGTCGGCATAAGCCGTCCTCGAGCGGATTTGAGACGCGGCGCCGCTTTTTCCAATGGGGCGGCGGGGCGTATGCTCGGACTTGACAGCGGAAGGAGAGCCGCAGAATGGCCGCGGAGATTCCCTCAACGGCGCGCGTAGTGATCGTCGGCGGCGGTGCCGTCGGCTGCAGCGCGCTCTATCACCTGGCGAAGCTCGGCTGGACCGATTGCGTGCTCCTGGAGAAGAACGAGCTCACCTCCGGCTCGACCTGGCATGCCGCCGGCAACTGTCCGAACTTCTCGACCAACTGGGGCATCATGAAGCTGCAGAACTATTCGACGCGGCTCTATGCCCGGCTCGGCGACGAAGTCGGCTATCCGATGGGTTACCACGTCACCGGCTCGATCCGGCTCGCCCATCATCGCAGCCGCATGGAGGAGTTCCACCACGTCACCGGCATGGCGCGCTATCAAGGCATCGAGTTTGCGATGCTGAGCCTGCGGGACATCAAGGAGCGCTATCCCTTCATCGAACTACACGATCTCGAGGGCGGCCTCTGGGATGCGACAGACGGCGATGTCGACCCGGCGCAGCTCACCCAGGCGCTGGCCAAGGGCGCCCGTGACCTCGGCGCGCGCGTGATCCGCTTCTGCCCGGTCATAGGTATCCGGCGTGAGAAGGGAGAATGGATCGTCTCGACGCCGCAAGGAGATATCCGTGCCGAGATCGTCGTCAACGCCGCCGGTTATCGCGCGCCCGAAGTCGGTGCCATGGTCGGCCGCGAGGTTCCTTCCGTCGCCATGTCGCACCAGTATCTGGTCACCGAGCAGATTTCGGAGTTGGCGGAGCGGAAAGAGAAGCTTCCGCTCCTACGCGACCCCGATGTCAGCTACTACCTGCGCCAGGAACGCCAGGGCCTTTTGCTCGGCCCTTATGAATGGGACTGCAAGGCGATGTGGCTCGACGGCGTCCCTGAGGATTTCTCCTTCCAGCTCTGGGCTGACGATCTCTCGCGCCTCGAGCGCTATATCGAGGATGCCTGCCGGCGCGTGCCGATCCTGGGCTCGGTCGGCATCACCCGCGTCATCAACGGACCCATCCCCTATACGCCTGACGGCAATCCCCTGATCGGCCCCGCGCCGGGCCTCGCGAATTTCTACGAAGCGTGCGTCTTCTCCTTCGGCATCGTGCAGGCCGGCGGCGCCGGCAAGGCGTTGGCCGAGTGGATCGTCGAGGGCGAGCCGGAATGGGATCTGTGGTCGCTCGATCCGCGCCGCTACACCGGCTATGTGACCAAGTCCTATGTCGCGGCGCAGGCGATCGAGCTTTACCAGAACGAATACGCGATCGGCTTTCCGACGCTGGAGCGCCAGGCCGGCCGTCCGGCCAAGACCTCGACCGTCTATGGTCTGCTCAAATCCAAGGGCGCGGTCATGGCGGCGCGCGGAGGCTGGGAACGCGCGGTATGGTTCCCGCGCCCGGGCGATGATCCGAAGGCGCCCGCGACTTTCCACCACGGCGCTTGGTTCGAGGCGGTCGGCGAGGAGTGCCGCGCGGTCCGGGACGCCGCAGGACTGCTCGATCTTCCCGGGATCTCGCGCTTCGAGGTGAGCGGGAAAGATGCCGCCGCCTGGCTCGACGGCTTGATCCTAACCCGGCTGCCGCGCGCGGGGCGCTGCGGCCTCGGCTATTTCCTCTCGCCGAAGGGCGGTGTGCTGGCGGAAGCATCAATCGCCGCGCTTGGGTCGGATCGCTATTGGGTGATGTCGGGCGCCACCGCCGAGTGGCATGACCGGGACTGGCTTACCGCGCGCCTGCCGAAGGAGGGCGGCGTGGCGCTCACAAATGTGACGCCTCATTACGACACGCTCGTGTTGGCAGGACCGAAGTCGCGCGACATCCTCGCCCGAGTCACCGACGCCGATCTTTCCACCCCTGCCTTCCCCTGGATGACGTTGCGCGAACTCACGATCGGCTCGGCGCCGGTCACGGCGATGCGCATGACCGAAACCGGCGAGCTCGGCTACGAGTTGCATCCGCCGATCGAATATGCCGCCGCCGTCTATGAGGCGCTGATGGAGGCGGGCGTCGATCTGGGCCTCAAGGATTTCGGGCTCTACGCGCTCGATTCCTTGCGTCTGGAGAAGGGCTACCGCGCCTGGAAATCCGACCTGATGCTGGACCAGCCAGTGACGGCGGTCGGCATGGACCGCCTTTTGCGCCTCGACAAGCCGAATTTTGTCGGCCGCGAGGCGGTAACCTCCAACACCGGGCGCAATCCGAAGCTGGTCTCCGTTCTGCTGCTGGTCGATGCGGACAGCGCCGACGCGCTGCCTTTCGCAATCGTCCATGATGGCAAGAAACGGGTGGGGTTTGTCACCTCCGGCGGTTACGGCCACCGCATCGGCCGCTCGCTGGCGCTGGCCTTCGTCGAGCGCGCCGTTGCCAAGCCGGGGATACGTTTGCAGGTGGATATCTTCGGTGAGGCGCGCCCGGCCAGCATTGTCGATGGCGTACCTTACGATCCCGACAACAGCCGCATGAGGGTCTGAAGCCATGGCCGAGATCACGCTGCCTAAGCACGCCCGTGCCGTCATCATCGGCGGTGGGGTGGTCGGCTGTTCCGTCGCCTACCACTTGGCCAAGCTCGGCTGGACCGACATCGTGCTCCTGGAGCGCAAGCAGCTCACTTGCGGCACCACCTGGCACGCCGCCGGTCTGATCGGCCAGCTCCGCGCCACGCAGAACCTGACCATGCTGGCGAAGTACTCGGCCGAGCTTTATGCCGGGCTGGAGGCGGAGACCGGCGTCGCCACCGGCTATCGCCAGGTTGGCTCCATCGGCGCGGCCTTGAGCCATGAGCGGCTGGAGGAATTCAAGCGCGGCGCCTCGATGGCGAAAACGTTCGGACTCGAGGTCGAGACGCTGGGGCCGGGCGAGATCAAGAGACGCTACCCGTTGCTCGAAACGAAAGACGTGGTCGGCGGCGTCTATCTCGCCAAGGACGGACAGGCCGACCCGGCCAACATCGCGCTGGCATTGGCCAAGGGCGCGCGCCAGAAGGGCGCCAGGATCTTCGAGGGCGTCAAGGTCACGGGCATTCTCACGGAGAAAGGTCGCGCGGTCGGCGTGGAGACCGCGCAAGGGCCGATCCGCGCCGAGCATGTCGTCAACTGCGCCGGCATGTGGGGGCGCGAGGTGGGGCGCATGGCGGGAGTCTCGGTGCCGCTCCAGGCGTGCGAGCATTTCTACATTGTCACCGAGCCCATCGCCGACCTGCCGCGCGGGCTTCCCGTGCTGCGCGTGCCGGACGAGCAGAGCTATTACAAGGAGGATGCCGGCAAGCTCCTCGTCGGATGCTTCGAGCTCGAGGCCAAGCCTTGGGCGCTCGAGGGCATACCGGAGGAGTTCTGCTTCGACCAGCTTCCCCCCGACATCGACCATTTCCAGCCGATCCTGGAGAAGGCGATGGGCCGGCTGCCGATCCTCGAAAAAGCCGGCATCCATACCTTCTTCAACGGGCCGGAGAGCTTTACTCCCGACGACAGATACCTTCTCGGCGAGGCGCCGGAGCTGAGGAATTTCTGGCTCGCCTGCGGCTTCAACTCGATCGGGATCCAGTCGGCGGGTGGAGCGGGAAAGGCGCTTGCGGAATGGATGCAAGCCGGCGAGCCGAGCATGGACCTGTGGGATGTCGACATCCGCCGCATGCAGCCCTTCCAAGGTAACCGTCGCTATCTGATCGCGCGGGCGCAGGAGGCCTTGGGCCTGCTCTATGCCGACCACTTCCCTTATCGTCAGGTGGTGACCGCGCGGGGCGTGCGCACCTCGCCCTTGCACGAGCGGCTGGCGGCGGCAGGCGCCTGCTTCGGCGAGGTCGCGGGCTGGGAACGCGCCAACTGGTTTGCACCGAAGGGCGTCGAGCCCGTCTACCGCTATAGCTGGAGGCGCCAGAACTGGTTCCACCACAGCGCAGCCGAGCATAAGGCGGTGCGCGAGGCGGTCGGGCTCTTCGACATGAGCTCCTTCGCCAAGTTCCGCGTCGAGGGCCGCGAAGCCGAGGCGGCGTTGCAACGCATTTGTGCAAACGATGTGGCGGTGGAGCCCGGCCGCATCGTCTACACGCAATGGCTGAACGAGCGCGGCGGGGTCGAGGCGGATCTGACGGTGACGCGGCTTTCCGAAAGCGCCTATCTGGTGGTGACGGCCGCGGCTGGCGCCACGCGCGACCGCGCCTGGCTTGCGCGCCACATTCCGGAGGATGCTCATTGCATTGTGACCGACGTCACCGCGGGCGAGGCGGTGATCGTGGTGATGGGACCGAATTCGCGGCTGCTGCTGCAGTCCTTGACCGACACCGACCTCTCGAACGCAGCCTTCCCGTTTGGCACCGCCAGGGAGATCGAAATCGGGATGGGCCTCGCGCGCGCCCATCGCATCACCTATGTCGGCGAGCTAGGCTGGGAGCTGTACGTTCCCTCCGACATGGCGCGGCTTGTCTTCGATACCATCGTCGAGGCGGGGGCCGCGCATGGGCTCAAGCTCGCCGGCCTGCACGCGCTCAACTCGCTGCGCATCGAGAAGGCCTATCGGCATTTCGGGCACGACGTGACCGATGAGGATCATGTGCTCGAAGCGGGTCTGGGCTTCGCAGTGAAGCTCGACAAGCCGCGCGGGAAATTCGGCGACTTCATCGGGCGCGAGGCGGTCTTGCGCAAGAAGGAGCGGGGACTGAAAAGCCGGCTCCTGCAATTCAAGCTCACCGAGCCTGAGCCGCTCCTTTATCACAACGAGCCGATATGGAGGGAGAAGCGCATTGTCGGCCAGGTGCGCTCCGGCGCCTACGGCCACACGCTGGGCGGCGCAATTGCGCTCGGCTACGTTGCGTGCGAGCCTGGCGAAACACCAGAGGACCTGGCCGGCCAGGCTTACGAGATGGAGATCGCCGGCGAGCGCTTCCCCGCGGTGGCCTCGGCACGGCCGATGTATGACCCGAAAGGGGAGAGAATCAGGGGGTAAACCCCCTCGCCCGCGCGAGCGGGAGAGGGGGGGACCCGTCGCGTCAGCGACGGGAGGGTGAGGGCCTGTTTACTTCCTCGATTGCTCGATCAAAGCGAGATGGATCGTCTCCAGAATGCCTTCCGTATTGGCGAGGACTTCTGGGTTCCAGAAGCGAAGAACACGATAGCCCCTGCCGGCGAGGTAGGTGTCCCGGCGCTTGTCATACTCGCTCCCATGCTGACCGCCATCCAGCTCGACCACCAGCCTGGCTGCCCGGCAAGCGAAGTCCGCGATATAGGGGCCAATCGGAAGCTGCCGCACGAAACGCACGCCCAAGCCATGGTTGCGCAACTTCGACCACAGGCGTCGTTCGGCCTCGGTTGGCTCTCGGCGCATCTGGCGAGCGCGGGTGATCAAGTCGCGAGGCATACTCAAAAAAACGCAAACCACCATGCGTTGCAAGGGAACCGCCCTCACCCGGCTCGGGGCTCAACGCCCCTCGCCGACCTCTCCCGCGATGCGGGAGAGGTAATGGACCCCTCGCCCCGCGGATGCGGGGAGAGGGTGCCGAGCGCAAGCGAGGCGGGTGAGGGAAGTTACACCGCCACGGTCCGCCCGAGTGCGCGGATATGCACCTCGCGGTTGAACATCATCCCGGGCTTGCGGTCATAGCTGAAAAGCGCGATGAGGCGCGGGCGAGTGCCTTCGACTTCGGTCACGTGATGGAGCGAGCGGCGGCCGCGGAAGAGGGCGAGGCAGCCGGGCGTGATCGCGCCGGTGCGCTTCAGGCCCGGCTCGTCGTCCAGCATGCGGGCCACGCCTTGGTAATTCTCGTCGTCCTCCGAGCGGATGTTGGGCGCGTATTCGAACGCGCCGCCACGCTCGGCCGCTTGCAGGAGCAGACTTACCACGAAGTCGTTCTGGTCATAGTGCCAGGCATGCGTGTCGCCGGGCTGGAGCACGGTAATGACACATGAGGCGAGCGGGTCGGCGCAGGTGTAAAGCTCTGCCTCTCCCGTCACCGCGGCGATGAAGCGCGTCAGCGCCGGACATTCATAAAGTGCCCGCGTGACCGAGTCGGCCGGCAGCAAATCGTAGGCAATCGCGCCCATCGAGGAACGGAACCGCCGCCGGCGCGCATGGCCCTCCGGGAGATCGGCATCGCCCTTGTTGTTCTCGTAGGAATAGATGCTGTACCACTCGTCCCGGCGAAACGCGCGCGGGACAAGCGCCTCGGCCTCCGCCGCCATCGCCGCCAAGGCTTCGGAGGCGATGAAACCCGGGAACAGCGCAAGCCCGTCTCTCGCCAGCGCCGCGCGCCCTTCGGCGATCACCGCCTGCGCCTGTGACGATTCGAGGTCGTCGATCGGATAGCGCTTCAGATCGACCGCTGCGTAGCGGCTCGGGTTCATCTCTGCCTGCTCCGGCGGTCGCGGTCCGCTTTCAACCACCGGATCAACTCTGCTCGCCGCACGGCCAGCAGCGCCTCGCCGTCGCGCTTCGTCCAGTCATAGATACCGCCGCCTTGCCCGATGCTCTTGCGTCCCTGCCGCACCAGCTCGCCGATGACGCCGGGCGGCTCGGGCGCCACGTCGAGCGTGGGCTGTAGGAACCGCGCGAAATTGTACATGGTCTCGAGCCCGCCGAGATCGGCCGATTCGATCGGCCCGGTGACGCCGAGCCGGCGGCCGATCGAGTTGCGGACCACGGCGTCGATGGCCTCGGCCGAGGCGACGCCCGAGGCCCAGAGAGCCCAGGCCTCGCGAAGCGCCGCGAACTGGATACGGTTGCCGATGAAGCCCGGCACCTCGCGGTCGATCACCACCGGCTCCTTGCCGGCCTCGCGTAGGACCTCACAAGTCCAGGTCACCACCTCGGGAGCCGTCGCAGGTCCGCCGCAGACTTCGACCAAAGGCAGAAGCTGCGGCGGATACCAGAAATGCGCGGCGATGACGCGCTCGGGGCGTCCGACCCTCTCTACCAGCTCGCTCGCCGGATGGCCGCTGGACGAAGCCAGCACGGCCGGCGGCGGGCAAATGGAATCGAGCCGCCCGAAGATCCCGCGCTTGAGCTCCATATTCTCCGGCACCGCCTCGACCACAAGCTGAGCGTCGCGGGCGTCCTCAAGCCTGGTTGAGATTTCCACCCGCGCCAGCGCCGCCTCGGCGTCGCTTTCCGCAATCAGTCCGTTCTCCCTGAAAAGAGCGAGACCCTCGGAGATCAGCGCCTTCGCGCGCTTCAAGCTGTCAGCGCTGCGGCCGATCAAACGCACCCGTTTACCGGACATGGCGAAGACCTGCGCCACGCCATGGCCGATGATGCCATTTCCGATCACGGCAACCGTATTGAGAGAGCGGGGGACGGCCATGGGAACGTTCCTGAATAAGAGGGCGAGGAGTCTGGCGGGTCGCGCGCATGCTAGAATGCCGCAGCGAACGGGGGCATAGGAATGGCCGCAAAGGGAGAATCGGCTGCGACGCTGCAAGAGCGGGCCTATCGCTGGGTGGAGCCGAGGGCCTGGCCCAAGGGCCTGTCGCCGTTCAACCGGGTGGTCCTGGTCCTGATTGTGGTGGCCAGCGCCTTGGCCGTGATCGAGACCGAGGACACCGTTGTCGCGCCCGCTCCGAAGCTTTTCGTCGGGTTGGACCTCGCCTTCGGCGTCATCTTCCTGATCGAGCTGGCCCTGCGTTTCTGGGTGGCGGGTGTCGATCCGCGCTGGGCTGGGCTTTCCGGACGGCTGCGCTGGCTCTTGCGGCCGATTTCAATCATCGACCTGATTGCGATCTTGCCCTCCTTCCTTCTCCTCGGCGGCACCGATACCTTCATGCTGCGCTTGATCCGGCTGGCGCGCATTTTGCGGATCGCCCGGCTCGGCCAGTTCAGCGAAGCGAGCCTGATGCTCTATGAGGCGATTCGTTCGCGCCGCTACGAGTTGACGGTCAGCTTGCTCGCGGCGGGCATCGTCCTGATGGTCTCTGCAACCCTGCTCTACCTGATCGAGGGCGAGGTCCAGCCGCAGGCCTATGGCAGCATCCCGCGCGCGCTGTGGTGGAGCATCGTCACGCTGACCACGGTCGGATACGGCGACGTTTATCCGGTCACTCTGCTCGGGCGGATCTGTGGCGCGTTCACCGCGCTGGCTGGGATTGGGCTGATCGCGATGCCGACCGGTATCCTGGCCGCCGCCTTCAGCGACGTCTTCCAGAAGCGCCGGACCCAGAAGCACGGCGGCGAGTGACGGTTCAGCCAGCGGAATTCCACCGCTCCCCCGCTTCAGGCAACGGATATTTGAGGCCGCTGGCGCAGTTGAACAGCATCACGCGTTCGTCTCGCGAGACCCGGTTCTCCGCGAGTGCTTGTTTCCAAGCGGCGTAAGTGGCGGCGCCTTCGGGTGACAGCAATAGGCCCTCGGCTTTCGCCACCTCGGCGCGTGCGGCGAGGATGGCCTGGTCGGTCACGGCGATCGCGAAGCCTCCGCTTTCGCGAACCGCCCTCAGGATCAGAAAATCGCCAATCGCGGCCGGCACGCGGATGCCGGCGGCGACGGTCGCAGCATTCCGCCAGAGCGCAGCATGTTCAACACCATCATCGAACGCCTTGACGATCGGCGCGCAGCCCGCCGCCTGCACGGCGATCATCCGGGGGCGGTGCGTGTCGATCCAGCCGAGGCGGCCAAGTTCCGCGAAAGCCTTCCACATGCCGATAAGGCCGGTGCCGCCGCCGGTCGGATAGAAGATCGCATCGGGCAGCTTCCAATCGAGTTGGTCGGCGAGCTCCAGCCCCATCGTCTTCTTCCCCTCGATGCGATAGGGCTCCTTGAGCGTCGACATGTCGAACCAGCCCATCCGCTCCGTGCCCTCGGCGACCAGGCGGCCGCAGTCGTTGATGAGGCCATTGACCCGCCACACCGTGGCGCCTTGTGCGGCGATCTCGCGGATGTTCACCTCGGGCGTGTCCTCGGGACAGAAGACGAAGCACTCTATTCCTGCCCGCGCGGCATAAGCGGCAAGCGCGGCCCCCGCATTGCCGTTGGTCGGGATCGCCACGCGCCGGAGTCCGAATCCCTGGGCCATGGTTACCGCCATTGCTAGCCCGCGCGCCTTGAAGGAGCCGGTCGGCAGCCTTCCTTCGTCCTTCACCGTAAGCGCGCGCGCGCCCGCATCGGCGGCGAGCCTCGTCAGCGGGATCAGCGGCGTCTGCACCTCGCCTAGCGAGACAATCGCGTCCGGATCGGAGACGGGAAGCAGCGGGAGATAGCGCCACATCCCCGGTGGATGCTGTCGCAGGCGGTCGCGATCGATCGCGCGACCCAGCGCCTCGAGGTCATAGCGCACGAGCAAAGGTTTCCCCGCGCGCGACAGGTTGTAGGGTCGGCCGGCTTCATACCGTTCACCAGTGGCCGAGCATTCGAGATGGGAGAGGAATGATGGGTGGTGCATCGTCAGTCTGAAGGAATCCTTGTGCGTGATTGGAACGGTCTCGTCACCCCACCCTCACCCAGCTCGGGCTCACGCCCTCGCTGACCTCTCCCGCAAGCGGGAGAGGTGAAAAACCCCTCGCCCCGCGGAGCGACGCGGAGCGGGGAGAGGGCGGCCGAGCGTAAGCGAGGCGGGTGAGGGGTGATAGCGCAATGTGCGATTCAGTCTCGTGAAGCGCACCTCACGCCTCACTCCTCCGCAAGTTCGCGCAGCACTTCGGCCAGCACCTCAGCGCCGGCGGCGAGGTGCTCCGGCTCGACGGCTTCGGCCTCGTTGTGGCTGACCCCGCCGCGGCAGGGAATGAAGATCATCGCCGTCGGGCACAAGCCCGCCATGAACTTGGCGTCGTGGGTGGCGCCGGAGAGGATGTCCTTTGGTTCGAGTCCCAACCGCCGCGTCGCGCGGCGCACGCGCTCGACCATGGCGGGAGCGAAAACCACCGGGCTTGAATCCAGGATTTGCCGGACCTCGGCCGTGCAGGGCGAAGCCTCGCTGCGGCAGATCTCGGCAATGCCATGGGTGATGCGATCGAGCAAGACGGCATCGGGATGGCGCAGGTCGATCGTGAACTCGACACGGGCCGGCACGGTATTGGGCGAGCCCGGCGCCAGCATGAATCTGCCGATGGTGAAGCGGGTGATCTCGGAGGGATCCGCGACCAGCTTGTAAAGCGCGCCGACAATGCGGTGAGTGGTCGCGAAGGCATCCTTGCGGCGCGAGGCGGGAGTGGTGCCCGCATGCGCCTCCTCGCCCTCGACGGTGATCGCGAACTGGCGCAGACCTTGAATTCCGGTGACGGCGCCGATAACGCGGCCCTCCGCCTCCAGCACCGGGCCTTGCTCGATATGCGCCTCTACATAGGCGAAGGCGGCGCGGCCAAGCGGCCTTGGACCCGCCCCGGACAGAGCCGCGCGCTGCACCGCCAACGCCGCGCCGAAGGTGGCGCCGCTCGCATCGGTTGCGTTCAATGCATCCTCAAGCGTTATTGCGCCCGCATGCACGGCCGAGCCCATGGTCGCAGGTTGGAAGCGTGCGCCCTCCTCATCGGCCCAGACCACGAGCTCGATCGGCCGCCGCGTGGCGATGTCCTTCTCGATGAACCCCTCCAACACCTCCAGCCCGGCCAGCACGCCGTAGATTCCATCGTACTTGCCGCCAGTCGGCTGGGTGTCGAGATGCGAGCCGGTCCAGAGGGGTAAGAGATCTGGCTCGCGCCCCTCGCGTCGCAGGAACAGATTGCCGACCGGATCGAGCGTGGCCGCCAAGCCCAGTCGCTCGCTCCAGTTGATGAGGAGGGCCCGCGCCGCCGTATCCTCGGGCGAGAGCGCCAAGCGGCACACGCCGCCGCGGCCGGTCGCTCCGATCTGGGCCATCTTTTCGTGCCTGTGCCAGAGCCGGTCCGCGCTCACCATGCAAGCGACCCTAGGGGACTATCTTCCGCCGCGGAATAAAATATGGACCAGGCTCATATATGCGCAACTTCATAACATTGGGATCGATTATTCTCCGAAGATGCAAGGAACTTTGTTGTCTATACAATTCATCACTCATATATTCCAGCAAGTTTGTCCTGTTCGTGCCGAGGGATGGAAAGAGCCATGGCGCGCGGTTCCATTTGGACCATCACCTCCGGTCTGTCGGCGTTCGACCAGCCCGCGCGGCGGCCTGCAAAGAAGGGCCCTGCTGCGACATCTTCTGCCGGCGAAGAGGTCGTCGTACAGCAAGTTCCGGGCAGGGTCGTCGTCGGCACCGGTGGCAATGATACCCTCTATGGTGGCGTCAATGACGATACGTTGTTCGGGCAAAGTGGCAATGACACGCTGTTCGGATTAGCCGGCAACGACACTTTGTACGGCGGGGCAGGAGGGGACACGTTCTACGGCGGCGCCGGCATCGACCTAGTCAGCTACAGCAGTTTAACGCAAGCCATCACCGTTGCCCTCGACGGGAGCCCCGCGTCCGGGGCAGCCGAGGTCCGAAACGATCGGTTATTCCAGATCGAGCATTTGATCGGGTCGCAAGCAGGCGATCTCCTCATCGGCAGTTTCAATGCCGAAACCCTCGACGGTCATCTCGGCAACGACACGCTGTATGGCGGGGCCAGCGATGACAGACTCGATGGCGGCCTTGGCAACGATACGCTCTTTGGCGGGGCGGGCGCAGATGCGCTGTTCGGTGGCGAAGGCATCGATATTGCCGACTACTCCGCTTCCGCCGGAGTGACTGTGAACCTTGCCACTGGCATGGGAACCGGCGGTGCGCTGGGCGACACCTTCGCTTCCATCGAAGCTTTGATCGGCTCGGGCACCGACGGCGATGTGCTCGTTGGCGACGCCAACGCCAACACTCTCATCGGCAATGGCGGCAACGATACACTGATAGGGGGGTCCGGAGGCGACACTCTCTATGGCGGGGCGGGCGTCGATGCCGTGTCCTTTGCGGCATCTGCCGCGGGCGTCAGCGTGGATCTGGGCAGTGGACTCGCCGTCGGCGGCGATGCCCAGGGCGATGTTTATTCGAGCATCGAGGTGCTTATCGGGTCGGCCTTCGATGACATCTTGATCGGCCAATCGCCCGTAAGCGATACCGTCTACGGGGGCGACGGCAATGACACCGTGGGCGGAAATGGCCTTATCGGCGGCGACCCGAATGGCGACCTCCTTTACGGAGGCGCTGGTTTGGACACGGTTTCCTACTCTGGCGGCGGACCCGGAATAACCATCTCGCTTGATGGCAACCCAGGTCTAAGTGGAAACGCCCTCAATGATCGACTGTTCGAGATCGAGGCGCTGTTCGGCTCGTTGAATGACGACCTGCTGGGCGCCAGCGGGGCTCTCGGCTTCAATGTGACGATTGCCGGTCTGACCGGGAACGACACCATCAACGGCGGGCTCGGCAATGACTTGCTGCTGGGTGGCGACGGCAACGACCGCCTAACCGATCTAACTGGCGCCGATTCGATCTTCGGCGGCAACGGCAACGACACCGTGCAATTCAGCAACCAATCCTTCATTCTCGATGGCGGCATCGGCACCGACACGCTCCTCGGCACCGCGGGCGCCGACCGCATCGATTTGAGCGCGGCGCGGTTCGCCGGCGGCGGTGACGGCAACGCTTTTACCGCGAACAGCCGCGCCGGCGCCTTCGAGGTGTTCGAGCTCGGCGACGGCAACGACGTGCTGTTCTATTCGTTCCCCAGCTTCGATAACGTAGCTTCGACCGTCTATGGGGGCTTGGGCGACGACCAGATCGCGATGCTCGACGGCGGTGCCGCGCTGGGCAGCAGCCAAACGCTCTATGGCGGCGACGGCGTCGACCGGATCTGGGCCGGCTGGTTCGGCAGCGGCGGCAGCTCGACGGTGTTCGGCGGCGCCGGCGACGATTTCCTCTATGCCGGCGCCGGGGCGGCGGGGCCCGGAGGCTTCGACGACACGCTCTATGGCGGAGACGGGTTCGACAACTATTACTGGTCGCCCAACAATGGCGGGTTCGGCACCGACCTTATCTTCGATTCCGCCCCGGGCGGAAACGGGTTGGTCATCTTCGGCGGCAACACCGCCCCCGCCTCCGGCTTCCCGGACACAGGCGCTCCCGACAATGATCCGGTCAACGGTCAAGTCAACCTTGTCGATCTCGGCGGCGGCATGTTCAGGATCCAGGACAAGAACGATCCGACCGACTCGATCACCTTCCGCGGCGGCGACATCACCGTGATCAATTTGCACAGCCGCCCCGGCGGCCAAGGGACAGGTGAAAACTTCATCTATACCTGGGACGGAAGCGGCTGGGTGGATCAGAACGGCTGATAAGGACCCTCGCCCCACGGTAGTGGGGAGAGGGCGGCCGAGCGTGAGCCGAGGCGGGTGAGGGAGGGGTGCTTGCGCCTCGCATCACCCTCACCCGCTCGGGGCTGACTGCCCCTCGCGACCTCTCCCGCGAACGGGAGAGGTGATTACTTCAATCCATCACCTCGCCGCGATCGACATGCAGGCTTTGGCCGGTGATGTTGCGCGCTGCATCCGAGGCGAGAAACAGATAAGCGTCGATCAGATCGGTCGGTTCGAGCATTCCGGGGAAGGCCTGGCGCGACAGGATTTCCTCGGCCATCGCCTCCTCCGAAAGGCCGCGGCGTTGTGCTTCGTCGGCGAGGCTCTTCAGCGCCGGCTCGGTGCGGATCCACCCTGGGCACACTGCATTCACGGAGATGCCGCGCGGGCCCAACTCCTGTGCGAGCGAGCGCATGAAGCCGAGATTGGCGTGCTTAGAGGCGCAATAGGCGCTGAAGAAGCCGACGGCGGTTTTGCTCCAGACCGAGGCGGTGATGACGATCCGGCTGCCCGGACCCATGCGCGCCACCGCCTCGCGGGCGACGTAGTAGGTGCCGAGCACATTGACCTCGACGATACGGCGAAACAACGCCTCGGCCTCGGCGCCCGGCGCGTCGATCGGCGTCATGCGCTCGATACCTGCATTGGCGATCAGCACATCGAGCCGATCGATTCCGGAGAAGGCGCCGGCCACCGCTTCGCGATCGGCGATGTCGCAGAGAAGGCCCCGCACTTGGCGTCCGCCGGCCATCCCGCTCAACGCTCCGGCGGCCTCCTCGATCTTTGGATCGTCGGCGAGGATCGTCAGATCCGCACCGGCGCGCGCAAATCCGCTTGCCACGCCGTAGCCAATGCCACGGCTGCCGCCGGTGACCAGAACGCTCTCGCCCTCGAAGCTCCAGCGACCCGCTCCCGCCTGTGCCATGAACCTGGACCCCGATCTTGATTGACGTCGAGGGAGCTCTCCCGCCGGCCCCCGCTTTCGGCGATAAATGCTAGGGGCCGGAGCGGCCCGGCACAATGGAGGGAAGGGGCATGCAGACGACGCGCTTTCAGGGACGCATCGGCATCGTTACCGGCGCGGCGTCGGGCATCGGCCTTGCAACCGCCCGGCGGCTGGCGCGGGAGGGCGCAAGGCTGGTCCTTGCGGATATTCAAGACGCCGATGCGATCGCCGAGGAACTTGCCGCCGAAGGCGCCGAGTCCGTCTTCCACCGCACCGATGTTGCTGTTGCCTCCGAGTGGACGAGGCTGACCCAGTCGACCATTGCGAGGTTCGGTGGATTGGACTTCCTGATCAACAATGCCGGAATCCCTTTGGCCAAGACCGTGCTCGAGACGTCCGAGGCGGAGTGGGACCGTGTGATCGCAGTCAATCTGAAGAGCGTTTTTCTGGCTTGCCGGGCCGCTGTTCCGTTCCTGCGCGGACGGCCCGGCGCCGCGATCGTTAATGTCGCATCGGAACTGGGGTTGGTCGGTCATGCCACCGCTGCGGCCTATTGCGCTTCCAAGGGCGGAGTGGTCCAACTCACACGCGCCATGGCCATAGACCATGCCGCGGACGGCATTCGCATCAATGCTGTCTGCCCTGGGCCGGTGGATACCCCGCTCCTCGACGCGTTCAATCAGGCTGAGCAGGGACGCACTGCCGTCCTCGAGAACGAAGCGGTCCCTTTGCTTGGTCGAATCGGCCGCCCGGAGGAAGTGGCCGCGGCCATCCTTTTCCTTGCCTCGGAGGATGCGGGCTTCATCACCGGATCAGCCTTGCTGGTCGATGGCGGATTGACGGCGCGTTAAGAATTGGGAAATCGATTGAGGTCTATAACTGTTCGACAGGCTCTGCAGATTTCCCTAATGACGATGCGATGGAGGCCCGTTCCGCTCTCCCCGGGACGGGCCTTCGGTCATTTACCATTCATAAAACCGACACACCCGATAACTATATTTATGGCGGGCGCCGATTCCAGCACGACTGACAAATATGCTCAAATCGGCGGGCTGGACGGCACGCAATTGCTCGGGCCGGAGGAGCTCGCTTGGCGGATCGCCGCCGAGCAAGTTCGTCTGTTGCATCGCAATGCCCCGCCCGCGCTGATTGCCAATGTAGCGATGGCGGTCGGCGCCGCCTTGGCGCTCTGGAGCGAGGTCCCTCACGCCCGCACGGGCCTTTGGATCTGGCTGGTCATCGCGCTTTCCGCGGCGCGCACCGCAACCTGGTTGATCTTTCCGGGCAAGGGGGTGGCCGGCCCCCGGGAGGTTCGCCGCTGGTGCAATCTGATTACCGTCGGCGCAGCCCTTTCTGGCTGCGCCTGGGGCGCAATCGCGCTGTTGCTGATGCCGCCCGACGCGCTCTTGCCGGAGCTGTTCCTGGGCGCGGCCATCGCGGCCATCGCCGCTGCAACCTTGTCTTCGCTTGCCCATCGCGTCGGCCCATTCCTGGCCTTTCTGCTTCCCTCCATCTTGCCCTATGGGGCGGCGATGGCGGTGAGCGGAGACGATTTGCACCTGATGATCGCCTTGGCGGCGGTGGGCTATGGTGGCGGGCTGATCGCCATCGCCTGCAATTTCGCCCGATCCAGCGCCGCGACGATAAAGCTTCAGGTCGAGAACGAGTGGCTCGTCGGGGGGCTGCTTGCCGCGCGAGATGAGGCGCTGTCGGCAGCCCGCAACGCAGAGGCTGCAAACCTAGTCAAGACGGAGCTGTGCGACACGCTGGACCGGAGCCGGCGCGAGGCGGAGGATGCCAGCCGGGCGAAATCACACTTCCTCGCCGCCATGAGCCACGAGCTGCGGACGCCGCTCAACGCCATCATCGGCTTCTCCGACATCATGGCCACACAGGTGCTCGGCCCGGTTGGAAATGCGAAATATCTCGAATATGCCTGCGACATCCGCGTCAGCGGCCAGCATCTGCTGGCGATCATCAACAACGTGCTCGACCTGTCGAAGGTCGAGGCCGGCCGATTCGAGTTGCATGAAGAGGAAGTCCAGCTTCTTGCCGTTGTTGCTGCCGCTCAGAAGCTGGTGAAACAACAAGCGAACGACAGCGGCCTTGCGCTCGAAGCGCAGGTCGCTTCCGATCTGACGCTTCTCGCCGACGAGCGCGCTCTGAAGCAGATCGTCATAAATCTGCTGTCCAACGCCGTCAAATTCTCGCGCGAGAACGGCTCGGTCTCGGTGAATGCGTTCTTGGACGAGGGCAGTGGGCTGGTGCTCTCGGTCAGGGACGACGGCATCGGCATCTCGCAGAAGGATGTCGATCGGCTGCTCGAGCCGTTCCGCCAGGCAGACGAGCCGCTGATCCGCAAGCACACCGGGACCGGCCTCGGACTGGCCCTGGTCAAGTCGCTGGTGGAGCTGCATGGCGGCTCGATCCGGCTCGACAGCGTCTTTGGGACCGGCACCACCGTCAGCGTGCGCTTTCCCCCCTCGCGCGTGCGTCGTCGCGCCGCATAGCGCTAGGCGAGCCGTGGGCGTCCCGCGGCGGTTGCGAGGATGCTGCTTTCGATGAACAGATCCTGACCGAAGTTGCGCACAACCGTATCCTTGCGCTCGACCGTGATCTCGACCGTCTCGGCACCGGCTGCGAGGGCGCGTGCGCGCGCCGCGTCCCGGGCCTCTTCGATGGCGTGAGCCGCCGCCTCGGCGAGCGTGCCAAAATCGGTCACGTGACGCGGCCCATGGACGCGAAATCGATCCTCCCGCAAAGCGCTGATGGTGATCAGCACCGTCTCGAAAACACCACCCGCGACCGCACCCACGGCGTTGGTGACGTCGTGATGTTCGGGCACCACCAGTCTCGTGCCGAGCCGCTGCGCCACCTGGGGGTAGTAGGTTAAGATCGGCGCCCCGATCGCGACCAGCGGCCTGGCCAGCTCGATGGACACACGGTAAAGAGCATTCGGGTCGGCCTTCTTGGAGGAGGCCAGGTCGATAAGCACGGTCCCTAGAGGCTCGGTTCGCCGCACAGGCGGCCCTCCGGAGGCTTCGACAGTGGAGGCGATCAGGGCCTCGCAAGTCTGTGCGGCGACGCGATCAATCACCGCCGTGGCAAACGCTTCCACGGCGAAGCCCCCGATCCAGCCGCGCTCTCCCGGGCGGCGGCGCCATAGCTCCGCCCCAAGCCGCGCCGCCTCGACCGACCAGGAGGTATGCAAGCCCAGTATGTGCGCTGCATCGCTAGGGGTAAAGGCAGCGATCTGCACAAGTCCGCGTTCGATCAGGCGGCGAAGCGGACGCTCGGGCCCTCTGCCGCCGAGCAGTTCGGCAAGCGGCGTCGGCGTCTTGTCGATCGCCTCCCACATGCGCCGCTCCGCGCCGCTCAGGCTCGCTTCATCGCTGCCGAGCGAACGCGTGCGCAGCGCAAACCGGCCATGCAGTGCTCCCACCAAGGTCTCGTGCGTCTGCCGACGCAGGATCGCCAGGCTCTCAGGATATTGATGCGCCAACAGGCTCAAGGGGATGACACGTCGCGGCCCGACCAAAAGCCCGCGTTCCGGATCGACATGCACCTCGCTGTCGCCGCCGAGACCGAAGGTATACACCGCGATTGCCTCGACCATGGTACGCCAGCCGCCAACGGTGGCGCCGTCGTGGTTCAGTACGGGCCGGCCGTCCTTCAGAAAGGCGATGTCGGTCGTCGTGCCGCCCATGTCGGAGACCACGACATCGCGTTCCTGCGTCAGCGCCATGGCTCCCACCACGCTTGCCGCAGGGCCTGAGAGAATGGTTTCGACGGGCCTGGTCAAGGCGTCGGCCGCGGCGATCAGCGCGCCGTCGCCCTTGACCACCATCAGCGGCGCTTCGATGGCGAGCTCTCGCAGCTGCCGCTCGACCGCTTGGATCAGCCTGTCGAGAAGGGAAATCAGCCGTGCGTTGAAGAGCGCCGTCAGCGCCCGGCGAGGCGCGTCGAGATGGTGGCTGAGCTCATGGGCGCAAGTCACCGGGTGGCGCGTGAGTTCGCGAATCAGATCGCGGGCCGCCAGCTCGTGGCTTGGGTTGCGCACCCCGAAATAGCCGGCGACGGCGAAGGCTGATACTCGGGGGGCGAAGTCCTGGATGGCCCTGCGCAAAGCATCATGGTCCAACGGCTGCTGCTCATCGCCGAGAGCGCCATGCCCGCCGCCGATGAACGCAACCGGGTCGCCTTTCAGCGCCGCGCCCAGCCCGGAGCGGCCAAGCGCTCCCCCGTCATATCCGAGAAGCAAGAGGGCGGCGGGACTGCCCTGACCCTCCACCAGCGCGTTGGTTGCGAGCGTGGTAGACAGGGAGACCAGGCGAATGCGGCTCGGTTCGGCCTTCGCCAGCACGCCGGCAATGGCAGCACTCACCCCCACGCTCAGATCATGACGAGTTGTCAGCGCCTTCGCGGCGGCGATGACGCCAAGCGCGGGGTCGTAAAGAACGGCATCGGTATATGTGCCGCCAGTGTCGATGCCAAGGGAAAGGGCCAAGGAAAGGTCTTAGAGTGGTGTTCTCGAGAAGCCTGCTGATAGCAGGGGCTGCCGCTTCAGGCAACCGGAAGGGTCAGCTGCGCGGCCGCGCGCGCTCCGACGCCTTGCGCGCCTGCGCGGCGACGGCCACGGCAATTACCGATAGGGCGAGCCCGGCCAGCGCCCAGATCAGCAAGAGCTTCGAGCTGCGCTCGCGCCATGGCACCAGCAGCGCGTCGGCGGGCAGGCCGATCGCAACGACCATCGGATAGTTCTGGACGGTGCGATAGGTTGTGACCCGCTCGACGCGATCGTCGACCGCGATCTCATGATAGGTCCCGGGTCGGAGCCGAGGTGAGAACTGCACGAACATCGTATCGGTCGCCAGCGAGCGACCAACCCAATCTTCGCCGCCGGGGCGGCGCAGGAGCACCGTTCCATCCTCTTTGAGCAACATCATGCTGGCGCCGCTCGGAAGCGTGGCTTCCTCGGCGAACCGGTCGAGGGTTTCATTGTCGAGGCTGCCATAGGCGATGCCGATCAAGGCGCCGGCATCGTCGGTGACGCGACGGGCGACGCCGACGGAAGCATCCCGGTCGAGCAAGGCGCCTGGACCAACGAACAGACCTTCGCTCGGTTCGGACAGAGCTTCGCGGATGAGATCGCGGCCGGACAGATCGAGCCCTCGGCGCACCGGGACCGTCGAGCTGCTGACCAGATGACCCGCCGAGTCGATGAGCGCAAGCTGGCTGTCATGGAGCAGCCGCGCTTGCAGGGAGCGCAATCGGATATCGATCGGTTCGGGCGAATCCTGCACCTGCTCCAGCCCCTCTCCAATCGTTGTCAAGGCTCCTTCAAGCTCGGCGAGGGTCCGGCCGACATGCCGTTCGAACGCAAGGGTGAGAACCTGACTGATGCGGTCGGCCCCCGCCATAGCGCTGGTCCGATCCACCCAAGCGAGAACCACCATGACTGCGCCGACAAGGACTACGGAAGCGAGGGTCAGCAGTCCGAGCGGCCGCCGGGCGAGCCAAAACCGTCGTCGTCGGGGTCGTACGGTTTCAGTGGCGGTTAGCAGCATGACCCCCCGTTCCTCCCTCGGTGCGGGGTGAGCGACAAGCACCGACCCGCTTCTCCCCTGCACAGTCGAACCAACACCCAAGGCTGCCCCTTGTCGCTACCTCTTTGGAAGTGTGGCGGGTTCGGATCGCACTTGTATGCCCGCCCCCTTTGCTGCGGGTGCAGCTTCTCGGCCGAGGCGGATGCGGTCGGTTTCGTTGCTCGGCGGCGAAGTTCCGATCAGGCGATCGGTTCCGAAAGCAGGATCTCGCCCCTACCGTCAACGGCAAGATCGCCGGAGGCGCGACGCATCGGCCGTCCGGTGATGAGGGGCGCCAGCCAAGGGGCCGCATGGCGGAGGCGACAAGCCAAGAGGCTGAGGATAGTCAGCTCGGTTTGGCCGGTTTGGACAAAAGTATCCGGTATGCCCTGCACAGCCCGCGAAGCGAGGATCGTGCCGCGCCGCATGCGCAATCCGGGTGAGGCGCCGAGCCCTCCGCCAACCGCCACGGTGCCGGCGACCATCCGTGCGCCACAGCAATCGCCCGCATCGCCGGTGATCAGGATCGTGCCCCGGCGCATGCGCTCGCCAGCACGAGGACCCGCACCGCCACGAACGATGACGAGGCCGCCGCGCATGCCGAGCCGCGCGCCGGGCGGCGGCCCACCAAGAAAGGATCCCGCGCCTCCCTCGATGGTCAGCATGCCCCCTCGCATGCCTGCTGCAGCATGGTCGCCGACCGATCCTGTGATGTGGATGCTGCCGCCCGACTGGCTTGCGCCGGTTCCATACCCGGCATCGGCGTCGACACGGATCTCGCCCTGTACAAGTCCACGTCCGATCCCGTCCAGTCGTTCGCAAGCTCCAGCCAGGACCAGAAGCGGCCCTGGTCCTCCTTCCACCCGGAAGAGATCCGCCAGGGCGACCGTGCGCCGGCCAAGCCACAGCGGAATTCGCTCAAGCTTGGCCGCAGAGGCATGGGCGAGCGTTTCCGGGCTGAGGCAGCCCACCTCGACCGGCAGAGGCGGCCGATTGCGCAAGGTCAATTTCCAACCTTCCATCACGAGGCGATCTCTCGCAATCGGAACTGGAATGGGCCGAGCTTGCCGCCGTAGTTACCCGCACCTATCCGGCGTACGCCTCCCGCGGCCCCGACCTCGCATAGCGCCAGGATGCCGGCACGCATGGCGGCTGCAACGTCTTCCTCGGTCAAGCCGTCGATGACGATCTCCAGTACGGATTCGATTCCCGGTTCGAGCCGGCTTGCTACGACGCCCTTCAGGCTCGGGCAATAGGCGTCGTTGGTCGAGGCGGGGAGCCCCTTATAGCGTGCGCCGACCTTCGATCCCGATCGCACGATGCCGCCGGGAAAGGGCAGGATGACATTGGGCAGCCTGCGGATTGCGGCGACCGCGTGTTCGCTCGCGGCGAGCACTTCCGCCCGGCTCTCGCCGAGGATGAGGAGATTGCCTCCTCCTACGGCGCGTACCATGCCGACGCTGTCCTCCACCAGAAACTCGCCATCCATGACCGGCACCCGCCAGTAACGGCGGCCGAGAATCTGCTTGGAGGCCTGAAACCCGTCTCCAAAGAAGCGTAAACTCCGCCCGAGTGGAATCGTGTCTGGCGTATCGAGGCCGGAATAGCAGGCCGAACCGGCGGTGGTCAGGACGCTTTGGCCTACGCGCGCCAGCACCTGCTTGGCGAGCTCGGCCGAGTTGACTGCGAAAATCAGCACCGACACGCCTGGCCGTCCGTCCGGTGTCTCTGCCGGCGCAACCAGGCGCTCGATGCCAGCCTCGCAGCCGCAGCCGATCACCGAGGTGGCGAAGCCGGTGAGACTTTCCGCGGCCCTCGTGGCCCACGCGGCACTATCGGCGGTGATTACAAGCCGGGTGGCCCGCATGCCGAACGCCTCGGCGAAGGTATCCTCGATGACGACGCCGTTGACGATCATGCAGCACCGCTCCGACGCCGGGTCGGTCGCACCTGAATGCGGCTGCCGCGTCCTTCGATTTCTCCATCCGATATTCTGAGATGCGGCAGGCGCATCGTCATGTGCTCGGAGAAGAAGCGTTCGACAACAGTGACGATCGCACCGTCATGCTCGGGGCGGACTACATTGGTCGCACCGAAGCTCTCGAGAAGAATCTTGCCCTCCCGCACCAAGAGGCGGCCGTCCTTGAAGACGAGCATGGGGTTGCCAAACATTCGCTCGCGATCCTTGTCCTCCACATAGACTGCGATGTCAGCAGCGGCGCCCGGGCCCAGATGGCCGCGCTCGGCCAGTCCCAGCGCGCGTGCCGGGCCGGCGCGCGTCAGGATCGCGATTTCCGAGAGCGTGTATTCGCGCCTTATCTCGCGGAGCGCGGAATGGCGAGCCGCTGCGGGATGCAAGTGGGACAGCATCTCGGCCCGGAACTCCCGATCCATCAGCAGCCGGATCAGGCGCGGATAGAAGGCGAACGGCGCTCCGTTCGGATGATCGGTGGTGAGCAGGACGCGCCAGGGGTCGGGCGCCGTCAGGAACAGTTCCAGGCCGATCGACCATTGCAGGGCGTTGACGAAGGAGCGATCGCGATAGCGAAACGGCACGAGCCCGCATCCGCTTTCGCATTCGATATCCATGGACAGCCAGCGCCCCGGCTCGGCAAGAACGCGGTTGCGATACTGAGCCATGGTGTCGCCGGACTCGGTCATGGTTTGTCCGAACATCACCTGTCCGACGTCGATGCTGACATTCGGATGCCCTTGCAGCGCTTCGATGATGCGCCCCGCGCCGGAGGAGAAACGTCGATCGCCTTCCGTGCCATAGCTGTGGAACTGGATATGCGTGAGATGAACAGGCCAGCCTTCGGCGGCTTTCATGGTCTTCAGCGTGGTCTCGACGTTCCCGGGCACGCCGAGATTGTTGCAGTGGACGTGCAGTGGATGGGCAAGTCCCAACTCGGTTACCGCACGGGCGAGCTTCACCAGGATCTGCCGTGGCGTGATGCCGTAATGCGCGTTCGGCTCGTCCAGATCGAGCTTGCGTTGGTTGAACTTGAACGCGCTGATACCGCCGGGGTTGACCAGCTTTACCGCCACCGCCTGCGTGGCCGACAGCATGAAGGCCACGTAATCGTTGATATCCTCCTGATCGGCGCCGGACTGGATGAGACGCAGCAGCAGATCGTCGTTGCCGAGCATGGCATAGGCGCCCTTGTCGATCATCGGCGTATCGGCAAGCTCGAGATGCGCGTGGCGCGCGTTGGCCGGAACCATCGCCGGCTCGAAGGCGGCGGTGTATCCCATCAGCGCATAGCGGTGCCCCGCCGAAAATGTGGACGGCGTGGCAAGGCCGCTACCCGATCTGAGCCCGCCAAGCCGGCCATGTGCATGGTCGCAATGATCCTCCGGCAGCAGCGAGCGCCCGAGATTGACCTTGCCGCCGGCGATATGGCTGTGCAGGTCGATGGCGCCGGCCATGACGACTGCGCCCGTCACATCGACACGCTCATGCCGGGGCGACGAGGGGCCGGGATCGGCGATAATGTGCCCGTCTTGGATCCAGAGGTCGCGCACCGCTCCATCGATCCCATTCGCCGGATCGTAGATGCGCCCGCCAACGAGGCGAACGATGCCGCTCATCCGGCGACCCCGGGCAACGCCCGGAGAATGGCGGAGAGCAGCTCGGCCGCATTTCGACGAGGAGCGGAGCGAACCGGCGCAAGCGGAAGGGCGACCAGCCCGTCGGTCCTGAACATAACGCCGCCATGATCCACGCCCGGCACGCCGACCGAAAGGAACACCGAAGGCGTGCGTGCAAAACGCGTTTGCGGATGGGCAAGGGCGATCAGGGGAACCGGACTGTCTGGCGGTGGTGTCGGTCGAAGCGCCGAGATCCACAACAGAAGATCGGCTTCGCTTTCCGCCAGCAGGCGCTGGGTGGAATACCGATACGGATCGAAGCGCGGCCCCATGGCGTCGAAGCGACTACGCAGGGGCAGGCCGCTCTGCCACAACATCGCCTGCGCGGCGCCGACCAGCCCGTCTCCCCCGGCAATCGGCAGCGCCGCCCAACGTGTGACGCGGTTCAATTCCCGTACCAGGTGAAGCATGGCGGAGATTGCAGGCTCCGCTTGCGGCCCTTCCATCAAGCCAGGAGCGAACAGAGCAACGCCATAGCGAGCCTGCCGCAATTGTTGTGCCAGCTCATCGAGGCGCTCCACAGCAACTCCGGCGATTTCAGGTCTCCGAAGCGGCCCACCGGAGGACAAGCGCACCAAAGCTCCGACAAGTTCCGCCAGCCGCCCCGCGGGAGCGGAAATGGTGTCGCAGACAAGATGTGCGGGCAGCTCCGCCTCGGGTGCGTCGCCGAGGAAGATGAGCCGGCGTTTCGCGCCTGAGGGAAGGAAAAGACCGGCGGGCGGAAGCACTCGCTCGAGAAGGCGCGGAGCTAGACGGCGCGGATCGGGACCGAGCACGAGAACGAAATCGGCTCGGTTGCGTACCTCGCTCAAGGAGGTCTGAACGGCGCCGCCTTCGATCAGCGGTAGAAGCAGCCGTATCAGTCCTTCGGACTGCAGATGGTCGACGGCGGCGCCGCAAGCATCGGCCAACGCGAGGGCGGCGCGCACGCCGTCGACATCCACGGCCATACCCGCCACGAGCGGCGCTGCGCTGGCAGCGATCAGTGCCGCGGCCCGTTCGATCGCGGCGCGTTCCGTGGCCGGTTCGCCGTCTATCGAGGGCGGCTGATCTATTGGCGCCGCGGCCTGGGCATAGCCGGAGCGTGCAATCGGGCACTCTGGACCGATCAGCGTGACGGCGCCGTCTGCGGATCTTTCCAGCCGAAGATCGTCGCACAGCAGGCTGCAGAACGGACAAACCGCTTCATCCAGCCACATCTCTCCGGCATTCATGGCGCCGCCGGCCTGGTCCGAAATCGGTCACTCTCCGGCTCAGTCATACTTGATATAGGCGAAGCGCTGGTCGGTGCTGGGTGTGCCTTCGAGCGGGCCTCCTTCCTTGCCGGGCTGCCATCCAACGACGTCTTCGATCTTGCGGGCGAGGGCGAAGTCCTTGTCGGTGATTCCCTTCGCTGCGTGATTCTGCAGCTTGACCTCCACCCAGGCATAGGATGCGGCGATGTCCGGGTGGTGCCAGGCCGCCTCCGCCAAATGTCCGACGGTGTTGATTACCATCAGCGTCGACTTCCAGGAGTGCGTCTTGTAGCGCCGTCGGATCCAGCCATTCTCGTAGCGCCACTGCGGCAGCTCGCGGGCCAGCCGCTCGGCGATCTCCGTTTCGTTATAGGTGCGTTCCTCGCGTGCCATGCCGGCGCTCCTTTCTCGTCAAATATGGCCGTGGCGCGGGGTCGCGGACCCTGTGCTAAGGTTTTCAGCAAGGCCTCGGGGCCACGCCGAACGAGCATAAGAGTAGATTTCGAGCGCGGGCAATATGGACGGCAGATGGGAGGCTGGGAGGATCGAGGCGCCGTCCGGAGCGGCCGGGGGCGTACGCGTCGTCGCGCCTGCGCGCCTGCATCTGGGATTCCTCGACCTCCATGGCGGGCTCGGACGGAAGTTCGGAGGCATCGGCATAGCCTTGGCGGAGCCTTGCACCGTGTTGACGGTGCGCCGCGCCGAGCGGCTGTCGGTCAGCGGTCCTTCGGCGGAACGCGCGCGTCAGACCGCGCTTCGCCTTATCGACGGGATGCGGATCGAGGGCGGCTTCGAAATCGCTTTGGAGCAGGCGATTCCAGAGCATGCCGGCCTCGGATCCGGCACCCAACTCGCTTTGGCCCTCGGGGCAGCGCTCGCCTGCTGCGCTGGTCAACCGGTCTATCCGCATGAGATTGCCTCGCTGGCGCGACGGGGTGCGCGCTCGGGGATCGGTATTGGCGCCTTCTCGATGGGCGGGGTGATCGTCGATGGGGGCCGCACGGAAGAGGACGAGAAGCCTCCCCCAATCGTAAGCCGCTTGGCGTTTCCGGAGGACTGGCGCGTCGTACTGCTCCTCGACCCGAGGGGCGGAGGCTTGCATGGACCGGCCGAGCACGAAGCCTTCCACCTGCTGCCGCGGTTTCCCGAAAGGCTTGCCGCCGAGCTGTGCCGCCTTGTGCTGATCCAGGCGCTTCCCGCCCTCGCAGAGGCAGACCTGCCGCGCTTCGGCGAGGCGGTGACGGAGTTGCAGCGTCGGGTCGGGGACTATTTCGCCCCCGCGCAGGGCGGCCGCTTCTCCAGCCCGCAAGTCGCTGCTGCGTTGGCCTGGCTGGAGGCCGCCGGCGTCGCCGGCTTCGGCCAGAGCTCCTGGGGGCCGACTGGCTTCGCACTTGCCGCCAGTCAGGCCGAAGGCGAGGCGTTGATGGCTGAGGCGGAGCGGCGTTGGGGTGGCAGTCTGCGCTTCCGCCTGGTGCGAGGGCGCAACCGCGGCGCCGAGATCGGCCCGCTCGACCCGGGCCCCGAGGCAAGGCAAGGATAACTCACGGAGGAGCTCATGGAGCGGCCGGCCATATTGCACATGATCAGCCCGCAAAAGCATGTCAGCCCCTTCGATCTGAACATGGCGGCGGACGCAGGATTTGAGGTGATCGCCACCTATGGCGAGGTCGACCTTGCGGAAGTCGCGGGGCTGGTGCAGGACATGATCTTCTCGCGTGCGCCGAAGGATTCGCGCCGTACTGCTCTGTTCATAGGTGGGCGCGATGCGGGGCTGGCGCTCGACATGCTGGCCAAGGCGAAGAAGGCGATGATGCCGCCCTTCGCCATATCCGCCTTCGCCGATCCATCGGGCTCTTTCACCACCGCGGCGGCGATGATGGCGCTGATCGAAAAGGAGCTGCGCGAGGAAGGGGGCTTGCGTGGCCGCAGCGTGACCGTGTTCGGCGCGGGAGGCACCGTGGGCATAGCCGCCGCCGCGCTGGCGGCGCAGGCCGAGGCGAAGGTCACCTTGGCCAGCCATCGCGGCCGGCTTGCCGCCGAGCAGCGCGCGGGCGAACTCGAGACGCGCTTCGGTGTCGAGGTTGTACCGGTGGACGGCTCCAGCTCGCAAGCCAAGTCGGCGGCGATCCGAGACGCCGAGATCGTCATCGCCGCCGGTCCCGCCGGCGTGCGGATTCTGGGCCGCGAAGAACTTTCCGGCGCCCGCGCGCTCAAGCTCGCGGCCGACGTCAACGCCGTGCCTCCGGCCGGCATCGAGGGGCTCGGCCCTTCCGACATGGCAAAGCCCATCGCGGGCGGTCGGGCAGTGGGTTTCGGGCCGCTCGCGATCGGCAACATCAAGTTCAAGACCCAGAACAAGCTGCTGCGGATGATGCTTGAAAGCGACCAGCCACTGGTCCTGGAATTCCAGGAGGCCTATCGCGTGGCGCGGGCAATCGCAGGCTGATGGAATCAGGCCGAAACGCGACTGTGGCGATCGTCGCCGTCACCGCGCGCGCACTTGCCGAGGCCGCTCGGCGCTCGCCGGGCTTTGCTCAAGCCCGGCTCGTCGGCCTCGACTGGTTCGCCGACCGCGACCTTCTCGCCGCCGCCGATGTGGCCGAGGCGGTCCCGACCCGCCGCATCGGGGGCTTTGCCGAGCGTCCCCTTCTGCGCGCGGTGCGGCGGCTCGTTCCGGAGCGAAGCCTGCTGGTAACCGGCTCCGGGTTCGAATCCCGCTTGTCCCTGCTGGCGAGGCTCGCAGCCGACTATCGGCTCGCCGGGAACGCGCCCGCCGTGCTGGCCCGCGTCAAGGACCCGGCGCAATTCTTCGAGGCGTCGGTGCGGCTCGGCATCCCGCATCCCGAGATCGCGCGTGAGGTGCCGCCCAATACAAGGGGCCAGTGGCTTCTGAAGCGCATCGGCGCAGCGGGGGGAGGGCATATCCGCTGGGCGCGGCGGGCGGGCGTTGTTCCGGTGCGCTCCTATGCGCAGCGAAGAGTGGGCGGGCGGCCGGTTTCGATCGCATTCCTGTCGGATGGCGCGCATATCGAGCCGGTCGGCTTCACAGAGCAATGGCCAAGCTCCGCTCCGGGCCGGCCCTTTCGTTATGGCGGCGCCGCACTCCCGGCGGCACTGCCGCGGGGGCTGGCCGAACGGATGACGGAGTGGAGCTTGCGCCTGGCCCGCGAATTCTCTCTCGTCGGCCTCAACAGCGCCGATTTTCTGGTGGACGGCGAGCAAGCCTTGCTTTTGGAGGTAAATCCGCGCCCAGGCGGCACCTTGGACCTGCTCGACCGCATGCGACCCGGACTGTTCGAGGCGCATGTCGAGGCTTGTTTCGGGCGTCTGAGACTGCCGCTGATTGCCCCCGGGCCTGCGCGCGCGGCGTGCGTCCTCTATGCCGACCTGGGTCCGGCCGTCATCGGCATCGAGGGCTGGCCGGCCTGGGCGGCGGACCGGCCGCATGTGGGGAGCACGATCCCGGCCGGCGGCCCGATCTGCACCCTGTTCGGCGAGGGTCCCGATGCCGCTTCGGCCCGAGCCTGCGCCCAGCATCGCGCCGTTGGCATTGTCGAGCGGCTTGGGGCGGCGGCCGATCTTGTTCCGACACGGCTGTAAGCCATTGTGCCACCCCTCCGCTTCCCAAATGCGACGCGCGGCTCCTTGCAATCGGCCGCCCCACCACCTGTAAAGGTGCGCGGACAGGTGAAATTGGTATTCTACGAACCCCGCTTACATTCGTGTCCGAGCCCGATCCATCGGGAGGAACCCAAGAGCATGCCCCGTACGGACTGGCCCAGCATTGGCGAACGGTCGCGGCCCTTGGTTCAGAGGCTGGTCGCCGACGCCGCCATGCTCGGGATTGGCGTGGGCCGGGCACCCTCAGGGGCGGTTCTGGTCGATGCGGGCATTGACCGACCCGGCGGGCTCGAAGCCGGTCGGCGCATCGCCGAGATTTGCATGGGCAGCCTCGGCCGTGTGCTGCTCACTGGCGGGAGCGGGTTGCGGCATTGGCCGATACTGGTCTCGGTATCGGTAGCTCAACCGGTCCTCGCCTGCCTCGGCAGCCAGTATGCGGGCTGGAGCCTTTCCAGCGGGGAGGGTGGCGCATTCCATGCACTCGCTTCCGGCCCGGGCCGCGCGCTTGCCCGGCGCGAGGAGCTGTTTCGGGAACTCGACTATGCCGACAAGGCCGACGAGGCCTGCTTTGTCCTGGAAGTCGGGGCCCTGCCGCCATCTGCGGTTCTGGACAGAATGGCCGAAGCCTGCGGCATCGCACAGGACAGGCTGACGGTCATCTGCACGCCCACACAGAGCCTTGCCGGCGCGGTCCAGATCGTCGCGCGCGTGCTTGAGGTGGCGTTGCACAAGGCTCATGCCCTCGGCTTCAATCTGAAGGATGTGGTGGACGGGGTGGGTTCGGCACCGCTGCCGCCGCCCTCGCCATCCTTCCGCACGGCGATGGGGCGTACGAACGACGCAATCCTTTATGGCGGACGGGTTCATTTGTTCGTCACCGGCGGCGAAGAGCGGGCGGCCGATCTGGCGCGACGGCTGCCGAGTGCCGCCTCGCGCGACCATGGCCGGCCGTTCCGGGAGGTGTTCGAGGCCTATGAGGGTGATTTCTACAAGATCGATCCGCTTCTCTTCAGCCCAGCCGAGGTCACCGTGACCGCGCTTGACACCGGCCGCAGCTTCTCCACGGGCCAAGTGGACGAGGCCATGATCGACCGATCCTTCGGCCATGAGGCGGTTTGAAAGCGTGCCTCCTTCGCTGGCCGTCCAGGAGGACGGGCGCAGGGCAAAGGGTCGAACACCCCCGCAGATCCTCATCTTCGCCGATCGGGCCGACTGGCATGTTCGCGAGTTGATGAAGGGCTTCTCGGCCGTCGGGGCGCGGGCGGAGGCGGTATCGTTGCGGCGCTGCGCTCTGTCGGTGGGACAGGACCGGGTGCGGTTTCTCTTGCCCGAACCAAGGCTGCGCCCGCCGGATTTGGTCATCGTCAAGACCATTTCCGCTGGAAGCTTCGAGGAGGTGACGCTCAGGCTCGGCATCTTGCACGGGCTGGAGGCGGCCGGCTCCGTGGTCGTCAATTCGGCGCCGTCAATCGAACGCTGTGTCGACAAGGCACAGACCAGCCTCCGCCTGTCGCTGGCGGGGCTGCCGACACCGCCGGCCTGGGTCGTTCAAAGCCGCGAGGCGGCATGCGCGGTGGTGGCGGCCGAAGCGGCGCTGGGGTTCGATCTGGTGCTGAAGCCGCTGTTCGGAGCGCAGGGGCGCGGATTGCTACGGCTCTCCAGTGCTGAAGGCGTGCCGGAGCCGGAGGCGGTGGCCGGCATCTACTATCTACAACGTTTCGTGCCGCCTGCCGGGGCGGGTTTCCGAGACTGCCGTGTCCTTGTCAGCGCCGGGCGCGCCCTTGCGGCGATGGTGCGCGAGCATGAGAGCTGGATCACCAATGTCCATCAGGGCGCACGCTGCACCGCCGTCACGGCCGAAGGAAGGGTTGCCGAGCTCGCCGTTGCGGCCGCCGTCGCGGTTGGCGCATTCCATGCCGGGGTGGATCTGATCTGCGATGCCACAGGGGCGTGGCAGATCCTTGAGGTCAATTCCATGCCCGCCTGGAAGGGGCTGCAAAGCGTCACCTCCTTCCCCATCGCGCCGATCATCGCCACCGATGCCTTGCGGGTGCTCGCATTTGGGGAGCCGGTCTCGTGAGGGCCCCGACCGAGGCGGCCGAAGCCGGTCGTATCGCCGAGGCCTATCGCCAGGCCTGCCTTGCCGAGTTGCGCGCACTCAAACCTGGCAACGTTCATATCTTCGCCGATGGCCACGGCATGACCGTCGCCCAGCTCGAGGCGAGCGCGGCGGCCTCAGCCCCGGTCATTGCCGCGCCCGGCCTCAGGGTCGGCCAGCGCATTCTCAAGGCGGTGGAGGCGACACGCGCGGCGGTTGGGCTCAACACCAATCTCGGCATCGTGCTTTTGGCCGCGCCTTTAATCGCCGCCGCCTGGCGGCCGGAGCGCGGCAGCCTTCGCGAGCGCGTATCGGCAGTCGTCGATGCGCTCGACCGCGCCGATTGCGAGCAGACCTATGCGGCAATCCGGCTGGCCTCCCCCGCCGGGCTTGGTCACAGCGCCGTCGAGGATGTGTTTGCTCCGCCCACCGTGACGCTGAAAGTGGCGATGGCGCTTGCGGCCGAGCACGATCGTGTCGCATGCCAATATACGACAGGCTTCGCCGACATTTTCGAAATCGGGTTGCCGAGACTGAGGCAAGCCTTCGCCTCGGGCATGGTGGCGGAGGAGGCGGTCGCAGCCGTGCATATGCGCTTCATGGCTGCTTTCCCCGACAGTCATATCCGGCGCAAATATGGAGCCGCTACGGCCGAGGCCGTGCGCGGCGAGGCCGATCTACTCGATCGGGAGTGGCTCTGGCAGGGCCCGTGGGTCGAACGACGCCGACGGCTGCTGGCATTCGATACCAAGCTGAAGTCGCGCAACCTCAACCCCGGCACCAGCGCCGACCTTACGGTTGCTTGCTTGCTGGCTCAGAGGCTGGACGATATGATCGGCCTGCCTCCTCATTGCGGACCGGAACGGGCGCAGGTCAGGGGTTGAAGTTCACCGAACAGGCTGGGGCGCGCCCGCCTCGAAGCCCCGCTGCAGCAGATTTCTGGGAGTTTCGAAATGGCCAAGATCACCAAGACGTTGGTCGGCGAATCGCTGATCGGCGACGGCAACGAGGTCGCGCATATCGATCTGATCATGGGGCCGCGTGGCAGCGCGGCCGAAAGCGCCTTCTGCAATGCGCTGACGAACAACAAGGACGGTTTCACCAGTCTTCTCGCCGTGATCGGCCCCAATCTGCAGTGCAAGCCGAACACCATCCTGTTCAACAAGGTGACGATCAAGAACGCCAAGCAGGCAGTCCAGATGTTCGGGCCGGCGCAGCGCGCGGTGGCGACGGCGGTGGCCGATTGCGTGGCCGACGGCACCATCCCGGTCGAGGAAGCGGACGATGTCTTCATTTCCGTCGGCGTTTTCATCCATTGGGATGCGGCCGACGACAAGAAAATCCAGCAATACAATTATGAAGCTACCAAGCAGGCTATTCAGCGCGCCGTGAAGGGCGAGCCGAAGGCGAAGGAGACCCTGGAGAAGCGGAAGACGGTAAAGCATCCGTTCGCACCTTCCTAACGCACTTCGACGGCTCTGCCCGAAGGGGCGGCCCTTGCAGGAGGTCCACCCCTTCTTTTCGCGCGAGCACCCTGCGCAATAAGTCGGTTTGCAGAGTTCGTTCACCTGCCTCGTAGGCGTTGATCATGGATCCCGCCCGGCCAGGTGCCACGGGCGATATCGAAGCCACCTGCTTTTATGCCGGGCAGCCCGTTGGGTTGGTTCGCGACATTCCGCCAGCCAGCGAACAGCCCCCGGCTCGCTTGCGCTCGCCCTGATCGTCCGTCCGTCGCAAGTGGCCGCTGCGAGTGTTCTCCGGTGCGGGCCGGCTGTGGCGATTCCGGTCAGCGGCTGTGCCGCCGGATCGCCTCCTCGGAAATTGCGCCGTCGTGCAGGGCACTCGCGAGCAAGACGCCGGTGGCTCCGGACCTCTCCAGGCGCACCAGGTCTTCCTCGCCCCGAACGCCGCCGGCGGCGTAGAAGCTTAGCTGGGGCGCGCGTCGCTTCAGGTCCGCGAGCAGCCCGAGATCTGCTCCGGCACCGCTGCCGACGCGCTCAAGGTTCATGCAGATGACACGGTCGGGCCAGGCCGTGGCCCTCTCCAGAAGAGCTGGAGGGCCTAGGAACTGCGACCCGCGGAAATCGAGCGACAGCAGCAGGCGGTCCGCCGTGGCCCGGGCGGTCAGCGCGTTCAAAATCGTCAGGTCGCTCTGGCTCTCGCTGCCGAGCACCAGATGATCGCTGTTTTGCGAAAGCCAGGATCGGCACTCCGCCTCGCGGCTCAGCCCGCAATCGACCCAGAACGTGACCTGCGGCTGAGAGGCTCTGAGCCGCCGCAGCACCGTTGCGTTCGAGCCCCGCCGCTCGATTGCATCAAGATCGGCGATATAGACGGTGCGAAACGGATAAAGCTTCAACAGGGCCGTCAACACCGCTTCGGGCTCCGGGCTGGGCGACAGAGGGGAGGAGAGCGGCCGATAGCGCGTGCGGTCGCCGCGCTCGGCCCTGACCACCTTCGCGCCGATGAGATCGATGACCGGGATCAGCTCCATCGCCTCTCTATTGCACCTCGCGCCGCCCTCCGGCAATAACGACGGTGAAGGAAGAGCGATCGAATGGCGGCTATCATCGGCTGGGATGTCGGCGGCGCGCATCTGAAAGCGGCGCGGGTCGAGAATGGGCGTCTGTGCGAGGTCGTGCAGCTTCCTTGCACGCTTTGGCTCGGTCTCGAACATCTCGATCGCGCCCTAGGTCAGGCGCGAGACCGGTTGGGCACCGCCGAAGCGCATGCCGTGACCATGACCGGCGAGCTGGTGGACTACTTTCCCAACCGTGCGGAAGGGGTGCGACGCCTCACTGACTTCCTGACGGAGCGGCTTCGGGGATTGCAAGTCTGGGCCGGTTCGCTGGCCTTTCTGCCACCCGAGCGCGCGCGCGCCGAGGCGCGGGCCGTTGCTTCGGCGAACTGGCTGGCGAGCGTGGCGTGGACGGCGGGGCGCCTGCCAAGCGGGCTTTTCGCCGATATGGGCAGCACCACGACCGACATGGTGCCGTTCTCGGATGGGGCAAGCCGCCACAGGGGCTTGACCGATGCCGAGCGCCTGGGCGAGGGGGAGTTGATCTATACCGGCGCCGTTCGCACTCCGTTGATGGCGGTCGCGCGGACAATTCCTTTCCGCGGACGCCTCCATGGCGTCATGGCCGAGTATTTTGCGACCATCGCTGACGCGCATCGACTGAGGCGTGCGCTGCCCGAGGGTCTTGATCTGCACGATACCGCCGATCGCCGCGGCAAGTCCGAGGAAGAGAGCGCGGCACGGTTGGCGCGGATGGTCGGCTGCGATTTCTGCGATGGCACGATGGAAGAATGGCGCGTGCTTGCCGATGCCTTCGCGCGCACGCAGCTCGAGCAGCTGAAATCAGGAGCCGAGCGAATGCTCTCCCGGGGCAGGGTCGATCCAGGCGCGCCTCTTGTCGGGGCCGGAGCGGGCCGATTTGTGCTGCGCGAGCTGGCGGCCTGTCTCAGCCGGCCCTATCGCGATTTCGCCGAGCTCGTCGACGGCACGCCCGAGGCGCGAGAGGCGGCGGCGATCAGCGCTCCCGCCGCGGCAGTGGCGCTCCTTGCCTGGTCCAGCTCCTGACGGACCGCGCGGACCCGCGCGGCCTCGATCCGGCTTGTGCGCGCCTCTCTGCAAAGCGCTCCGCGGAAACCGAGATAGTCCGGCTGGAGCGTGACCAAGGGCGCGATATGTTCCAGCCGCAAGGATCCGGCAAGGCCCGTCATCAGGCCGAAGGACCGGCAGCGCTCCACGAACAGGGCCAAGCGTTCCGCGGGCAGATGGTCCGGGAGCGCGCCGCCGTCCTTGCTGGCAGTATCCAGCATGGCGCCGGCAAAGCCCGCGCCGGCCAACCGGTCGAGCAGGGCAATGTCCGGCCCTCGATCAGCGAACAGGACTGCAACCAGCCGCACGCCCTCGGTGGCAAGATGGCCCAATGCGGCAATGCATCCTCGTACATCGCCGTCTGGAAAGATCCCGACCTTGACATAGTCGACACCGGCCGCAGTGGTCCGGCGCGCGGCATCGGCCAGGAGCGAGGCCTCCATGGGCAGATCGCCCAAGGTCGCGCTGACCCGCCGTTGGCCGGCGACAGCCTCCACAACTGTACGGACGGTTTCGCCGCTGGCTGCGCCGAGGGCGCCCATCGAGGGGTCCTTCACATCGATGAGATCGGCGCCGCCTTCCAGCACCGGCGTAAGTTCCTCCGAGGATGCGATGCTGGCGAGAAAGCCCGTCATCGGCCGGCAACCCGTTCGGGCAGACCCGGATAGGCCTCGATCATCTCCTTCAACCAGGACCAGGCCTCGCGCTCGCGCGGCCCGGCGGTCTTCTCGATGGCGATCGCCAGGTAGGCGATCTCCCGCTCGATCTTCTCGCGGGGCAGGAGGGACAGGCGGCTGGCCAGGATCGCGGCTTCAATGACAGAACCTTGCGCGCGATTGAATCCGTGAAAAGGCGCGCTGATCGCGGCATGCACGGTCCGGCAGAGGAGGCGAGGGCGCTCAGGGTGGTCGCGGACCTCAGTCAACTCAACCTCCTCATGCGTGAGTGCGGCCTCGAGCACGGCGCCTTTGATCCGCTCCGCCGGTCGTGTCGGCCAATCGCGCCGGCGGCCCGTTATGCAGCCCGCGAAGATCCGGACATCGTCCGTGTAGTTCACCACCGCCTGCTTGCGGGCAAGAAGATTGTCGAGCGTGGAGGATGGTCGAAACGGGGCCACGACGAGGCCTGTCGGCTCGACGATAACGCCGATCGGCGCAATGTGCGGAGCCCCGTTCGGATTTAGCGTGATGACGATGCTCTCGCGGATCATTCTTCCTCGGGCTCCCGCGACCGGTCGCGCGCCAAGGTCGTTCCCGGCGCCGAAAATCGGTCCAACGCCTCCGCCGCGCGAGGCACGGCCACCCCCCAGTCAAGCTCCCTGTCCTGAACATAGCGCTTACCGAGTTGGAAAGCGATCTGCGCCCGCGCCAATTCCACCCCTAGATAGAAGGCATGCGAGGCATCCACCTCGCTCCGCAAGGTGGGAAAGAAAGCGAAAGGGTCGGTAGCGATCTGGTGGTGATCGCGATTGTAGAGATGGATCCCCGCCGCGCTCGCTTCGATCCGCCAATTGCGGTCGCTGATTTCATGCTGCAGCTCGGCGATCTCCTCGGGCGTGTTGGGGAAGGGCCGGCGCTCATGCAGCGCGATTAGCGCATCGGATATGTCCATCGGCGGCGCTTCGAGCTCGCGCGCGGCATGGAACAAACGACGCGCGGCGTCCGCCTCTTCGATCGCGCGGCGGCAATGCGGGCTCACCCGCACGACTAGGAGATTGCGAATACGCAGCTCTGAGCAGATGCCGGAGAGCAGAGCAGTGACGCCTGCGGAATCGGCGTCCGTCAGCTCGGTCAGATTGCCGATGCCCATGAGTATTTCGATCTCGGGATATTGCCCCCGCAGTTCTCGATACCGGAACAGGCTGTCGATGAACCCGGAATGGATCGGGTCGAGGACGGGATCGGCCAGGAAAGGTCGCCCGAGTTTCTGCATCGCGTCCACGGCGCGACAGAGCGAGTTCATCTCGCCGGGCTCGGCTGGGATCAGCACCGGCACCGCCTCGCCTTCTTCGGCGATATCCAGGTTCCGTTCGGTCAGGCTGAACAGAAAGCCGGCTCCGGCCCGCTGGCCGCGCCGCAACTCCTCGGCATCGCCGGAATCGACGCTGACTTCGTGCCCCGCCCCGCGCAGCGCCTCGACCGCCTGCTCCAGGTGGGGAAAGGGCGTGCCCGGCAGGCAGCCGAGATCGATCACATCCGCTCCGGCCGCCCGATATTCCGCCGCGATCGCCAGGATCCGATCCAGGCAGAGCTCGGGCGCCTCCACGATCTCGGCGAAGATGCGCATGTCGTGACGGCTCAGATCGGGCTGCGAGCCGGCCCTGCCGAAATGCCGCGGCAAATCCTTCAGATCGTCCGGCCCGCGCTCGAAGGTAGCGCCGAATTCGTCGGAAAGAGCCGTCAGGTCCACGCGCGAGCGACCCGGCAGAAGGACACGCGTGGCACCACCGAGATTTTTCAACCTTCGCCGGATGATCTCGGTAGTCATCAAGGCGGCGACCTTGACGCCGATCGGGCGTACCTCCCAATCGAATTCCTGGGGCGACAGGCCTTCGAGCGCGCGACGAAGCCGGCGTTCGGCCAGGCTGCCAGTCAGGAAAAGAATGCGCTCTGCCATGCGTTAGACCACTGCATCGGGCGCATCTTAATGAAGTACGGGCGGGCCACCAGCGAATACCGGGTTCGGACCCTCTCGGGCAGGGATGAATGTTCAGGCGGATCGGATCGGAAAGCCGAAATCACGACCCTGGGCCAGAGCTATCGCGGCAACGGCGTGCTGGGCGGCTGCGATGCAGGCCGCCTTGCCTCGGAACCGGGTCAGAAAGCTGGGAAACGCCGGGTCGACATAACCGGCCTTCGCGAGCATCGCGGCCCCGCGCGGTTGCGGAGGTGGTGTCGATTTCACTAGAACAAGGCGGCGCGCGCAGATCTCCTCTGCCAGCCAACAGGCGAGGCTGTCGGAAGTTACCTCCCAGCTTTCCGGCAGGTCCGGCCGACCCAGCGCCATGATGCTTGGGCGCCAGATGACCGCTTCCTTGCGGATCAACGCGCGCTCGATCGTGATCGGGGAGGAGGCCATGCTGAGGCGCGGCTCCATTCCGGCCATGGCGACGGCAAATTGCTCCATTGCCAAGAGCGCCATGCGATGCGCCGGGCCATCGCCGAAACCCAGCTTTCGCTGCGTCCGACGCACTTGCTCGGCGAAGGGACCGCCTCCCGGCACGATGACGATCGCCCGCCCGCCATGGTCGGCGGCGAGCCTCAGCCAGGGGCGAAGATGGTCGCCCTCGACAAGGCTGCCACCGATCTTCAAGACGAGCGGCCGTGACGCCAACCGGTTCAAGCCCGATCCGGCAAGGGCGGAAATGCGGCGGCTTCGTCGGCGGAAGCGTCGGACCGACGCCGCTCGATCTCGACACCGACCCCGCCGGCCTCGACGATCACGTCCGGCTTTTCCACACGGACACGGACGATCACCACGCGCGGATCGGTCAGGCAGAGATTCGCCACCCGCTCGGCGAGGGTTTCGACCAGATTGATATGAGCCTCGCCTGCGATCGTCTTGATCCCAGTCACGAGATCGTCATAGGAAACGACTTTGGCGATGTCGTCCGAGAGGGCCGCACCCGGTTCGCGCGCGGTCACATCGACATTGATGCGCACCCGTTGCGGCGCGAGTTTTTCGTGATCGTAGACACCGATCGAGCAAGACAAGACCAAATCCCGAATGAAGATCCGGTACACCCCCGGCTGCGCCTCGACGCGCTGATAAGGAATTTGGCCGGCCAGGATGCGTTCGATCGACATCGGTTCCACCAGAATTTCGCCGAGGGGGAGCCCCGGCCATGTCAATAGTTGCGCTTCCGCGCGACGTCTGTCCTTTCCACGCCGCGAGGGGCTAGACTAGCACGAAGCCTGAAAGAGAGCGCCGGTGTCATGATTCCGATCATCTGCAAGCCCGCGGAGGAGGACTGCTCCGGTTGGGGCTCGCTGTTCGAGCGCTATGCGGCGTTCTATCGGATGCCGATGGACGAGGCCACGGCGGGACGGGTGTGGGGCTGGCTTCAGGACCCGCATCATCCGGTCATGGGCGTGATCGCCAAGACGCCTGACGGGCAAATTCTCGGTCTTGCGCATTATCGGCCGATGCCGAGCCCACTACAGGGAGCGGATATCTGCTTCCTCGACGATCTCTTCGTCATTCCCGAGGCTCGCGGCCAGCGTATCGGCGAGGCCTTGATCCAGGCGGTGGTGCAGGAGGCACGGGCGCGCGGCTGGCCGGCGGTTCGCTGGATCACCGCCGAGGACAATGATCGCGCCAGACGGCTTTATGACCGGGTCGCGAAGAAAACGCATTGGGTGACCTACGAGGTCAGAACATGAGCAAGTTCCATCATGGCACTCTGGAAGAGATGCTGAAACAAACCGTCGGTCGGAATGAGGGCTGGGCGGTCGCCTTCAGCCACGGGACCTTGGAGCTTGGGCTCTATGCTCCGCGCGGAGAGGACCGGCAGACGCCCCACGAGCAGGACGAGGTCTATGTGGTCATGCAGGGTCAGGGCGCCTTTGTGGTCGGCGACGAGCGGCACGAGTTCGGGCCCGGCGATACGCTGTTCGTCCCGGCGGGTCTTGCCCATCGTTTCGAGGAGTTCACGCCCGATCTTGCCGCCTGGGTGGTGTTCTACGGGCCCAAGGGTGGCGAGCGCGGGTGAGGGGGAAGGGTCCGGGATGAATCTGCGCCTTCGCGAGCGCTTCGATTGGGGCGCCCGAACCTATGTCATGGGCATCTTGAACGTGACCCCCGATTCCTTCTCCGGCGACGGGCTGATCAGAGGCGAGAACTGGGTCGCCCGCGCGGTGGAGCAGGGGCTGGGCCACATCGCCGACGGGGCGCACATTCTCGATGTCGGGGGCGAAAGCACGCGGCCCGGCGCCACCCCGATCCCGGTCGAGGAGGAGATCCGCCGAGTGGTGCCGGTGATCGAGGGTCTTGTGCGGCATGCCGACGTGCCGATCTCGATCGACACCTCAAAGGCCGAGGTCGCGCAAGCGGCCCTCGATGCCGGTGCGGTCATGATCAACGATGTCTGGGGCCTCCGCCTGGACCCGGGCCTGGCGGCGCTTGCCGCGGAGAGGCGTTGCCCGGTCATCCTGATGCACAATCGCTCGCGCCCGCAGGATGCGCGGTTCGAGCAGCGGCTCGGCGGGCGTTATGTGGGCGCGCGCTATGAGAATTTGCTCGAGGACGTGGCGCGCGAGATGATGGAGTTGGCCGATGCCGCCATGCAGGCAGGGGTCGATCGCGGGCAGATCGTGTTGGATCCGGGCATCGGCTTCGGCAAGACCGTCGAGCAGAATCTGGAGCTGATCCGAAGTTTCGATCGTTTCAGGGCGCTCGGCTTTCCGCTCCTGTGCGGTCCCTCGCGCAAATCCTTCATCGGCTACACGCTGGATTTGCCGGCCGAGGAGAGGGTGGAGGGCACGGCCGCCGCGGTGGCGATCGCGATCGCGCGTGGAGCCGATATCGTCCGCGTCCACGACGTCAAGCCCATGGCGCGGGTGGCGCGGATGTGCGACGCGATTTTGCGCCGCTAGCCCTAGGCAGTCGGAACAGAGCAAATGACCGAGCTCGTTCACGCTGTCGAGATTTCCTATCACGGCGCGCCGTTATCGCATCTTGCGCGATTCTCGCAGGAGCCCTATGCCGCCTTGCTTGACAGCGCCAAAGTGGCGGACCGGTTTGGGCGATATTCTTTCCTTGCGGTCGATCCGTTCTCGGTGCTGGAGGCGAAGAACGGGCGCGTCACCATCGACGGCCGGAGTTTCGAGGGCGACCCGTTCGCCGTGCTGGCGGAGCGCTTGTCGGCCTATCCGTTGACCCATCGCGCCGGCCTGCCCCCCTTCCAGACCGGGGCGGTCGGCTTTCTTTCCTATGATCTCTGCCACCATCTGGAACGGCTCCCGCGACCGCGCGCGGACGATATGCGATTCCCCGATCTGGCGCTCGGATTCTATGACGTCATCGCCGCATGGGATCATCGCGACCGCCGCGCCTTCGTCCTGTCCAGCGGCTGGCCGGAACGAACTCCGGCGTCGCGGCGCCGACGGGCGATGGCGCGCGCGCAGTGGCTGGCGGAACAGTTGACCGGCGCGCTTCCCGAGCTCTCGCCTCTCGCTCGCCATGCCGCTCCGGAGATCGAATCCAACTTCGAGCGATCGGACTATGAGGCGGCCGTAGGCAGGGTAATCGACTACATTCTCGCCGGCGACATCTTCCAGGCCAATCTCACTCAGCGCTTTCGCTGTCGCATCCCCGACGGGCTCGATCCATTTTCGCTGCATCGGCGGCTGATGGCGGTCAATCCGGCGCCTTTTTCCGCATATCTCAATTTCGGGGGCACGGTGATTGCCTCGGCTTCGCCGGAGCGGTTTCTTGCCTTGCGCAACGGCTGGGTTGAGACGCGTCCCATCAAGGGCACCCGGCCGCGCGGCAAGACGCCGGAGGAGGATGAACGCCTCGCGGCCGAACTCCTCGCCAGCGAGAAGGATAATGCCGAGAATGTCATGATCGTCGATCTGTTGCGCAACGACCTGAGCCGCGTCTGCCGCGACGGCTCCGTCGCCGTGCCGGAACTCTGCGTGCTGGAATCCTATGCGACGGTATTCCACCTGGTTTCCACCGTCGTCGGGGAGTTGCGCCCGGGCTTAGGCGCGGTTGATCTTCTGCGCGCCGCCTTTCCGGGCGGCTCGATCACCGGTGCGCCCAAGATCCGCGCCATGGAGATCATCGCCGAGCTGGAGCCGACCCAGCGTGGCCCCTATTGCGGCAGTATCGGCTGGTTCGGTTTCGATGGCGGCATGGACACCTCCATCGTCATCCGCACCTACGCGATCAAGGATGGCTGGGTCACCTTCCAGGCGGGCGGAGGCATCGTCGCGGATTCCGATCCTGTCGCGGAATACGAGGAATCCCTGGCCAAGGCGCGGGCGCTGATGGCGGCCTTGCAGCCGCGACCGTGATCTCACGGGCGGCGGAAGGCGCCGCCGCCGGCCGCGACCAGGAAGAACAGCACGGTCGCCGCCGCCACGATCGAGGGACCCGACGGCGTGTCGAGCCACCAGGAGGCAGCTAGTCCCGCCAGGACCGATAGAATACCTGCGAGCGCCGCCAGCGCGGCCATCGCCTCGGGGGAGCGGGAGAGCCCACGCGCCGCCGCCGCGGGGATGATCAACAGGGCTGTGACCAAAAGCACGCCGACGATCTTCATCGCCACCGCGACCAAAAGCGCGATCAGGAGAAGATAGGCGAGCTTGGCCCAGGCGACCGGCTTGCCCTCGGCGCGGGCCAGCTCCTCATGCACCGTCAGCGCAAGCAACGGCCGCCAGATCACCGCAAGACCGATCAGCGCCAACGCGCCGCCGATCCAGATCCAGGCAAGATCGCGCTTGTCGATCGCCAATACGTCGCCGAACAGATAGGCGAAGAGGTCGGTCCTCAAGCCTTGTGTCAGACCGATGGCGATCAGCCCGAAGGCGAGCCCGCCGTGCGAGATGATGCCGAGCATCGTGTCGCTTGCGAGCCGCTGGCGAAGCTGTAGCCCGGCCATCAGCAGCGCCGCGGTCACCGCCGTCGCCACCACTCCAAAGGTTGGATCGACGCCCAAGATGAAGCCGAGCGCGATGCCGAGAAGCGCGCTGTGCGCCAGGCTGTCGCCGAAATAGGCCATGCGCCGCCACACCACGAAACAGCCGATCGGGCCCGCCACCACAGCAAGCCCGATGCCACCCAACGCCGCCCTTAAAAGGAAATCCTCGATCATCCGTGGTGATGGTGGTGAGGTCCGCCTTCGTCGGTAAGCGGTAGCACGTCGCCGGCCAGCGCATGAGCATGGTCGTGGCGATGGACATAGACCGCCAGCCGCTCGGCGGCGCTGCCGAACAGGGCCTGGTACTCGGGATGCCGAGCAACCGCGTCGGGGCGGCCGGCACAACAGATATGCGTGTTGATACAGATGACTTGATCGGTCGCCGCCATCACCAGATGAAGATCGTGGCTGACCATCAAGACGCCGCAATGGCGCCGTCTGCGGATGCCATCAATGAGATCGTAAAGCCCGACCTGGCCGCCGACATCCACGCCACGCACCGGCTCGTCGAGCACAAGAAGATCCGGGTCGCGCAAGAGCGCGCGGGCCAACAGCACCCGCTGCAGCTCTCCGCCGGAGAGGGAATAGAAGGGCCGACTGGAGACATGGCCGGCGCCGACCTCTTCCAG
>DASPGI010000127.1:0-16542 GCA_035620695.1 Alphaproteobacteria bacterium
TACGGTGAAGGATTTGGTGGCAGGTTCGGGGATTGCTTTCTCGGAGGAGGGCACGGAATCCCTCAAAGGAGTTCCGGGGGCATGGTCACTGTTTTCGGTATCGGGTTAACGCAGACTCTGCCTGGAGCCCGCGTCGCAACCCCAGTAGGACAAATGTTTGGCGAGACATCTGTAAAGTTGAATGTCTGCATGGGGTCAAACCCGGCCGTCGCCGCGACGTCCGCGGCACTTCAGCTTGCTGGCCTTTAACGGACCTCCCCAGGCCCAGACAGAACGCCGGCTTAGTGCCAGAAGGCGACATTCGCACAGCAATTTGGCTCATCGCCAGGGCGGTTATGGGAGCCGTGCACAGGGTCAATAGATGACCTTTCGCGCGCATTGTTGCCGCCATGGTTTTCTCTGTACACGAGCGGTACCATCGTGCCGAAGGATTGTGCCATGGAGCGCCGTCTCGCCGCGATTCTAGCAGCTGACGTGGTCGGCTACTCACGCCTCATGGAGGCAGACGAGGTGGGTACGCTTGGCGCGCTCAAGGGCCATCGGGACGAGTTGATCAACCCCAGAATCGCTGACCACCACGGCAGTACCGTCAAGCTGATGGGTGATGGCGCGCTCGTCGAGTTCGCCAGCGTGGTCGACGCGGTCGAGTGCGCGCTCGCCATACAAAGAGGCATGGCCGAACGCAACGCCGAAGCACCCGAGGAGCGTCGCATCGACCTCCGGATCGGGGTGCATCTAGGCGATGTCATTGTCGAAGGCGGGGACATCTACGGCGATGGGGTCAACGTCGCGGCCCGCCTGGAGGGGCTCTCCGAACCCGGCGGGATTTGCATCTCCCGACAGGCTTTCGACCAGATCGAGACCAAACTCGACCTCGGATACGAGGACCTCGGCGACCAGCGAGTCAAAAATATTGCGCGCCCAGTGCACGCGTACCGCATTCGTCTAGACAGCACACAGCCGCGCCGAGCCTTTATTCGCAAGGCGCCGAGCAGGAACCTAGGTTCTATCGCGGCATTGATCGCGCTTGGACTGGCTGCTGTCATGGCGTGGCAGTTCTGGTCGTCTGAGCCAGCGAGCGTCACGTCGTCGATTGCGGTCTTGCCGTTCGACAATATAGGCGGCGAGGAGAGTACGGGTCGGCTTGCCGACGGCATTGCCGAGGACATCATCACGGATCTCGCACGTTTTCCCGAATTCAAGGTCGTCGCCGGCGATTCAATCGAAGTCTACAAAGGCAAGGCCGTGGATGTCCGGGAGGTCGGCAGAGCGCTCAATGTCGGTTACGTGTTGGAGGGCTCCATCCAGCGTCAACAAGGTCGGGTCCGCATCACCGCGCAGTTGCTCGACGCTGCATCTGGAAAACACCTTTGGTCCGAGCGGTGGGACCGGCCGGTCGAAGACGTCTTCGCCGTGCAGACCGAGATCGCCGAGCTCGTCACCAACCAGCTTGGCGGCGGTACGGGACTGGTCCTACGAGCCGAACGCAATTTGGCGCGTCGAAAACGGCCAGAAAACCTGACCGCTTACGAGCTTTATCTTCTCGGCGGGGAGAAGATCGAGCAGTTGACGCCCGAAAGCATCCAGGAATCGATCCGATTGCTCACGCGCGCCGTCGAGCTTGACCCGGGACTCGCCCGCGCTTGGGTTGAACTCTACCACGCGCACAATCTTTCGAGAGGTTTCGGCATCGAAGACGTCGAGACCGCGATGAAGGCAGGGATGGACGCGGCCAAACGCGCGGTTGCGCTGGATCCGAGCGACGCTGAGGCCCATTCAGTGCTCGCATCCGCGCTCGTTGAGCGGGGTGAAATCGCGCCCGCCAAGGCCTCGTTCGACACCTCCTTGCGGCTGGCCCCAAACGCATTCGAGATCCTGGCGTTTTACGCCGGCTGGGCCGCTGAGCTGGGCGAAGCCGAACGCGGTGCCGAGATGGCCGACAGGGCAGTTCGACTGAACCCGAACTATCCGACTTGGTCCGCTCAGATATTTGGCTGGGCTTATTTCGCAGCGGGTCGTTACGAGGATGCGTTGCAAATGCTTAATCGTCTCACACCGGAGAACTACGCGGCTTGGGGATGGGTGGCGCGTGCCGGCGCTCTCGCGTCGCTGGGACGCACGGCAAAGGCCAAGGCCACGGTGCGCCAGGCTCTTGAGCGGTTTCCTGATCTGACGATCGAAAGTTACGTCTATGGGGAGAGCATGAACAGCGACTTGCGTCGACATCTTATCGAAACCATGCGCCTCGCCGGCTTCCCACCCTGCGCCAAGTCTCCAGCCGATCTGCGTTTACTCGACTGCATGGCCGATCGTGAGAAGCAAAATTAGCTGCCGGCTTCCCGCGTGACTGCTAAGGCAAGTTCAGCTTTGGGTCAGGGGTGGCCCAACAGCCATGCTGCCAGAGGGTCCGCTTACCCCTCATCTGCTGTCATGGCGCGAAGGTATTCGATAGGGCGGTGTAGTGCCAGCGCGGAAGACGTCTGTTGTGCAAGCGGCTTTCTAAGAGGTTTCGGGTTCGATCAATGCAGCGTTCAACAGAGGTCGTCTGGTCGAGAAATCCGCCTTGCTGCACGCCTGCCGCCAGACGGACGATCGCTCGGATGCCCACTCGCACAAGTTCGGCCGGGCCGCAGATGCTCCCGAGACCTCACTTCGGGCGTGGCTCAATGAGGCCAGCGTCGGGCGGCTGCAGTACGCCACGGCGAAGCATCCTCACGGCGCGGGCGAGCGTGCGCGCGGCGTTCTTGACCTCCGTCTGGAAGTCGAGGTCGCGGTCGAGATCGTCGTGGCTGGTGGCATAGGGCCGGTAGTAGCCGACATAGCGGTCGAGCAGGGCCTTGTGTCCGGCGGGCACCAGGCCGATGTCGCTGAGCCAGTCAGTCAGAATGCGGCGAAGGTTTTCGGCGCCGGCATCGTCGCCATGGACGATGACCGAGAAAACGCGGCCGGCGAGATGGCGGGGATAAGGCCAGCCGGCCAGTTCCAGCGCCTTGGCGCGCCGCGGGTCCTTGCCGCCGGTCGAGGTCGGGTCCGGGTTGCCGCCGTCGGCACAAACCAACCGATCGATCATCAACTTCAGCGTGCTCGGTGCCTGATACCAGTTAACCGGGCAAATGATCATAATGCCGTGCGCCGCAACCCATTGCGGGTAGATCTCGGCCATCCAGTCGTTCACCTGCCCCAGCGCATGGTTTGGGTAGCAGGAGCAGGGCCAGTGGCACAGCGGCATGGCTGTCGAAACGCAAGCCTTGCAGGGATGAATGACCCGGCCATACTCCGAAGTCAGCCGGCTGAGATCGAGCAGGTCAACCTCGAGGCCGCGAGTTCTGCGGAAAACCTCCCGCGCCAGAGACACCAGCCGAAATGTCTTCGACATCTCTCCTGGGCAGCTTTGGTCGCTGCGCGAGGATCCATTAATCAGCAGGATGCGTGACGGCGATTTCGGGTCCTTCTGCCGGCGCTCTGCCACTTGGATGCTATGGCGGGTTTCGAGCCATTCGAGCGGCAGCTCGAAGCTTGGATCGGCAAACCCCCGCCCGGCCGGTCGCGTGCGCGGGCTTTTGCGGTACTCGTCATAAGCGTTCCAGGCAATCTCGATTACTTTACCGAGCTCGGCGTCGGTCCCGGTAAAGGCGGGATCGTAGAAGCGGTCGCGGAAGCAGCTGGCGAACTCCTTCTTGGACAGCTGCACGCTCGGCATGCCCGTGCGGACGTTGATTTTCGGCATGGTCGCCCTCCTGAAAGTGAGCCGAACCGCGGAATTGCCAAGGGTTTCATTCCGGACTCGTCCAGGCATAAATGGTCGGCTAACAACCATCAACCATCGTGGTTGGAGATATCTTTTGAATTTAAGGGCGAGATCAACGTCAAGAGCCGGCAAGTGGATTCTTGAAAACGGCCCGCGCAGTTCTTTGTACGGCTTTGCAACTTCTCGGCGCGCGCCATTTCCATAGAAGTACAGCTTACCCTGTGCTTCGTCCGGAAGGCGGAACCGGTCTTGGGCCTTCCATTGTTAAGCACGCCGTCAAGCGGCTCGGGGCGGTACCATCGGAAGGGGTCCGAGCTTCCATTCCGTTCGTGCGACTGGTACCCTTCAGTAGGTGGATTTGAGCTGTTGCATCAGTTCGGGCGGCGGCGCCCATCCTTCCGCCAGAACGATATTGAAGGTGCCAACGCGCACGCCATCCGCGCGTCTCGTGTCGAACGCAACCTGCAACATGGCCCTCTGCTCCGCCGGCAGCGCTGCCTGCAGGAGATCCTTGTCGTTGAGCATATCACCGGCGAAATACATTTGCGTCGTTAGCGATGGATTGAACGGCGCGTGAACCTTGAAGTGGATGTGAGGCGGCCGAACCCAGTTGCCGATCGCCACGTAGGATCCGGGCTTGATCGTCAGAAAGCGATAGGAGCCATTCTTATCGGTTGCGACCCGCGTATAGCCTTGAAAGTTGGCATCCAGCGGTCGGTCCCTGGGCTCGTCGAGCGGATGCGCGTATCGGCCGTGTGCGTTGGCCTGCCAAATTTCGATGACGCAGCCCGGCACAGGCTGGCACGTGGCATCCCGCACCTGGCCGACCACTTCGATGACCTCGCCAGCGGCCCTGCCCGAGCCACCAGCCACGTGAGTGAGATCCGCATCCTGCTCGGGCGGCAGGACCAAAGGATAGAACGGACCGTCGATCTGATACCCGGTCGATATGCAAGCGGCTTTGGCAAGGCGCGCAGCAGGAAACATGACAGCGCCGAGTGTCAAGCCGGCAACCACAGCGCGACGCGAAACCCCTGGTCTCTCTTCCTTCCAAAGTCGGTCGACTGCTCCATCGTCCAGCATGATCACCCCGGAGACGTGTTGGTTACCGAAATTATCCAACGACCCCCGAGTCTAGCCCATATTTGGAGTAGATCTGTCCAGCTGAATCGCTTTGGACATGCGACTTGCTGCTGGAGCTCCTCGGGCAGAAAGGTGCCGATGGCGGGCAAACGCAATTTGGTGGGAGGAGGGCAACGGCATAGCGGAGGTATCGCATTTTCCGAAGGATTATGGGAGGTGAGGCAAGCGCGTGGTGACAAATATCGGGCATTGGAATCGACATCTGGCGGGCGTCGACGGGTCCGCATGCATTTGAAAAGCATCTGCTGTTACCAGCTAGTAGATCGAATCTAACACTTGGTGCCCGCGTTTGGCGGCGGCGATGATTTTGTTGGGATCCTTGGTCCAGGCAAAGGGTTTTGGGTTTGCGTTGGTGTCGTCGAGGAAGCGGTGGATGGCATCTTTGAGTTCCTGGAGGGATCGGAAGACGCCGCGCTTGAGGCGCCTCTTTGTGAGCTTGGCAAAGAACCCCTCGACGGCGTTGAGCCAGGATGCGGAGGTCGGGGTGAAGTGGAAGACGAAGCGCGGATGCTTGTCGATCCACGCCAGGACGTTGGGATGCTTGTGGGCGGGCAGCTTTCGGGACGGGGCTTTGGGCAGGTCGGATTATTGTGAGTATGATCAGGCCACTCTGCAAGGTTAGATGGAGGAACGTTCCAAATGGACGCGGTGCGCAAGGTCGCCGTATTTGTCGGAAGCCTGCGAAAGGAGTCTCTCAACCGCAGGGTGGCCAACACATTGATTGAGCTCGCGCCATCTGCTCTGAAGCTGGCCATCATCGAGATTGGTTAGCTTCCTCTCTACAATCAGGACCAGGACGCAAACCCGCCGTCAGAATGGCGTGCATTCCGGGAGCGGGTGAAGGCGGCCGACGCTGTTCTTTTCGTCACGCCTGAGTACAACCGGTCAGTGCCCGCTCCGTTGAAGAATGCGTTGGACGTGGGGTCCCGGCCATACGGCCAAAGCGCTTGGAATGGCAAACCGGGTGCGGTGGTCAGCGCATCGCCCGGCGCAATCGGCGGTTTTGGCGCGAACCACCACCTGCGACAGTCGCTCGTCTTTCTGAACGTGCCTGCGATGCAGCAGCCTGAGGCCTATATCGGGTCGGCAGACATACTCTTCGATAGGGACGGCAAGCTGAACAACGAGGGGACACGCAAGTTCCTACGCGATTTCCTGCAGGCGTTCGCCGCTTGGATTGACGCCAATAGGCGAGATTGAGTCCGTTCCTTAGCCGGTCGAATGGGCGGTTCGATCGGTCTCGTGCCGGCACCTGCCGGGCAGACGGGGCCCGGCGTGCCAAGGGGAGCAGCAGTGGCCGAAGAACCCATGAGTGCAGTGTGGGCCTTCTGGTGGGGAGCGGTTGCGGGGTCGGGCGTGCTTGTCGGAGCAATTCTGGGCCTCGTGATGCCCCTTCGTCGAGACCAATAAGCAATATGACGGCTAAACTCCCCACCTCGAGTGTCTTCGAGAGCCGCAGATACCAGCCACTTTGCCGTCCTTTCCTTTTGGGCGGAGATATACATATCCTCGTACAAGTTGTGTATGGCACGGTTCGAAGTTGGTTTTGCCTGCGTCCTTTCATATCGGTCGCGGCCGTCGAGGCACGCCTGTAGGACATTCGAGTGCCGCACGATCCCAGCCACCGAGGTTAGCTGCAGCGAGATACGTAGTCTCTAGAAAGCTCATGAGCGTGGCCTCCGGGTCATTTGAGGCGCGAACCGCCTCATAGGGCAGCAGAAACTCCCCTAAGTTTCTATCAAAGTACGCTGTATCAGGCGTCGGACGCGCTTCGGCGAAGCCTGTGGGAGCCGGATAGGCGTAGGAATAGAAGGCGGGGAAATCGATTGCTCCGCCTCCTGGCCAAAAGCCGGCAGATGAGACTTCGTGGCTGTAGGCCTCCTGCGTCACCGCGTCGGGGAGCGCCGGAATACCGCCGGGGTGTAGCGGTGCTTTGCGTCCCGAGAAGCGTGTTACCGCCAGATCGAAACTGCCCCAGAAGAGGTGCACGGGGCTCACCTTGCCGAGATAGCTCGTGCGGAAGCGCTTCAGGACCCGCTCGACTGCTACGATGGCTTGGAAGAAACGAGTCACGGCCGCCGCGGCGTAGGGGCGCTGGGCCCGGTCATCAACGAAGGGAATGGGATCAGGGACTTCGTTGGGTCGTCCATGGAACTCGGGCGTGCCACCGATCGAGCGGACTAAATCACGGAAGCGATTGTGAAAGTCGGCAACGGACATCGGACCTAAAGGCAGTTCGGACCTACGTCCATCATTTGCGGCCGCAGTCACCACATGATCGATGAGGTCGAAGACGATCTCGATCCCGCCTGCGCCATCAGGGATCATCGATGTCGTGAAGCCCCGCACGTCGACGTAGAACGTCGCATGCCAGGAGTGATTGACCCAGGGCGTCCTGGCAAGCCGATATTTGCCCACCACCTGAGTGTACAGATGCAGGGCTGAGCACGTATCTCGCCACGCTTCATAAGGTATATCGGGCCAAGCGGCACTCATGTCTTTCTCTCCATGTCAGCGTCGCATATCCGGACAGATGTACGGTACCGGTGCAAGCAGGTAGTGCTCATGCTGGGTCCCGCTTGCCAGGGACAAGCGCAACATAAGTTTGGTTGGATTCAAGTCGACAATCGTGGCTCGAATCTCGGCGCTCGACTCCTGCCAGACAATGGTGCGGTCCGATTCCGCGCGCCAGGTGGCGAGCTGATAGGTCTCCCAGCAGGAATCCATCACGAACGTGCCATCGCTGAGGAAGATGCGCACGACACCAGGAAGCCCAGTGGTGTCCGATCGCATCCAAACGCGATCGACGAGGGTGGCGGTCGGTGCGGCCGCCCCGGTCGTTTCCGGTGGCTGATTGCCACTGCTCGTGCACGCCCAGCAGGCGACCATGGCGAGAATGACGACTGCATGGCGCATGGCTTGACCCTCCATTCCGTTCGATACTCGCAAGGCCCAGGTGCTGCTATTTGATAGACTGAAAGCCGAGGCTGACATCAGCCACCGGCCAAATCGACCGCCAGCCAGGCCGAAGGCTTGCCATGACCGAACAAGCGGGGCGGAGATTTCAGGACTCCGACATCGTGCGGATGTTTCCCACTTTCGTGTGGAAGGCGGAACTCAGGCCCGATATCTACGAGCCGATCAATGATGCGGTTTTGCGGTCACTGAGGCAGTCTGGCGCACCGCTCGCCGATCTCCAGCCCGGCGAGAGCTGGCAGTCGGACCATGGGCTGCACGAATTGGAGCAATTTCGCGAGGTCGTGGCTTGCATCGACGAGGCGGCCGAGAGCCTCCTCGACTACCTCAAGGTGGGTCACGTAGGCTTCCAGATCACCGGCTGCTGGGCCAACGTGAATGCCCCCGGTGTCGGGTACCCGGCGCATGAGCATCCGAACAACTACCTGAGCGGCGTCTACTACGTGCGGACGCAGCCAGGTGCGGACACCGTCAATTTTCTCGATTCGCGGCCGCAGACCAGGATCATCCGCCCGCCGGTCACCGAGCTGACGGCCGAGAATACCGAGCAGGTCGTCCTCAAGGTCAAGGACGGCATGCTCTTGCTGTTCCCCGCTTGGCTGCAGCACTGGGTGGATCCCAACCGCAGCGCTCAGCTATGCGTCAGCCTGGGATTCAACATCATGTTTCCCACATACGCCGAAGCGATGGCGCGACCGTCATGGCTGCCGGGACGGCGCCCATCGATCTGAGGTTCCAGGTGCTGCCCGAGCCATGTCGGCTTGGGGTCAAATCCGGCAATCCGCGGCGGCGCAAAACTGTTCCGGTTTGGCCTCGAAAGCGGGCATCCGATCCGCAGGTTTTTGAGAAACGCCCAAGTCCCAAAGTGATCGGGCGGGCCGATCAAGCGTTTTTCAATCGAACAACAGGCGGTCAAGTCCGCGAATCAGTCCCGTGACCTGGCCCACCTTGCGCGCCGCGAGCAGCGTGCCCGCGACATAGGGGGCGGGGCTCATGCCGGCCTCGTGCCGGATTGAAAGGCGCTCGCTTTCGGCCCCGAACACCGCCTCGCAGGCAATCACAAAGCCGGGCAGCCGGAGCGAATGGACACGCGTGCCCGCGATATCGGCGCCGCGCGTCTCCTTCGGCCCGTGCATTGCCTCGATGGCGACGCCGAGCCTGGGCTTGCGCACCTCGCCCAGGCGCTCAGCCAGCTCGCGAGCCGTGCCGCTCGGCGCATCGGGCTTCGTAAAGCTGGCAAAGTCCAGCACCTCCCATTGCGGAACATGCTCGGCGGCCATGGTGGCGAAACGCAGCATCAGTGCGGCGGTCAGCGAGAAATTTCCGGCGGCGATCACGCCAACACTCCGCTTGCGCGCCGCCCTGTCGATCTCGGCATAGTCCGCGGCGCTCAGTCCCGAGGTTCCGATCACCGCCCCGATTCCGGCTTCAACCGCAGTAAGCACATGCGACTTGACTGCACCGGGATGGGTGTAGTCGATCAGAACGTCGGCCGGCACCTTCAGCGCCTCGGCGAGGCTGGCGCTGAGCGTGACTTCGGGGACGGAAGGCACGGGCCGGCCCGCCGATTTGCGCGCAACCGCGCCGACCAGCTTGAGATCGCTTGCCGCCTTGATCGCGGGGCACAGCGCCTCCCCGACCCAGCCGGTCGCGCCGGCCACGCAGATGCGGATGGTCATGTGACTGGGGACTCCTTCGAGGTGTCGGACCTTCTGGTGCGGTCGTATTTCGGAAGATGGTCGCTGAGCTCGATCCAGGGCACCTTCTCCGCCCAGTAGACATGAAACTGCGGCGAGAACTTTTTCGAGTCCTCTAGACAGGCCGCGTAGAGGTGGATTTCTTCCTTGTCCCGGTCATTCTCGTAAGCCATGGGCGTTCCGCAATGGGCGCAGAACAGCCGCCGCACGCCAGGCGAAGAGTGGTAGACGCGCGGTGGTGTACCGGTGAACCGGAAGGCCGCGCGTGGGACGCCGAAGAAGGTGGTGAACGGCGATGATGTGTTTCGCCGGCAGCTGTCGCAGTGGCAATGACCGCGCCAGTTTTCCGGACCCTCATATTCGAACCTGACCTCTCCACACAAGCAGCGTCCCCGTTTCATCTCCCTCTCCTTACCTATGACGGAGGCTCCAGCATCGATTGCCGCCACAATAGCCGCTCGGGTTGAGTCCAGATTCGGGCTGGCGATGATATAGTCAGACGTTGCGAGGTTCGCGATGCCGGATATTGCCTCCTGGCTGGCCCGCCTTGGGCTGGAGAAGTATATCGAGGCTTTCACCGCGAACGAAATTGACTACGACGCGCTCCGGCACCTTACGGACGAGGACCTGAAGGAACTGGGTCTTCCGATCGGCCCGCGCCGCAAAATCATGGCCGCGATCTCCGCCCTCGACAGAGAGCCGGTGGTCACAGCCGGACCCGCCGCTGTTCCGCCAGTCCCTCGCCGCGGCGAGGCCGAGCGGCGTCAACTGACCGTGATATTCATCGATCTGGTGGGTTCGACGGAACTGTCGCGGCGACTTGATCCCGAGGAAATGCGCGGCGTCATCCGTGCCTACCATGACGCGGTGTCGGCCCAGATCGCTCGGTACGATGGCCATGTCGCCAAGCTCATGGGCGACGGGGTCTTGGCATATTTCGGTTGGCCGCAGGCGCACGAGGACGATGCGGAACGTGCGGTTCTTGCCGGACTCGGCGCCACCGCAGCGACCGCCATGCTGACGACGCCCCGAGGCGAGCCCCTTGCGGCCCGCGCAGGTGTGGCCACCGGTCTTGTCGTAGTGGGCGACTTGATCGGCGAAGGATCGGCGCGGGAGGAAACGGTGGTGGGCGAAACGCCCAACCTGGCGTCGCGTTTGCAGGCCTTGGCTGCCCCTAGCACCGTCGTGGTGGCCGATAGCACGCGGCGGCTGATCGCCGGATTGTTCGATATGATCGATCTCGGCTCACAAGAGCTCAAGGGCTACGCCACTCCGCTCCGCGCCTGGAAGATCACCGGAGAAACCGGGGTCGAGGACCGTTTCGATGCGCGGCACGGCGCTTTGACGCCGTTCGTAGGTCGGGCGGTGGAGCTCGACCTTCTGCTTCAGCGCTGGCGTCAGGCTCGGGTCGGAACCGGCCAGGCGGTGTTGCTATCGGGTGAACCGGGCATCGGCAAGTCGCGGCTGATCGCCGCCTTACTTGATCGGCTGAGCTCCGAACCGCACGCCCGATTGCGCTACTCTTGTTCGTCCCTTCACATGAACAGCGCCCTTCATCCGGCCATCAGGCAACTCGAGATGGCCGCGGGGCTGGGCCGAAACGATAGCGCGCAGGCAAAGCTCGACAAGCTCGAGGGTCTGCTGCGCCAAGCCGTTTCCGATACCGCAGAGATAGGTCCCTTCCTGGCGGCGTTGCTGTCAATCGACACGACTGAACGCTATGCGCCGTCAAGTTTGACGCCTCAGGCCCAGAAGGCGCGTACCTTGGCCGCACTCATACGCCAGATCGAAGGGTTGGCCTCGCGGCAGCCCGTCATGGTCCTCGTAGAGGACGCACACTGGATCGACCCGACAACGAGCGAATGGCTCGGCTTGTTGATCGACCGGCTCGAGAGTCTCAGGGTCTTGCTGATTGTCACCTTCAGACCTGAGTTCCAACCGCGTTGGACCCTGTTCTCCAATGTCACTGCCCTGTCGTTGAGCCGCCTTGGGCGCGACCAAGGATCGGCAATCATCGACCATGTGGCCGGTGGGAAAACCCTGCCGCCGGAGGTTAAGAGTGAAATTCTGGCCAAGACGGAAGGTGTTCCCCTCTTTGTCGAGGAACTGACGAAAACCGTCCTCGAGTCCGGCTCCTTACTCGACAAGGGCGACCACTATGCGCTGCCGGGTCCGCTACCTGCTCTTACAACCCCATCGACGCTGCAAGATTCGCTGATGGCGCGCCTCGACCGCCTCGGTTCGGCAAAGGAGGTGGCGCAGACCGGCGCATGCATCGGGCGCGTCTTCCACTATCGGCTGCTGACCGCGGTCACCGGCTCCGACGAGGTCTGGCTCGAAGAGGCGCTGCGACAGCTCGAAAGTTCCGAGTTGGTGTTTCGGCGTGGAGTTCCTCCCGAGGCGACCTACACATTCAAGCACGCGCTCGTACAGGAAACCGCCTATCAAAGCCTGCTCAAGAGCCGGCGACAGCAGATCCACGCATCGATTACATCGACGCTGGAATCGCAGTTCCCCGAAATTGCCGAAACCGAGCCTGAAACGCTGGCCCACCACTACACGGCCGCCGGCCTTGAAGAGCAAGCTGTCTCATATTGGCTCAAGGCGGGGCAGCAGGCCATAAGGCGATCGGCGAATTTCGAGGCGATGGCCCATCTAGGCAAGGGCCTCGAACTGATTGCGGCGTTGCCGCAGGGCGAGAGTCGCCTGCGCCAAGAGATCAATCTCCAAACCGCGCTCGGCGTGACCATCATGGTGACCAGAGGGTGGGGAGCCCCGGAAGGTTTGCAGGCCTATTCCAAGGCGCGAATGCTTAGCGAAGCATTGGGCGACAAGAACCAGCTATTCGTGGCGATCCGCGGCGAAGCCACCTACCACATGATTTCAGGCAATCTGAGCGCCGCCGCCGCGCTTGGCCATCAATGCCTGGAGCTTGCCCATGTCTACAATGATCCGAACCTCCTCCTTGAAGCGCATCATCAGCTTTGGGCCACCAAGTATTACGCCGGGGACTATGCCGCGGCCGAAGCTCATATCGATATCGGCCTCGCGATCTATGATCCGGAGCAGCATCATCGCCTGACCTACATCTATACGGGGCACGACCCAGGCATATGCTGCAAGAATTTTTCTGCCGACTTGCTTTGGCTTCGAGGCTATCCCGATCAAGCAGTGAAGCGCGCCCAAGAGAGCGTGACGCTTGCCGAACGACTGTCTCACCCCCTCACGCAAATCCAAGCGCTGTCAACCATCGGCCAAATCCAGCTCCTGCGGGGCGAAGCCGAGCAGGCACGCAATACGGTCGAGAAATGTGGCGCGCTGTCGAAGGAGTTCGTCCTCAAACAGATGATCTCTCAAGCTCAATTCCACCTGGGCTGGGCCCTGACGGAGCAGGGTCGTATGGAAGAGGGCCTTCGGGAGATGCGCGAGGGAGTTGTCGCCACATTGGCGACGGGCGCGAAATACATCATGCAAACCTACCTCGGTGTCCTCGCGCAAGCCTGCGGCGAGGGCGGCGACGTGAGCGAGGGATTGGCCGTTCTGGAGCGCGCGTTCGGCATGGTGGCCGAGTCCGGGTCGAAACATCAGCAATCCGAGCTGCTGCGTGTCAAGGGTGACCTCCTGTTGCGTCTCGACCCCCACGGCGAGGCAGCCGAAAGCTGGTTAAGACAGGCGCTCGCGGTCGCCTGCGAACAAAGAGCAAAATCGCTCGAGTTGCGAGCCGCTATCAGCCTGGCGCGCCTCTGTCGCGCAAGGGGGCGCAACGAAGAGGCCCGGGAGGTACTTTATCCAGTTTACAACTGGTTTACCGAGGGCCTTGAAACCCGCGATCTGGTCAATGCGAGAGAATTGCTCAGTCAATTGCGCTAGGCCACACCACGCGGGCGGATCGATGGGAAAACGAACGGATGGCCCGGTGCTGGACATCCCTATGACCGTCAGCGTAGCTTTAAATATCAGCCAGTAATGTTCTGATTGCGCTTTGCGCGCGGGGCAGCCCTTGTCGGCGTCCGTCGTTTTGGAGAGGAGTTCCGGGAATATGACCACCCGCGCGAATTCGGCCGCGCGCCGCGATATCGCCTATCATCTGCATCCCTATACGAACGCCAAGAAACTCGAGGCCGAAGGTCCGCTGATCCTGTCCTCGGGCAAAGGCGTATTCGTCCGCGACGATGAGGGCCGCGACTATATCGAGGGCCTTGCGGGCCTGTGGTGCGTGTCCCTTGGCTGGGGCGAGGAGCGGCTGGTCGAGGCGGCGACGCGGCAGTTGCGCACGCTGCCCTATTATCACAGCTTCGCGCAAAAGGTGCCCGAGGTGGTGACGGAGCTGGCCGAGGCGCTGGTGAAACTGGCGCCAGTGCCGATGTCCAAGGCCTTCTTCGTCAATTCCGGCTCAGAGGCGAACGATACCGTCGTCAAGATGGTCTGGTACTACAACAACGCGCTCGGCCGCCGGAACAAGAAGAAGATCATCAGCCGCATGAGGGCCTATCACGGGGTTACCGTCGCTGCGGCGAGCCTGGCGGGCCTGCCGCTGCTGCACGCCGATTTCGACCTCCCCATAGCAAACATCCTCCATGCCGACTGCCCGCATCATTACCGCTTCGCCGAGCCGGACGAGAGCGAGGAGGAGTTCTCCACCCGCCTGGCCGAGAATCTCGAAAAGCTGATTCTCAAGGAAGGCCCCGACACCATCGCCGCCTTCATCGCCGAGCCGGTGCAGGGCGCGGGCGGCGTCATCGTTCCACCCAAGACCTATTTCGAAAAGATCCAGGCCGTCCTGAGGAAATATGACGTGCTGTTCATTGCCGATGAAGTGATCACCGGCTTCGGGCGCACCGGCAACATGTTCGCCACCGAGACCTTTGGCCTCAAGCCCGACATGATCACGGTCGCCAAGGCCCTTTCCTCCGGCTACCAGCCGATTGCCGCGGTGCTGCTCAGCGAAAAGATTTATCAGGCGATCCGGGAGAATTCTGACAAGAACCTCTCCTTCGGCCATGGCTATACCTACTCGGGCCATCCGGTCGCCGCCGCGGTCGCGCTCGAGACACTGAAGATCTACGATGAGCGCAAGATTCTCGACCATGTCCGCTCGGTCATGGGCCACTTCCAGCGGAAGCTGCAGAGCTATGGCAGGCATCCCCTGGTTGGGGAGGCGCGTAGCATCGGTTTGGTGGGAGCCCTGGAGCTGGTCGCTGACAAACGTACCAAGGCGCCGTTCGCCCCGCCGCCCAAGGTCGCCCTTTATGCGCAGGCACGCGCGCAGGATCACGGCCTGTTGTTGCGAGCAATCGGCGATTCGGTCGCCTTCTGCCCGCCGCTCGTCATCACTGAACGCGAGATCGACGAGATGTTCCGGCGCTGGGAGCCGGCCCTCGACGAAACCTTGACCTGGGTTCAGGCGCAGGGACTCATGGCGGCCTGACCATCCCGTAAGACTCTTCGGGGATGTAGCCGGCGGTGATCGATTTCGACCGCTATTTCAATGCCCGGGTTCATCAGCTGAAAGCCGAGGGACGGTACCGGGTCTTCGCCGATCTGGAACGTCAAGCGCCGGCTCGCTGAGATCGGGAGCGGTTGCGCTTAACACCATCGCCGCTGCACGACGACGCGATGATCGATGCTCTGGTCGAGGGATTGAGCCGGGTCTGGTCGCGACTGGAACTGCGTTGCGCCGAATAGGCGCCGCGGCTTCAGAGGCAAGGCCGAATGCGCGCCGCTCCGGCGGCAAGCGGCCGACCTTTGGCCTGCTCCACCTTCTCCAGCCGCAACAATGCCAGCCCGTATTCCTCCCGCGAGCTGCGCATCACCCCCGCTTCCTCTCCATCGAGCAGGATGGGCGTCCCCGGCTCCGGCGCCGGACCTTCGATCCTCACCGGAAAAAGGCTCCTTTTCACCAGTGCGCGATGCTTCATGCGCGCCGTCAATTCCTGACCGACATAGCAGCCCTTCCGCCAATCGATGGCATTGAGAGGGTCCAGGCGGCTTTCCATCGGCAATGCCTTCTCGACCTCGAGATCGCGGCTGCCGTCAGGAACGCCGAGGGCCAGCCGCAGCCGGTCATATTGCTCGGGACGACCCGGCGCAAACCCGAGTTCGGCGGAGAGGTCTGCCGCGGCGGCGGGCAGAATGGCCCGGGCTCCCAGCCGCATCGATCTTGGATCAACGTAAACGATGCCACCGACCAGCATCCGTGCAGCCCCCGGCTCCGCGGGAAGTCCAAGCCGCTCCAGCGCGTCGGCTCCGAACAGGCGCAGAACCACCAAGCCCTCGCTCACATCGGCGATCCGGACTTTGGCTCGCAGCCGATAGACGGTGAGGCGGCGAATCAGGTCTTGGCGGCGTTCTCCTTCACAATCCAGCCACAGCGTTTCGTCGGGCCCGGCCGCGATAAAGAAATCGTGCAGATAGCGGCCCTGCGGCGTCAGCAGCGCCGCATAGACGACGCGTTCGGGCGAGACCCGCATGACATCGTTGGAGAGGAGACCTTGCAGGAAGCTGCGCGCTTCCTCTCCCGAAACGGCGACAATCCCACGATCCACATCGCGAAGGACGGTCGCTTGGGCTGGCACCGGCAGATCCATGTTGAAAAAATTGCGTGCACGCGAACCAATTGCAAGCCGCAAGGAGGTCTGCCGAACGGGCTTGCCCCCGGCCCCTGGGGCTGGCATGACCAACCCGACCCGAGATTTTCCGAAGGGAAGCCCGCCAATGCCGCAGCCGATCGATCTTCTCCTGAGGGGCGGGCGGATCGCCACCCCGTGGGGCATCATCGAGGCGGATCTTGCGCTTGCCGAGGGCCGGATCGCAGCTATCGGCCGCATCGGCGAAGTCATGGCGCGCGAGGAAATCAGCATCCGGGGACTGACTGCCTTCCCGGGTCTCATCGATTCGCAGGTGCATTTCCGCGAACCGGGCCTGACCCACAAGGAAGATCTTGCGACCGGCACGGCGGCGGCGGTCAAAGGCGGCGTC
>DASPGI010000128.1:0-6065 GCA_035620695.1 Alphaproteobacteria bacterium
TCTCGCCAATCCCCGCTCCGGGCGAATCGATCAGGCGCAATCATGGGCCCAACAGCGCGGAAATGTGCCGCCAATTAGAAGTTGTCCACATCGGATGCCGGAGCCTTCTTAAGCTCGAGGCCGGCTTCAGAGGCGAGACCGGACACCGTTTGGCGCAGCCATAGATGCCCCGGGTCGTGGTCGAAGCTCGCATGCCATAACAGCGAGATGGTGAAGGTCGGCAACTCGATCGGTGCCGGGCTCGTCGCCAGTTCGAACGCCTCGGCGAAATAGCGCGCAAGCCGCGACGGCATGGTGGTGATGACCGGGGCCCGGCGCACGACGAAGGGCACGGCGAGGAAGCCGGGCGTGGTGAGAGCGATCGTCCGCTTCAGTTTCAGCTTGGCCAATGCTTCGTCGACCGCGCCATGGGCGTCGTCGGTCAGGCTAGTCAAGAGATGCGGCACGCTCAAATAGTCTTCGAGAGAGATCGGGGCGGTGAAGTTCAGTTGCGCTGGATTGAACAGGCACAGGAAGTCGTCGGTATAGAGCGGCCGCCGTTTGTGGTAAATCTGCCCCTGATCGAACACGCCGATACCGAGATCGAGCTTGCCGGTATCGAGTTCCTCCAGGACGCTGGCGCGATTGATCGACCTGAGCCGCAAGGAAACCGAAGGCGCCACTTTGCGCAAGCGAGCCAACAGGCCCGGTATCAGTGCGACCTCTATGGAATCGGCAAGTCCCACCCTGAAGGCGCGTTCCGCAGTCGACGGGTCGAAGGCTTCGCGCTGCAGCACCGCTGCCTGAATCTGCGCCAGGGTGACCCGTACGGGATCGGCAAGGGCGAGCGCCCGCGGCGTCGGCCGCATGCCTTCCGCCCCGCGAGTGAGAAGTTCATCGCCGAACAGCGTTCTGAGACGCGACAGATTATGGCTCATCGCCGACTGGCCGAGCCCAATCCGAGCCGCCGCGCGCGTGACACTGCGCTCGGTCAAAAGGGCATCGAATGCGACCAAAAGATTGAGGTCGAGCCGACTCAAATTAGCATGGTCGATACTGGTCATTGATATAATCGATTGGAATGATGATACGAAAGCACCCATCTTAAGTTCAAGGAGAAAGGGGCCCAGGAGATGCGAGGGCTTCGCTGGCCGCGAGGCCCAATGCCAGCGGGACGCTAGAGGCTGGGCGCACGGCCAAAAGTCACGAAATCGTCCATGCCGGTGCGGCAATGCGTTCGCCCCAGCGCGCCGCGATGCCGCAAACCGGGTGGCCGGGCTGGCCGTTAGGATGGGTCGACCCCATCCTCAGCAAGTGGAGTAGTCATGGATACCCTTGTTGCGTCCACCGCCACGCTCAAGACCCCGGCCTATGCCGCGATGGCGGCCAACACCGAGCTGGCGCCTTGGTCCATCGAGCGGCGCGAACCTGGCCCGCACGACCTTCTGATCGACATTCTCTATTGCGGCGTCTGTCACTCCGACCTTCACCAGGTGAAGGACGAGTGGAACAACTCGATTTTTCCCATGGTACCCGGGCACGAAATTGTCGGCCGGGTGGTGAAGGTCGGGGATCACGTCAAGAAGTGGAAGCCGGGCCATATCGTCGGCGTCGGCTGCTTCGTCGATTCCTGCCGCCGCTGCGCCGCCTGCCGCGAAGGCGAGGAGCAATATTGCGAACTCGGCATGACGCTCACCTACAATGGCTATCAGCGCGACGGTAAGACGCCAACCTATGGCGGCTATTCGACCCGCATCACCGTCGACGAGAATTATGTGCTGTCGATCCCCAAAGGTATTCCCCTGGAGCGCGCGGCGCCGCTGCTCTGCGCCGGCATCACCACCTATTCGCCGCTCAAGCATTTCGGGCTCGCGCCAGGCGACAAGCTCGCGGTGGTCGGTCTGGGCGGGTTGGGCCACATGGCGGTCAAGTTCGGTCACGCCATGGGCGCGCATGTCACGGTGCTCAGCCATTCGCCCGGCAAGCGCGACGACGCGCTCGCGCTCGGCGCCGACGACTTCCTCGTCACCAAGGACGAGACGGTGTTCACCGAGCACGCGGGCCGCTTCGATTTTATCCTCGATACGGTGTCGGCGCGGCACGACTACAACGCCTATCTCAACCTGCTTCGCCGCGACGGCATCATGGTGCTGGTGGGCGTTCCGGATCCGACGCCACTCTCGGCCTCTCCCCTCATCATGAAGCGGCGGCGCCTTGCCGGCTCATTGATTGGAGGCATACGCGAGACCCAGGAGATGCTGGACTTTTGCGCGGCCCACGATGTCGCCGCCGATGTCGAGGTGATCCCCATTCAGGGGATCAACCGGGCCTATGAACGCATGCTCGAGAACGACGTGCGCTATCGCTTCGTGATCGACCTCGCCAGCTTGAAATCGGGCGCTTCCTAGCGGCGCCTAGCGAGGCCACCGGCCGTCCTTCTGCACCGCGAGTCGGGAGGACGGCCGGACTTTCGGGCGGCGAAGGTCCCGCAAGCCCGCGTTAATCCTTCCTTATGGTTAACCCTCCGGCCCTCAAAAAGCCACGAAACGCCGGAAAATCGTGGCGTTCCGGGCGGAACTTGGGGCACGCCGCCATTAACCATGTCCGCGTAATCGTCAGCACTTCTGGGGCCGGGGGAAGGAAGCTGATGGCATGCTGCGCTGTCTCGCCTTCATTGCGCTCGCCTCGCTTGGCGTTGCCGCGTTAACCCTGCCGTCTGCCGCGCAAAACAGCGTTTCGGTTGCCAAGCAGCCTGCGCCGCAGCGGCTCGCGCCCGCGCTGGATTTGGACATCCCGCCGGTGCAAGCAGAAAGCTCCGCCCCGGCCCCGCGAGCCGAGCAGTCGACCCCCGAGCCAACGCCCGCGGCCCCATCGTCGGCCGCCGCCCATGCCGCGCCGGTGGAAGTGCCAATCGAGCGCTACACGACCTTGCGGCCACCAGCGCCGACTAGGCTTGAGGACGAAGCTGCCGCGCCAGCACCGCAAGGCGGCTTCGCTTCGGTCGAGCAGCTGATGGATTGGATCTCCAACTACCGCAAGAACAAGGCTCCCACCCGCGTGCCGGCCGCGGTCCATGCCATGCGCCAATACGGTCTGCTCGGCGACGAGGAGAAGTCTTGGTTCTGCACCGGCTTCATCGCCGGCGTGCTCGGCTCAAATCCGAAGGATGGGCCGGGCATGATCCCGCGAATGTTCCCCATGCCCGACAAGGAGCAGGCGGTGATCATCAGGGCCATCGCCTATTCCGGCCGGCCGGATTGGCGCGAGCTGCTTGAGAAGAACTCCGCTCGCATGCCGCTGCGCCGCCCGCTGATCGACGACTTCCTGGCCGGCAAGCGGCCGACCCTGATGGAGCTTCCCCTCGAGCACGGCGGCTCGCCGGGCATCTATGCGCTGTGGGGCTATTACGTCGCCACCGGCCAGCATACGCCGGTGGTCAGGATCATGGAGGCGCTGCGCTGGTCGAAAAACAAGTCCGACAGCAAATTCTCCTTCCGCAAGATTTTCACCGGCTGGGGCAGCGACCCTTCCGCCTTCGACAAGATCACCGCCGGCGGCACGGCGAAATGGACGCTCGCCTCCTATGCCGAGCGGGACCGCGAGCTGATCAACCTGTATCGCGCCGAATATGAGCGCCAGCCCAAGGAAATCGCCAAGCCGCTGAAGGACGTGATCGAGGCCGCCGAGATTTTCGAGTCGGAGAAGATCCGCAAGGATCAGTTCGGCGCCATCGAGGACGCGCAGCGGGCGCAAATGTCGAATGAAGCCGGCATGACCAAGGGCGCCACCGCAGGCTCGATCGCCATCGCCACCGGCTGCGTGGCGGCCTCCGCCTTGGGTCAGGCCTATATCGCGCTGCCTTGCGTGCTCGGCGGCGCGCTCTATACCGGCGCGGTCAAGCTCGCGCGCTGAGCTCGCAGTCTATTCAGTCCCGCGGCGCAGGAAGTAGCCGACCACCACGCCGAGACCGACCGCCAGGATCAGCGAGGCGGCCAGATTGTCCTTCATAGTCTCTTCCGCCTCGTGCGCGGCGTCGGCGGCATAGTCGCGGGCGCGGGCATAGCGGCGGCTGGCACCCTCGCCTGCGCTTGCCGAGAGCTCGTTCACGTAGCTGCGTAGCGAGTCGAGTTGGTCGTAGAGGTCGTCCAGATCGAAATTGTCTCTGACCAATCTTGTCGCCTTCCGCTCAGCCCTGGCCAAGCCCAACATTTGCAATCCTCCTGATTTGAATGCTGACTGCGCTATCCGCCGCGCCGGTAGTTCTCGCGCACGGTCTTTTCTCGCTTCTGCCGCGTGGCGAAATCCCTACGGCGGCGGCTCCACAGCGCGTTGCCATAGGCAATTGCGACGGCAAGTCCGCCGACGCCAAGCACACCCAGCATCAGCCACAACCAGCCGCTCGGGTCACTCATTGCGTTTTCCTGGCATTGCCATGAGAACAACGCCGGTGACCCGGCTAAAGTTGCGCGGAATCGGAACCAGATTGGGGCGGGCGATGGGGATCGAACCCACGCCCGTAGCTTGGGAAGCGGGGTACTTTTTCAGCGAAATCAATGAGCATTCCAACTTTAGAAGGATAATAACGGGTAGCTAAATCGGACAAAGTTGGAATGAGAAAGAGTCCGCTTTACTCCTAAAGCGGACACGTTCAGCGTCGGTATTGATGTCTGCTAAGTGCCATGAGCAGACGCCGGCGCGTCCGGGCAAGTAACGAATTTCAGACCGAGCTGCTAAGATTAATTTGCCAGTCTTTCTACGGGAATTGAAAGGCTGACGACTAAACCTTCAGGCTTCCAGTCGTACATCAATTGACCACCAAATTGGCCTGTCACGATGCGGCGGGCGAGCATGCTGCCGAATCCTTGGTGCTGAGGCGCACCATTGATCACAGGTCCACCCGCCTCGACCCATCTGGCCGCAAGCTGGCCGTCATTAACCGACAGTTCCAAGTGAACGGACCCGCGCGTGGATGAGAGGCAGCCGCATTTAACGGCGTTGGTTGCGAGCTCGTGTATTAGCAGGGCTAAACCTGTTACTGATTTCTCGGCGATTGGAATGTCCGGTCCCTCAATGGTCAAACGTTCAGCGACCTCTGACTCGAGAAAGGGCGCAAAAATTGCGCGCACCAGACCGTGAAAACTCGTCGGCTCGGCTGTCGTGGTCTGCGAATCGATTATACCGGGGTGCGTAAGATCATGAGCGCGGGTAAGCGCGGCTAGCCGGTCCTGTATGTCGCGCGCCATGGCTTCGGGTATGGCGACAGCGCGCGCGCTCATCGCTACTACTCCGCCCATCACTGCGAATGCATTTTTGACGCGATGGCTCATCTCCCTAATCAAAATGTCCTTCTGCTCGGCAGCGCGTTTGCGCTCGCTAATCTCGCGGGCGATCTTCGATGCTCCGATGATTGTTCCGTCAGCCTCAATGATGGGGCTCACCGTCAGTGAAATGTCGACAAGTGTGCCGTCCTTGCGCTGGCGCACCGTTTCATAATGGTCGATGCGTTCTCCACGTCTCAGCCGTTCAAGAATTGTGGGTTCTTCATCACGCCGGTCTGCTGGTATCAAGATGGTTACCGGCTGCCCCACCACCTCCTCGGCGGTATAGCCGTAGAGTCGCTCTGCGCCCTTATTCCAGCTGGTGATGATGCCATCTAGGTCCTTGGCGATGATCGCATCGTCGGAGGATTCGACAATCGCCGCGAGGCGCCGTGAATCTCGTTCGGCTCGGCGGCATCGCTCGATCTCGATATCGAGACTCTCCTCCAGCGCTAAGGACCGGTCGATGGCGTGGTTAAGTGCAGTAATAATTGCCACCAACAACATGGAAAAGAGGATGAAAAAGGATAGAGCGAGGACCTGTGACCCGGTAAGTACAAATTGAAGTGGTGGCGGAAAAAACACGAACCACGCAACAAGAGCCGAGAGGACTGCGGCAGCGGTGCCAGGTCCAAACCCACCTAGCAAAGTGGCTGCGGCGACGGCTCCAAAGTAAGTAATGAAAGGAAGGCCCCCGGGTAGATATGTGTCGCTCGCCAGCCTTATCAGCGTCGCGATGGCAACCGCAATGATGGCAATGCCGTAAGC
>DASPGI010000129.1:0-5388 GCA_035620695.1 Alphaproteobacteria bacterium
ATGGGGCGAGCGATGGGACTCGAACCCACAACCCCCGGGACCACAACCCGGTGCTCTAACCAATTGAGCTACGCCCGCCGCAGGGAGATTGCCGGGGCCCGTCGCAAAGGATGCCGGACCGGCCCGCGGACCTGTTGGTAGCCCAAGGCGACGCTGAGCGTCAAGCGCCGCTCCCTCGCTTGCGCCCGCAAAACCCGGCGGAAAACTGATAGTTAGCGGCGTTTGCAGTGGGAAGGACCGGTGGGCCCGTGGGTCATATACGGCCGCCTTGCGTCCGCCACGTTCATGAGGAAGACGGCCATGCTCCAGCTTGCCCAGGCCATGTCCCGGCTCGGCACAGAATCCGCCTTCGAGGTCCTGGCACGCGCCAAGGCATTGGAGGCTAAGGGCAAGGACATCATCAATTTGGGCATCGGCCAGCCCGATTTCCTGACGCCGCCCCATATCGTCGAAGCCGCGATCAAGGCGCTGCGCGATGGTCAGCATGGCTATACGCCTGCCAACGGCATTCCGCAGCTGCGCGAGGCAGTCACAGCGGACCTCCACCGCCGCTATCGTGTTTCCGTCGATCCGGGCTGCGTTCTCATCGTGCCCGGCGGCAAGGTCACCATGTTCTTCGCAATTCTAATGTTCGGCGAGGCGGGAGCGGAGATCATGTATCCGAACCCCGGCTTCCCGATCTATGAGAGCGCGATCAATTTCAGCGGCGCCGAGGCGGTGCCGATCCCGCTTCTGGAGAAGAACGGCTTCGCGTTTTCGGCCGAGGATGTGTTGTCGCGGATCACGCCGCGCACGCGCCTCATCATCATCAACTCGCCTGCAAATCCGACGGGCGGGGTTGTGCCGCGCGCCGAATGGGACCGGCTCGTGGCCGGGCTCGAACGGTTCCCCAACGTCGCGGTGATGAGCGACGAGATCTACAGCCAGATGGTTTATGACGGCCGCGAGCATGTGACGCTGCTTGGCTACGAGAACATGCGTGAGCGCACTATCCTGCTCGACGGCTGGAGCAAGACCTATGCGATGACCGGCTGGCGGCTCGGTTTCTCGGTCTGGCCGAAGGCGCTGATCGAGCAGGCAACCCGGCTTGCCATCAACTGCCATTCCTGCGTCAACGCGCCGACGCAGTTCGCCGGCATCGCCGCGCTGGAAGGTCCGCAAGACAGAGCGCGCAAGATGGTCGAGGCCTTCGACGCCCGCCGCAAGGTGGTGGTGGAGGAGTTGAACAAGCTGCCGGGCGTCTCATGCGTTGAGCCGGGCGGCGCTTTCTATTCTTTCCCGAACATCTCGGGCACCGGCCTCAAGGCCAGGGAGTTCGAGCGCCGCCTGCTTGAGGAGGCCGGTGTGGCCACGGTCGCCGGCACCAGCTTCGGCAGCTACGGCGAGGGCTATTTGCGCCTCTCCTACGCCAACTCGACGGAGAATATCCGCGAAGCCATTCGCCGCATGGATGGCTGGCTGAGGGAACTGCCGAAGGCGGCGGAGTAGCGCTGCAAGAGGTGCTTATTCACCTCTCCCGCACTGCACTGCGGGAGAGGTCGACGAGGGCGTCTAGTCCGAGCCGGGTACGGGTTTTCCTGATTTGCCTCACCCGCCTCGCTGCGCTCGGCTTCCCTCGTCCCGCGCTCGCGTCGCTCTCGCGGGGCGAGGGGTTTTCCGCGTCGCGCTGAGCAATACTGAGCATGACTTTAGAACGGTCCGTCGAGATTGGAACCTGGGTGATCGAAGCAGGCCTGGCCGGCATTTCCGAGCCCGACCTGCTGCGCGGCTTCTGCGAGCGGTTGGGTGCGGCCGGGATTCCGCTGATGCGCGCCATCGTGGGCATCGACACGCTGCACCCGATCCACGAAGGGCGCATCTTTCGCTGGCACCGCGACCGCACCGACCTCAGCGCCGTCAGCGAATACGGGCGCACGGGCGCGAACAGCAATACGGAAGAGGTCTGGCGGCGCAGCCCCTTCTATCGGCTGATCGAGACCGGCGGCTCGCTCTTGCGGCGCAATCTGGCCCGCGGCGATCCGGCCGATTTCCTGATGCTCGAGGAGCTGCGCGCGGAGGGTATGACCGACTATATGGCCATGATGCACCGGTTTGCCGCCGACGGCGTGATCGGCGAGATGGATTGCGTCTACTCTTCCTGGGCGTCCGATGCGCCGGAGGGGCTGACCGACGATCAGGCGAGCGCGCTCTGCCGTCTGATGCCGTCCCTGGCGCTGGCGATGAAATCGGCTTCGCTTGCCCGTATCGCGGAAACCCTGGTCGAGACCTATCTTGGCCGCGATGCCGGACGTCGCGTGCTCAGCGGCCGGATCGCGCGTGGCGTGGCGGACTGGATCGGTGCGGTGCTGTGGTATTCGGACCTGCGCGGCTACACCCGTATCACCGACACCGCCCCGCCCGAGCAGGTCATTCCCCTGCTCAACGACTATGCCGAGGCGGTGATCTCGGCGGTGCATGAGGCCGGCGGGGACGTGCTGAAACTGATCGGCGACGGCACCCTTGCCCTGTTCAAGGCCGAGGACCCGGGAGCGGCCTGTGGCTGCGCGCTTGAGGCCGAAGCGCTCGCCCGCCAGCGCATCGCGGCCCTCAACGAGCGCCGCGCGGCGGCCGGGCTCCCCGTCACCCAGGTCTATCTGGGGCTTCACATCGGCGACGTCTTCTACGGCAATATCGGCAGCTCCGACCGGCTCGATTTCACCGCTGTCGGTCCGGCCGTGAACGAGGTGAGCCGCATCGCCGCGCTTTGCCGTTCGGCCGAGCGCGAGGTGCTGGTTTCCTCGGCCTTCGCCGCAGCGGCGAAACCGCCGGACCGGGCGCGGCTCGTCTCGGTCGGCCGCTTTGCGCTTCGGGGCGTCGGCCGCCCGCAGGAGCTCTTCACTCTGGAGGGCACGATGGAATCGATCCCCGAAACTCCTGCCCACTAATTGGGCATCCAGGCTAAATCCTGGGCAGACCCCGACCGGATTGAAGAGCGCGACGCCCGTCGGAAGGCGGCCTGGGAATTGGCACGGTTCGTGCATAACAGGGCATGAGCCCGCCAGGCCCCTGCCCTGGTCTCTGCCCCGAAGCCTCCACCGGTGGATTTCCGCCCATGAAGAAGATCGAAGCGATCATCAAGCCCTTCAAGCTGGACGAGGTGAAGGAAGCTCTTCACGAGGTCGGCATCAAAGGGATCACCGTGCTCGAAGCCAAGGGCTTCGGCCGCCAGAAGGGCCATACCGAGCTCTATCGCGGCGCGGAATATGTCGTCGATTTCCTGCCCAAGGTGAAGATCGAGGTAGTCGTGGAGGAGGCGCTCTTGGAGCGCGCCGTGGAGGCCATCATGCAGGCCGCGCATACGGGGCGCATCGGCGACGGCAAGATCTTCGTCTCGACCATCGACGAGGCCATCCGCATCCGCACCGGCGAGCGGGGCTCGGAGGCCGTATGACGGCATCGGCGGGGCGCGACGCTGCATTCCTCAACCGCTAGGAACATCCCATGTCGGACATGAAAACGGTTCTGAACCTGATCAAAGAAAAAGAGGTGAAGCATGTGGATCTGCGCTTCACCGATCCGCGCGGCAAGTGGCATCACCTCGCCCATGCGGTGCGCACCATCGACGAAGAGTCCTTGAGCGAGGGCATCATGTTCGACGGCTCCTCGATCGCCGGATGGAAGGCGATCAACGAGAGCGACATGATCCTGATGCCGGACTGCGCGACGGCGGTGATGGACCCCTTTTCCGCGCAGCCCTCGCTGATCCTCTTCTGCGATGTCGTTGAACCTTCCACCGGCCAGCCCTATGCGCGAGATCCGCGCTCGATCGCAAAGCGCGCCGAGACATATCTGAAGTCCACCGGCGTCGCCGACAGGGCCTTGTTCGGGCCGGAGGCGGAATTCTTCGTCTTCGATGATGTGCGCTACGAGGTCAGCCAGAATCGCAGTTTCTTCGAGTTCGAGAGCGAGGAAGGCCCCTATGTCTCGGGCAAGAAGTACGAGGAAGGCAATCACGGCCACCGGCCGCTGGCCAAGGGCGGTTACTTCCCTGTGCCGCCTGTCGATGCGACATCCGATCTGCGTGCCGAGATGCTGACGGTCATGGCCGATATGGGCCTGCCGGTCGAGAAACACCATCACGAGGTGGCGCCGAGCCAGCACGAGCTCGGCATCCGCTACGACACGCTGGTCAAGACCGCCGACAACCTCCAGGTCTACAAGTACGTCATCCAGAATGTCGCCCATTCCTATGGCAAGACGGCGACCTTCATGCCCAAGCCCGTGATGGGCGACAACGGCTCGGGCATGCACACCCATCAATCCTTGTGGAAGGGTTCGACGCCGCTCTTCGCCGGCAACGGCTATGCCGATCTTTCGGAGCTGGCGCTGTACTATATCGGCGGCGTCATCAAGCACGCCAAGGCGCTGAACGCCTTCACCAACCCCTCGACCAACAGCTACAAACGCCTCATCCCCGGCTTCGAGGCGCCGGTCTTGCTGGCCTACTCGGCGCGGAACCGCTCGGCCTCCTGCCGTATCCCCTATGTCGCGAGCCCCAAGGGCAAGCGCGTGGAGGTGCGCTTTCCCGATCCGTCCGCCAACCCCTATCTCGCCTTCGCGGCGATGATGATGGCGGGCCTGGACGGGATCGAGAACCGCATCCATCCGGGCGATCCGATGGACAAGAACCTCTACGATCTGCCGCCCGAGGAGCTGGCGGGCGTGCCGACGGTGTGCGGCTCCCTGCGCGAGGCGCTCGGCCATCTCGAAGAAGATCGCGGGTTCCTGAAGAAGGGCGAGGTCTTCTCCGATGATCTGATCGATTCCTATCTCGACCTGAAATGGGAAGAGCAATACGCCTTCGAACACACGCCCCATCCGATCGAGTTCAAGATGTATTATTCGGTCTAGGGTGGAGGCCCGAGGCCAAGCGACCGGCGGCCCCTCGTCGCCAGACAGCCGCAACGATTTCGACCTGCAACTACCGACACCCCGTCCCGGTCGCCCGGGGCGGGGATTTCTTAGCGCGCCATTTGCAATGCAACCCCCCCCCGCGACGCAATTGGGCGTTTCTTGTGAGATTGGCACCGGCATCAACGTCGCCGGGTTGGCCCTCAATCACCAGACCGCTAAGCTTCAAGGCGGCGGCTCCGCCGGCGCTCTTGAGTTGCGGTTGGCCCTCAATCACCAGACCGCTAAGCTCGCGACATCGGTCAGCGCCCGCAGCTCATTGTTGCGGTTGGCCCTCAATCACCAGACCGCTAAGCTCGGCAAGGTGGCGGGCCGCACCTTCGGCGTGTTGCGGTTAGCCCTCAATCACCAGACCGCTAAGCTTCGCCGGCGCGCTCCTCGAAGGTGCGGACGGTTGCGGTTGGCCCTCAATCACCAGACCGCTAAGCTCGACTGTCC